>DASQUD010000283.1:0-16533 GCA_035641455.1 Propionibacteriaceae bacterium | reverse complement strand
GACGTGCTTGCCATCGAGGACGGTACGCCCCTTGTTGTCGACGCCACCGACGGCATTTTGCTCGAGTCGCCTCCGGAGGACCTCGTGGCCGCCTACACCCGACGGGTGACGGAACGGCTGCAGGTGGAGGTCGTCGACAGGCGTGCAGCCGCTGCGCCTGCAATCACCCAGGACGGCGTCCAGGTTGCTGTGCTGGCGAATGTCGCATCCATCGATGATGCTCAAGCGGCCGTGGATGCGCATGCCGATGGCGTGGGCTTGGTCCGGACCGAGTTCCTTTTTCCGTCCCATGAGGAACCGCCGTCGGTGCAGGAGCAGATCGTGGCGTACCGCGCGATCACCGACATCCTCGAAGGGCGCCCGGTCACGTTCCGCACCTTCGACGCCGGAGCGGACAAGCCAATGCCGTTTCTGCCGACAGGCACGGAAGGCAATCCGTTCCTCGGGCTCCGAGGCATCCGCCTTTCACTGCGCCGACCGGGACTTCTCCGCGATCAGCTGCGGGCGATCTGCGAAGTCGACGCATCCGCACCGGTCCGCGTGATGTTCCCGATGATCACCACAGTCGAGGAGTTGCGGGCTGCACTCAGTCTTCTGGAGGAGGCTAGCGACGGGCGGCGGCCGAGGAATCTGGAGGTCGGCATCATGGTGGAAGTGCCCGCGGTGGCGCTCAGAGCATCGGAGTTCGTGCCACACGTCGACTTTTTCAGCGTCGGCACGAACGACCTGACGCAGTACGCGCTCGCCGTGGATCGGGGCAACGCCGCCGTCGCCGCTCTGGCGAACCCGCTTGATCCAGGCGTGTTGCGGCTCATCGAGGAGCTGTGCCGGCAGTCGGCTGGAGCGCACGTGTCACTGTGCGGAGAGATCGCAGCAGATCCCAACGCCACGTCGACGCTGCTTTCCCTGGGTGTGCGGTCGCTGAGCGTCGCCCCGCCGACAATTGCTGCCATCAAGCAAGCCGTCCGTGGCGTCAACCTCACCACTGGATCCTCGACGGGTCCCACTGCCGGCGATCAGCGCAGGTCGGGACCTGCTTGACTCGCGGCCGCCTCAGCCTGGTCTTTGCTGACTTCGAGAACTCGCCCGCATGCAGTACACGTATCGAGATACTGACTGCCCACGGTGAAGATCGGGATGAAGAACAGCGAGAACTTTCTGCTGTGCTTGGTCAGCTGATGTCCGGCGTGATTTCCGCAGGTCTCACATGTGAAGAACAGCGTAGACAGCAGGACCTCGTTCACCGTGATACCACCGATGATCAACATTTCGCGGTCCAGAACCTCATATCGGGGGTTAGGTTGAGCGCCCGGTCAGCTTGTCCCGCAGGCGATCGACCATGCCCACTCCGGGGCCGACGAGCTTGTGGAACAGCTGGCTGTTCGGAGCAAGGGGATGCGGCCGAGTTGGGGCGAGCTTCTTTGCCGCCTCAACCTTGCCCGCCATCTCGACCAGTTCTTCTCGCGGAATCCTGGCTCGCAGCTCGGGGAACTGGTCGGTCTCCTCATCATTGACATGGTGTCGCAATGACGCCTCGAACTCATCGAGCAGCTGGCTGAACTCCGCACTGTCGGCGTCCGCCCCCTCCAGCTTCTTCATCGCCTGCTCGAGCTCCTTGTGCTCGTCGGCGTCGTGCTTGGCGACCTCTTCGCCATTGGGCAGATGCTTGCGGATCGCCGGGTAGACGTACATCTCCTCGGCCACCGCATGCCGCACGATCTCGCTGATGAGGGTGTCGGCCAGGTCACGCCGTTGCTCGGCGTCCAGGGTCCCCCTGATCTGCCTGATCAGGTCGAGAGCCTCAAGGTGGTCAGTGGATAAGACGTCGACGACGTCAGGATCGTTGAGCGTGTCAGTCATGGGGTCTTCCTTCATTGTGGCCGGCTGCTTACCTTCAGGCCTTCGGTGACCCAATACCCCGTCGAATGGGCCACAAAGCACAACTCAGGTCCATCCACAGCCCAGCACGTGCCCGCCCTGCCCCGCGTCTGCCTACGAGGTCTCCTCGCGGTCGTCATCATGCAGGTGATCTCGCTTGATCGTGTCGGCGTTGCGCAGGGCCTGCTCCACCTGGTCAACCCACTGCTCGTCGAAGATCACCAAAATCCCCGAGCCGCCTGTGGGGAGCGTCGACTCGACGTCTGCCTTGATCTGCCTCTTGATGACTCGGTCGACTACGGCACCGGTGCCGGCGCCGATCGCGCCGCCCAGGGCGGCGGTGGCGAGCAGCGATGGTGGGAAGATCAGCCCGACCAGGGCACCACCGACGGCGCCGATGGTCGCGCCGATGCCGGTTTCGTGGCTGATGTCCTTGACATGGATTTTCCCGTCGCTGTCGCGATTGACCAGGGCCAAGGCGTCGACCTCGATCACCTTGTCGGCGGCGAGCAGCCTGACCGCGTTCCAGGCCTCCTCCGCGACCGAGCCGTCACCGTACGCCGCGATGTAGAGATCGTGCGGAGCCTCCTCGTTCTCGGCCATAGCTGCCACCTTTCGTTTGTCGCGGTTCAGCCGCGTGACACCTACCGTGATCGAGCAAGTGTGGCGTGGATTGCCGTCATCGCGCCCAGGATGTGACCATGCTCTGACAGTCAACTCGCGTCAGCCCTCACCCGCACTGGGCGATTTCGCGGCGGTCTGCGGAGTGAGAGGATGCCTCGGTGAGCCGCCATCCGCAGACCGGCGGTCGGAAGCGGGTGGGAAGAGTGGCTCAGAATGGCTCCGTCGAGCACGGATCGGGAAACCTGCGACACATACTCGCGCCCCTAGCGCTCGCTCAGTTCATCTGCAGCTTCGCCGGCTCGAACATGAACGTGATGATCACCGACATCAGCGAGGACTTGGACACAACCGTTCAGGGCGTCCAGATCGCGATCACGCTCTTCCTGTTGGTCATGGCGGCGCTGATGATTCCCGGGGGAAAGTTGACCGACAAGTACGGCCGCAAGCGGTGCTTCCTGCTCGGACTGATCATCTACGGTGTCGGTGCCATGCTGAGCGCGGTCTCCCCAAATCTTGGAGTGCTGATCATCGGCTACTCCATACTGGAAGGTGTCGGCACAGCACTGCTGATACCGCCCGTTTACATCCTCACCACGTTGCTGTTCACGGAGGTCACGTCCCGAGCCCGTGCCTTTGGGGTGATCAGCGCTCTAGGAGGCATCGGTGCGGCTGCGGGTCCGTTGATCGGTGGCTTCATCACGTCCGCAATCAGCTGGAGGGCCGCCTTTCTCTTCCAGACCCTGATCATTGCTGTGATCATTCTGCTCAGTCGACGCATCATCGATCCACTGCCGCCCGGCCCGACCCGGTCGTTCGACACCGGCGGCGCAATCCTCTCGGCCATCGGCCTGGTGCTCGTGGTCATCGGCATCCTGGCTGCAGACAACAACATCTGGGTTACCGTGATCTTGATCATCGCCGGCTTTCTCGTCCTTCTGTTGTTCTTCCGATCGGTGCGTGCCAAGGAGCGGGCCGGCAAGGAGCCCCTGCTGTCGACGAGTCTCTTCCGCAATCGCACCTCAAATTTCGGCCTGGTGACCCAAAACACCCAATGGCTGATGCTCATGGGTACATCGTTTGTGGTATCGGCCTATCTGCAAGTCATTCGCGGCTACAACGCCATCGAGACCGGCGTGATCTTCACCGCTGCAACGGTGGGGTTGCTTGCCTCCTCACTTGCCGCGGAGCGGCTCGCGAAGCGGTATGCACAGCGGACACTTATCTTTGCCGGGTTCGTTCTGACTATCGCCGGGATTGGCGTCTTGCTGTTGTTGGTGAGTGGTTCTCCGACAGCCTGGGCGTTCGCGCCCGGCCTGCTCCTCATCGGACTCGGTCTTGGTGCGATGCTCACCCCGTCGGTCAACGTCGTGCAGTCCAGCTTCGCTGAGAGTCAGCAAGGCGAAATCTCGGGCCTCTCGCGCAGTGTGTCCAATCTCGGTTCCTCTCTCGGCACCGCCGTCGCCGGCACGATCCTTGTCGCCGGCATCACCGCAACGCCGGGCCGCGCGTATGCACTAGCGATGACCTCTCTTGGTGTGGTTGGTGTGATTGGGCTGGCTGCTGCGGTGATGCTGCCGGGCACGCTCCGGACGGCCACTGCCCAAGATGTCCCCCAGCAAGGCGGTCCTAGCGGCCGAGAGCGGTAACAGACAACCCGAGTTAATCTGCTCGAAATTGCCGTGCGGTGGTCGTCAGGTCAGCCCCCGGCTGGGAGCGGTTGGCCCAGCCGCTCCGACGCAGCGTCTGTCTGCGGGCGCTCTACCAACGACAGGACGAGAAGCGCTAGCACGGTGATGAGCAGCGTCCACATGATCGCCGCTCCGGAGAGCGGCCGAAGCAGGATGAGGGCGAGCGTCGCGCCGACGGCAATGATGACGTGCAGCACCCGGCGCTGCGCGTGCACCCAGGCGCCCACCCGGCCGGTCGTCACGCCGTGCTGCTCGGCGTTGCGCCGCACACCGGCGATGCCGTCGTTGTAGAAGCCTCGCAGCTTGCTCGGAGTCCGGAAGGGCCCGGCCAACCAGCCGACAAGGGCGATCGCAACACCTAGGACCAGGGCGGAGAGGGCCGTGTCCTTCATCGCGACCGTTGCCGTGTCGTAGAGCAGGGTCGTGACGCTGCCCGGAACCAGTGCCGCCGGCACAGCGGTCAGCAGCACGGCCCGTCCAATCGCGAACGCGAGGAGAAGCACAAACATCGACAGGCTCAGACCAATCGCTGTCCAGACCAGAGCGACGCTGCGTCGACGTGCTACCAAGACGCCCGCGGTGAGAAGAATCAGTGCAACCCATGGCAGCCAGGTGCCGACCGCGATGATCGCGCGATACGCCGTCTGGACCGTCGGAATTTGGTCCGACTGGGCGATGGGTATGGTCCGGTCGATTGCCGGTATGCGGGCCGCGAGGTTGATGTCGCGAGCCAGCAGGGCTGCCTTGACGTCTTCCACGATCGGTCCCAATTGAACGCCAATGGTGCCGTCGGCTGAGGCGGCGAGTAGAGCATTAGGATCGTTGCCCAGCGTCGCCAACAGCTGGGTGTGGCTGATCCGCAGTGCGCGCTCCCAGGTTTGGACAAAGGCCTCGGAAGCGACGAAGGCGCTGATGCCGTTTCGGATCAAGTTCTGGATGCCCTGCGTTGCGGGTGCCTTCAATGCGTCGAGCGCGACGCTGGCTCGTGGCCTGACGCCGAGTGACTTGATCCCATCGATGACGTCGGAGGTGAGTTGTTCGACGTCGAGGTTGGCGTTGATCGACGTCGCAGCCTGATCCACGATGTAGCCCTGAACCGCGGGGTCGCGGGCCAGCGGTGCGTATGTGGCCACGAATGCGTCGGTGTCGGTGAGGATTGACTTTCCCCAGCCTCCGATGACGGCCAGCGGGGCGAGCAGACAGCCGAGCACGACTAGCACAACAGCGAGCACGGTCCACCATCGACCCCGGCCCCGGTGTACCTCAGCCTCTGCACTGGGCGCTTCCGGTGGCGGGCTCTCCAGGCGTGCACGCAGCGCCGCGTTTTCCCCTTCAAGCCTGGCGAGGCGCTCTTGCAGACTCTCGTCCTGTTGATCGACATTCATCTCTCCGCCACCTTTCTACGCTTGTCCGACGCACGAGATGGCGACTTCGACCCTCAGCGCGCTGTGCGCAAGTCGGCGTGGCCCGGTTCGGAACCGGCGGCTCCGTTCGTCGGATGCCATCGTCGCGCGCCGTCCTGCTGGCGTCTCCTGAAGCAGCTATCTCGCCCGGGGGCTCGAAACGACGGTCGCATGATCAACGTCGGAGTGGAATCACCCTTGAGGGGTGAAGCCGCCTGAATCTGCCGATGACAGCATCGCAGGCGAACGACATGAGCGCGTACGTCTTACGGTGTCTGGCCGCGGCAATGGGAGGTGGAGCATGACCCAACAGGATGTGGGACCAATCGATTACCTGGCGCTTGAGTTTCCGCAAGCGAAACTGACCGGTGAGGGTTTGGGCATTCTGGTCGACCTGGTGGACCGGGGGATCATTCGAGTCCTCGACCTGAGATTCGTCAAGCGGGAGCCGGACGGGACCTTTACCGCGGCAGCCGTTGCGGATCTGGATGGTGACGGAACGCTCGATTTGGCCGTCTTCGAGGGCGCCGAATCCGGCCTCCTCGATGACGAGGATCTCCGTCAGGCCGTCGAGCTCATCGAGCCGGGCAGCGCCGTGGGGCTGCTTGTGTACGAGAACACCTGGGCCGGCCCGTTCGTCTCGGCCATGCGGCGAAACGGCGCCGACGTGATCGCCAGCGGGCGCATCCCGGCCGACGACGTACTGGCCGCGCTCGATGCGATGGAGTCCGCCGACGTCGGCGCTAACTCGAGTTACCAAGAGAAAGGCTGAACCCGTGGGACTAATTGGTGGAATGGCGCGCACTGCCGTAGTGGCCGGCACGGCGACCGCCGTGTCGAACCGTGTGTCGCGCCGGCAGGCAAACCGCTGGGCCGCCCAAGAGCAGCCGGCGCAGGAATACGCCCCTCCGCCGCCTCCGCCGCCTCCGGCGCAGCCGGTGCCGTCTAGCCAAGACAGCATGCTTGACCAACTGCAGCAGCTAGGCGAGCTCAAGTCGGCAGGGGTCCTCACCGAGGCCGAGTTCCAGGCGCAAAAGGCCCGCATCATGGCGGGCAGCTGAGGACCGGTTGAGCGAAGCCTGACGGGGCGGAGCGCTGCGGTTAGCTTGTAACCGCTTTTCCTCGGGCGTCGAGCGCTGCGTTCAGCGACAGTGCCGCGTCGATCAGGGCTAGGTGGGTGAACGCCTGGGGGAAGTTGCCGATCTGCTCTCCGGTGGCGGCAATCTCTTCGGAGTACAGGCCCAGGTGATTTGCGTACGTCAGCATCTTTTCGAACGTGTTGCGTGCCTTTTCCACCTGGCCCGCACGGGCGAGGGAGTCGACATAGGCGAACGTGCACAAAGAGAACGTCCCCTCCGATCCGCGCAGACCGTCCGGCGAGGCGGCGGGATCGTAGCGATACACAAGGCTGTCGGTGACGAGTTCGCCTTCCATGGCCTGTAGCGTCGAAGTCCACATGGGGTCCCGGGGGGAGATGAACCCGACAGAAGTCATGCGCAGCAGCGCCGCGTCGAGCACGTCCGTGGCGGAGTGCTGCACGAACGCCTGACGTGCGTCGCTCCAACCGGCTTGCATCACCTGGTCATAGATCGAATCCCGTTCACGTCGCCAGCGCTCCAGCGGTGCCGGGCGGCCGTGTCGATCCGCCAGCCGGATGCCTCGATCGAGCGCCACCCAGCTCATCAGCCGGCCGTATGTGAAGTTCTGGCGTCCTCCGCGCGTCTCCCAGATGCCCTCCTCTGGCTGGTTCCAGTTGTCCGTAAGCCAGTCCAGGAGATCGCAGATGCGCCGCCATCCCTGATGACCAGCCTGGAGTCCGTGCTCGTCGGCCCGGTAGATGCTGTCGATCGCCTCGCCGTAGATGTCAAGCTGAAGCTGGTCGGCTGCCCCGTTCCCGATCCGGACAGGGCTCGATCCGCGGTAACCCTCCCAATCCGGGAGCGTTTCTTCGCTCATGTCGCTGGATCCGTCGACGCGATACATGATGTTGAGCGGACCGCTGTCGCCGCCGACCTGCTCGTCGACCCTCGCCCGCAGCCAGCGGCCCAGCGCCGCAGCCTCCTCGGTGAAGCCCAGACCGAGGAGCGAGTACACCGAGAACGAAGCATCGCGGATCCAGGTGTACCGGTAGTCCCAGTTCCGCTCGCCGCCGATCTGCTCGGGCAGCGCCGCCGTAGGGGCGGCGACGAGGCCGCCGCTCGGCGCGTACGTCATCAACTTGAGGGTGATCGCGGACCGCTGCAGGGTTTCGCGCCAGCGGCCGGCATAGCTGGATTGCGCGAGCCAGGACCGCCAGAAGCGCGTGGTGTCGTCAAAGAGCAGCCGAGCCTCCGCGATTCGCACCTGGCGCGGTGGTCCAGCGTGACCCGTCTCCAGAACCAGCCCCCGCATCTCGCCCGCCGGTAGCGTGAGCTCCACGTGGAGATCGCCCTCGGGGTCGAGGCGGGCACGGGCGAGACGATCGTCGTCCGGCTCCCGCACGAGGTGGAGGCACATGGCGTTGTGGTCACCCTGAAACACCGCGCCGTCATCGGTGATCCTGGTCTCATGCGGCTCGCGACCGTAATCAAATCTTGGAGCGACATCCAGCGCGAAGGTCATCTCGCCACGGACGCAGCGAAGGATCCGTACGATCCGGTGCCGATCCGTGGGGGTCGTGGAGCTGGCGACCGGCATGAAGTCGACCACTTCGCCCACACCGGACTCGGTGAGGAATCGGGTGACGAGAATAGCCGTGTCGGGATAGTAGAGCTGCTGTCGCGTGAAGGCGTGGGCGGTCGGACCGATCTTGAAGTGCCCGCCCCGATCATGATCGAGTATGGAGCCGAAGACGCTCGGGCCGTCGAACCGAGGGGAGCAGAACCAGTCGATCGTGCCATCGGTGGCGACCAGTGCCGCGGTCTGGAGGTTCCCGATGAGGCCGTGGTCTGCGATGAGTGGGTACGGCGACATGGAGTGGCTCCTCGGTCGAGTTAGGTTGCCATCCTGGTCCAGCTCTGCGCTGCCGAGATCACCCCTTAGGGGTGAACGGGTTGGTGATCATTTCCCAGATCGGGAAAGATTCGGGCGGGCTTGGGATTGCGATTCATGATCTTCACCCTGGCGATGGAGGTGGCGATCCGGAGCCATATGCCCTTGGACCCGGAAGTGGCGTGATTCACCTGGCAGGGGTGAGGCGTTGCCCGTTGGTTCCGGCCATCGTGGCCCTATCAGAGATCAGCAGATCGAGGCGCCATGGGAAAGTCGACTTACGAGATTCGAATTGCCGGCACTATGCCAGTCGATCTGCTCGAGAACTTTCACCAGATCGAATCTGTCGAACCGGCCGGAACGATCCTGCACGCGACGCAACTCGATGATGCCGCCATCTGGGGGCTCATCGACGCCTTGCGGGACGCCGGAATCGAGCTGGTTGAGATTCGGCGTGAGGCGGGCCTCACCCCAAAAGAAGGCTGACCTCCGACGACCGCGACCTCGGTGGTAGTCGGTCGGATATCCGCCCGGGTCGCCACGACCGAGCTGGCCGGCTACCGCACGTTCGTGGTGACGTTCAGGATGCCCGGCTGGATGTTTGGCTGGGGCGGTGTCGGATGAAGTGGTCAATCCGGATCCGGCTACCAGCCAATTCGTCCAAAAGCACCTGAAGCCCGTCCCGGGTGGTTCTAAGCCGAATCACCGTGCGTTCCGGCTCAACGCGCGCCTTCCACCCCAAGTAGCGCACCATGGAGGCGCCGAGGCGGCCCTCAATCCGGAATTCGCAGTACGCAGTGTTCCGAGCCTTGCCGTGAACGGATCCTGTGCGAAGCTCCGTCGGCGTGATTCCGATGCTGCGCAGGCGCTCGATCAGGCCTTCGATATCAGCGTCGTCTACGCCGCGGCGGGACAGAACGGTGGTTACCGGCGTCTCGTACACCGTTACCGTCGGACAGTGTGCAAGCAAGCCGGCGGGTGGTGCGCCGCGGAGCGTTATGTCGTAGACCGCCTCGTCTCGTTCATTTGTCACATGCGCCGCGCCGCCCATTGTCCAACGTTGCGCCACAGGCCCTCTCACGGCACCACCCGCTGCGGGTGAAACGTCCCATGACGACTCCACGTCGTATTCTCCGCGTGTCTACGGGACCACTGAGCGAATGTTCATCCTGATCGGGCGCGCAGGCGCACTAGACCTAGCGCGTAACTGGGGATTCCGGTGGCGCCGGTCGGGATTGCGCCTGCCGCATGGGCTGCGGCGCAGGGTGACGGAGGTACGACGCAAGTGCCCAAATGACAAGGACGTCGATCCCGATGATGAGGAGCGCCCACCAGGGTGAGTAGGGCAGCCAGAAGAAGTTGAGGACCGCAGACGCGGCAGCCACGACGATCCCTGCGACGCGTGCCCAGTTCTCTCCCCTGAGCACGAAGACGCCCACGGCGACCAACCCCAGGCCAATGAACAGGTGGATCCAGCCCCAGACGGTGACATCGAGGGCGAAGACGTAATTGGGCAGGACCACGAGGTACTGGTCATTCACGATGGCCGCGAACGCCTGGATCGCCTGGAAGGCTCCACCCACCATCATGATGACGCCGGCAAAGACGGCAGCGCCCTGGGCCCATGGACTCACCTCGGGCTGGGTGTTCGGGACTGTGGTCTGCATGTTCGCCATGGTGTCGTGCCTCCGCTGCTCCGTGTGCCTTTCTACTCCGAAGAACGGTAGGTGCCGCTGGACGTGGGCTGATCACCCGCCAGGGGTGAATAACGTGATCGCTGGTCGGCGGGACACTGTGAGAACTGCCCATCAGCAGCCAGCGCGAGGCCGCGAGACCGAGTGCTGCACAACAGTAAGGTGAGGCTCGTGTCTGAAGGCGAAGTCGTCCCAGCCTCTGACAAATCGCCCATGAACATGCGCCTCGCCGTCTTGCTGGCCATGGCGATGTTCGTGCTGGTCGTCGACACGTCGATCATGAACGTGTCGATCTCCTCGGTAGTGCGCGACCTGGACACGACGGTGAGCGGCGTCCAATCGGCAATCGCACTCGAGGCGCTCGTTTCCGCAGCGTTCATTCTGATCGGCAGCAAGGTCGGCGATCTCATCGGGCGCAAGCGGGCGTACGTGCTGGGTCTCCTGGGCTATGCCATCGGCGCGACAGCCATGACGCTCGCTCAGGATCTCTTCGCGATCATCGTCTTTTGGGCCATCATCGGCGGAATCGGGGCATCGCTCCTCCTTCCGTCCATGCAGTCGCTGATTCATGGCAACTTCGAGGGGGCAGCTCAGAAGCGGGTCTACGCCCTCGTCGGCGCTGCGGCTGCGATCGCGGCGGCGGTGGGTCCGCTCTTGGGCGGCTTCATCACCACCTATCTCTCCTGGCGGATTGCCTTTCTGCTCGAAGTAGTGATCATCGCCGTTGTCCTCAGCGGCATCCGCCTGGTGCACGACGTGCCGTACACGGGTAGCCGCGAGGTCGACCTCGTCGGTGCGCTGCTTTCGATACTCGGCATGGGCGGCATCGTGTTGGGCATCTTGGTGTGGCAAGAAGGCGGGGAATCCGTTCTGGCGATACTCGCCGTAGGGGCTATCGCCCTGGCTGGCCTCGCCTCCTGGCTGACTCGGCGGAAGCGGCGGGGTAAGACCGCGCTCATCGATCCAGGTTTGTTCGCCTCCAAGCACTTTCGCCTGGGCATCTCGCAGCAGATGCTGCAGCAGATTGCCCTCGGTGGGGCGATGATAGCCCTGCCCATTTATCTGCAGATGGTGCTCGAGTACAACTCGATGCAGGCGGGTTTGTCGCTCGCTCCCCTGTCGCTCAGCATGTTCGCCGTTGCCATGCTCGCCGGACGCAAGGCGGGCTCGCGACGGCCAAGCAGCATCGTCCGCGTGGGCTTCCTCCTTCTCGCCGTCGGAATGGGAATTCTTATTCCTGTCGTACCGAGGGCGGACTCCGGCTGGTATCTCGCCGGTCCGTTGGTGCTCGCCGGATCAGGCCTTGGCCTGTTGGTCTCCCAGCTCAACAACTACACGCTGGCACCCATCTCCGAGGAACGGGTGAGCGAGGCGGCAGGCGTGAATTCGGCCGCGGGCTCGTTCGGGTTGTCCTTCGGCCTGGCTTTCAGTGGTGCCATCATGCTCGCCACCCTCGCCACGAGCTTTACGGCTCTGGCCATGGACAGCACGGTTCTGCCGCCCGCTGACAAGGAGCGGGTCGCTGTGGCTCTGGAGCGTGATGCGCAGGTAATGAGCAACACTCAGCTCACCGAATTGCTCGAGAGCGAACCGCCCCCGATCCAGGAGGAGGTCGTCCGGATAAATACCGAAGCACGGCCACTGGCCCTCCAGGTTGCCCTCGGCATCCCGATCCTTGCGGCCCTGCTCGGACTGGCAAATTCGTTCCGGATGAGTCGTCTGCCCGATGTGGCGCCGTCGTCCGCCGCGGAGGGCCTAGCGCTGGGCTGAACCGTGCGCGGCACTGCGAGGAATCGACAGACCGCGGTCAGCCGTACTCCGGCAGCTGGGAGCCTCGGTGAATCTCGGCGACATAGGCGTGACCCGGCGAGTCCGGGTCGTCCACTATGGGCTGGTCCGCCATGAACAAACGGATCACATTGGCAAGTTCACCCGGATGACTGAAGTTGATGGCGTGTGCCGCGCCTTCGATGATCACGACCGAGACGTGGTTATCCGTCTGCTCAGCGACCTCCCGCACACGTTGAGGCGGCGGCATCAGTGGATCGCGAACACCGAGCACGGCGAGGGTCGGGATACGGAGCGCGAGTAGTCGCTCGAGCGCGGGGTACTGGGTCAGCGCCCGGAAGAGCTGCCAGGTGCTTCCGAACCCGAACCGGATGTAGTCCGGCACGGCTACCCTCATCAGACGCTTAGGCTCCCGAATTCCGTCCCGAGCCAGCTGTCCGACCGCGCGGGGCAACGGCCGATTCTGTAGCCCTCCGGCAGGGCTGACCAGGATGGCCCGATCGAGTCGCTCGGGATAGGAGTAAGCGAACTCGCAGATGACCGGGCAGCCCATGGAGTTCCCGACGAGCGTCGCCGACCGGATCTTCCGATCGTCCAGGAACGCAGCTGCCGCATGTGCGAGGTCGGGCACGTCCAAGTGGTAATTGGCTCCCCCGCTTCGGCCGAATCCCGGCAGGTCGGGGACATAGGTGTGGAACTCATCGGCGAGAAGCTCTGCGGTGGGCAGCAGGTAGCGGCCCGAGAGACCGAAGCCGTGCACATGCATCATCACCGGACCGTCGGGAGCGTTCCGGGATTCTCGATAGAAGACGTTGACGCCGCCAACAGTCGTCCAGTGTTCGGCTAGTGCTGACTCCGGCGCACTGCTTGGTTGTTTGCCACGTCGATTTCGCCTGGATCTCAGGGCGGCGGTCAACGCAGAACCAGCGTTCCACGGAGACGATCGTCTCGATTCCGAGCCGCTCGCCTGGCTGTCGTCGGGTAGCGGCTGCTCGTTCGTCACTGGAGCGCCGACATCAGTCGCATGACGTTTTCCACGTAACGCTCCCTTCTCGGGCGGGCCATCCATTCGGCGAGCGTCAACTCACGGCAGACGGCCCGATACTTGTCGGCCACCACCTGCAGGTCCGCGACGAACTGCTGCCCTGTGCCTAGCAGCGAAATCTCGTAGTCGAGGCCGAAGGAACGGAAATCCATATTGCTGGAGCCGATGATGCCTGCGATGTCGTCGACGGTGAAGTGCTTGGCGTGCAGCACGGTGGGTTTCGGGTACAAGTAAATGCGCACACCGGCTTCAAGCAGAACTTGGTAGTACGACGCTTGGGCGTGCTGGACGACAAACTGGTCCGCCTGTTCGGAGACAAACAGCTCGACGGCCACGCCGCGATACGCGGCTGTCGTGATCGCCTCGAGCAATGACTCGTCCGGTACGAAGTAGGGGCTAGTCAAGGACAGCCGCTCTTGGGCGCGATGTACCAGTGCGGTGAAGAGCCTCAGATTGGGTTCGGTAAGGTAGCCCGGTCCGGAGGGCACAAGCTGCATCGGCTCTTCGCCGATTTCCTCTGCGGAACGCCCCAGCTCGGCGTGCAGGCGTTCTCCGGTCTCGGTGTACCAGTCGATGGCAAAGACCATCTCCAGCTCGCGCACGATCTCACCGGTCAGCTTGATGTTGAGGTCGTGCCACCTCCTCCCGGCCTTGAGGTTGGCTGCGAGGAGGTAGCTGGCCGCAATGACGTTTGAAGAACCCATGAAGGCCGTCGTGCCGTCCACCACGAGCAGCTTGCGGTGGTTGCGGAGATCGGGCCGCCGCCACCGGCCCTTCAGTGGTTTGATCGGCATCATGGGGTACCACTCGATACTGGCCGCGGTGAGCCGCGCATTGGTTTCTTTGTACTTCGGGTACCTCCTATTCGCGACATGGTCGTAGAGCAGCCGGACGCGGACGCCTCGTTCGACGGCTCTGACCAGTGCCTCGAAGAACGGCCCCGTGCGGTCATCCCAGGACATGATGAAGAACTCGGCGTGGACGTGATCTCTCGCCGAATCAACCGTCTCCGCCATCGCCTTGATGTAGCCGGTCTCGTCATCGAACAGGCCATGGCTGCTGCCCTGTACGCAAGGAAAGGACGTCAGCTCCCGATTCAGCCGGACCAGGCTCGGCAGCCCCGCCGGCATCATCGCATCGCCGGTAAGGTCGGGGGCTTTGCCTACGCTCTCGATGACGGCCTGATTCGCTGCGGCCTGGACCTTTGCGCGGCGCCCGCGAACGAAGGGGCTGCCGATGAGCAGGAAGATCAAGAGCCCGAGGAGCGGGACCACGAAGATCAGCAGCAGCCAGGCCAGGGAGGACGATGGCCGCCGGTTCGTGGGAATCGTGCCCAGGGCCACCACCTTGATGGTGAGCTCCACGACGTAGAGGATCAGTAGCGCCCAGGACAGCTCATTCACCAGCGTTCCTTCCTAAGCCCAGCGGGTGCCAGCCGCTCCTGAGCCGGCGAAGTGGACCAGCACGGGTGTGGCCTGCCGGTCAGGACGATTGGTTGCTGGGGTGGCGCGTCAAGGGTTCGGCAGGCACGGTCCCACTGTCGCCTCGGCGCCGGCGCTCCGACCTCACCCGCATCGGGTGAAGCGCGGCACCGATCGAACGCATCAGCATACGAAGATGAGCGGCCTGGGAGGGCCGTCGTGAGGTCGCTCTGACGTTGAGTCGATGTGAGCAGCATGGCCCAACAGGAGGGACTTCCATGAGCACGAAAACGACCGCTCGATCGTCCGGCACCCGGAAGCCGCGCACCACCAAAAAGCCCGCTCGACGCCAGGAGCCGCTCGGGGCCCGCCCTCCCTCTCCCGAAACCAGGGAACAGCGCGTCGCCCATGGGAAGTCGATGCGGCGCCAGGTACCGCTCGAGGCCCTCGCCCAACTTGACGGCGCAAATTCGAGCATCGATCCGGTAAAACTGATCGAGCAGCAGTCCGCCGACCGCGTACCCGAGCTGATCCCTATTCGTCACGGACGCATGCTGATCTCGCCGTTCACCTTCTACCGCGGGGCAGCGCTGATCATGGCTACCGATCTGGCCCAAGGTCCTCGCACGGATCTCACGACGCAGCTCTGCGGTGATGCCCACCTCAGCAACTTCGGCGTATTCGCGTCGCCCGAGCGGCGCCTTGTCTTCGACCTCAACGACTTCGACGAAACCCACCCCGGTCCCTTCGAATGGGACGTCAAGCGCCTGACCGCCAGCCTGGAGATCGCTGGGCGGGACAGCGGATACAGTCGGAAAGAACGCCGTCAGATTGTGCTGACTGCCGCGGGAGCCTATCGACGGGCGATGCAGAAATTTGCGGGCCAAAACAATTTCGATGTCTGGTACGCGCATCTCGCGGTGCAGCCCGGGCTGCCAGTTCTGCGCTCCGTCCAATCCAAACAGACTCGCCGCGCCATTCGACGGGATCTCGACAAGGCTCGGACGCGAGACAACCTCGGCTCGCTGAAGAAGCTGACCGAGTCGGTCGACGGGAAGCTCCGGTTCGTCAACACGCCGCCCCTCATTGTGCCGGCCCGGGAGTTGCCGCTCGATGAAGAGGCAACGGCCGACTTGGACGGCTGGATGTCGAAGCTCCTCGCCGAATACGGGGAGAGCCTCCAGTCCGATCGCCGCAACCTGCTTCGGCAATACACATTCGTTGACATCGCCCGGAAGGTCGTCGGTGTCGGCAGCGTCGGTACTCGAGCCTGGGTCGTGCTGATGCGCGGAATCGATCAGGGCGATGCGCTGATCCTGCAGGCCAAGGAGGCCACCACCTCGGTGCTGGAGGCCTATACCACCGCTAGCTCCTTCGGAAGCCACGGCCAGCGGGTTGTCGAGGGTCAGCGTCTGATGCAGGCCTACGGCGACGTGATGCTCGGCTGGCATCACTCACCCGACAGCCACCGACCCGATTACTACCTCCGCCAGCTGCGGGACTGGAAGGGCTCATTGGATGTCGCGGCGCTGGACCCCCAGGCCCTGGCCCTGTACGGCGAGTACTGCGCGTGGACTCTGGCCCGTGCCCACGCCCGCTCGGGCGACCGGGTGGCGATCGCGGCTTACATCGATGACAAGGATGCGTTTGACCACGCGCTTGGGGACTTCTCGGTTGCGTACGCCGACAAGAACGAACGAGATTTCGCTCGGCTCCAGGAAGCCGCAGATGCTCGCGCGATTCCTGTACAAAGTGGGATATGAGGGACCCTGCCTCTGAGGGCGCTAAAACTGAACTCTATTTGAACATTTGAACACTTCGTGGCACTGAGCACTTGCGTCTCATACAGTTACTTCGCGTCCGACGCTAGGATGGCATCGGCGATGGGTTAGGGACGTCGGTTCCATGTAGTGCGGCCGAAGGGCAGTGTTCAACAGTGAGCAGCCTGGAGTGGGATGAGGGTGCCCCGGATGGGGAACCCGTCGACCCCATGCTGGAAGTGACGCTGCGCCCGCCGCCGCT
>DASQUD010000282.1:0-4342 GCA_035641455.1 Propionibacteriaceae bacterium | reverse complement strand
GTACCGCTCTCGTTGCGCAGCACGTCATGTACAACTGGATCGTCCCGTCCTTTGCCAAGAATGTTGACGCCGCGAAGGAGTTCCTGCTGCACTACACAGCGAACCTTCCCTCCGTGACTTACCACTCCAAGCTCTACGACTTCCCGGCGTTTCCTGATCTGGTGCCGGAACTCGACGGCTGGCTCAGTAAGGATCCGTTCGGAGCCAACCCGCCGGACAAGCTTGCCGTACTCAAGGATTCCCTTGATTGGTGCACCAACATCGGCCATCCCGGACCTGCGAGTCCGGCCATCGGCGAAATCTTGTACACCTTCGTCATTCCGAACATGTACGCCAAGGCAGCGCGCGAAGAGCTCTCCCCGAAGCAGGCTGTTGCGGAAGCCGAAAAACAAATCAACGCCATTTTCCAGAACTGGCGCTCACGCGGCCTCGTTGCGGGATAGCCAGTACGACGAGGAGGCACCACGGTGGCTGTCGTCGAGGTACGAAACCTCACGAAACACTTCGACGGTGGACGCGTCCGCGCGATAGATGGCATCAACTTGACGACCACTGAAGGCGAATATCTGGTCTTACTCGGTCCGTCCGGTTGTGGCAAAACGACGCTGCTGCGGACGATCGCGGGCCTCGAGCAACCGACCGAGGGCGACGTGCTCATCGGCGGCGAGGTCGTCAACGGCCTGCCGCCGAGGCTGCGGCGCATCGCCATGGTTTTCCAGAGCTATGCCCTCTATCCGCACAAGACGGTTCTGGACAATATTGTGTTTCCGCTCAAGGCGACCCAGCTCGACAAGGCTGAACGCGAACGCAAGGCCCAGTGGGCGGCTGACTTGTTGGGAATCCAAGATTTGCTCAGACGCCGTCCGCGCCAGCTCTCCGGGGGTGAACGGCAGCGCGTCGCGCTCGCGCGGGCCCTCGTACGCGAACCAGCCGTATTCCTGCTAGATGAGCCGCTGTCAAACCTTGACGCAAAGTTGCGAGCAAGCGCTCGTGACGAGCTCAAGCGGTTCCAGCAACGCGTTGGCACGACAACGGTGTATGTCACACACGACCAGTCAGAGGCGATGGGCCTGGGCGATCGAATTGCCGTCATGGAGAGCGGCCGAGTACGGCAACTGGCGCCTCCGGTCGAGGTATATGACGATCCCGCAGACACTTTCGTCGCGACGTTCCTCGGGTCGCCGCCGATGAACCTCGTGCCGCACGACGGGCATCTGGTCGGCTTTCGCCCGGAGCACCTGCTCCCGGAAGATGTCGTGCCCGGCAACGACAAGATCCGTGTGCCGTTCACCGTGGACCGGATCGAATACCTATCGGGTGACAGATATCTCTACGGAACCGTGCACCGGCTCGGTGAGGAAACTCGCGTCATCACACGGCTCCCGGCCACGGTGACGCTTCCCGTCGAAACCGGTGAGGAGCACACTTTTGCGGTTGCGACGAACCGGTTGCGGTTCTTCGACGCGACCAGCGGTGAACGGTCGGAGCCCGTGCCGATGCGTGAAGGTTAGTCGTGGTTCACGCGACGACATCAAGGATAGGCACCGAGCTGCCCGTCCCGAAGACAGTAGATCGCCGCGATAAGCCGCGCCTTACCGACCGCGAAGGATTTCTTGCCTGGGCGATGCTGCTGCCTTCGATCATCTACATCGTTGCCTTGGTTGGCCTGCCGCTACTGTTGGCGATCGCATTTTCCTTCAGCGATGTCACTGCTGGCGACCCTTCGTTCGAATGGGACGGGTTGTCCAACTACCGACAGATTTTCGACGACCCGGTGTTCTGGCAGTCACTACGCAACACCATCGTCTTCACCGTCGGCTCCATGCTGCTCATCGTCGTGTTCGGCAAGGTCCTTGCCAACATCCTCGTCGCCGACTTCCGGGGCAAGTGGATCGTTCGATTATGTGTCTTACTGCCGTGGACTACCCCGGTGGCACTGTCGGCGATCTCCTGGCTGTGGCTGTTGGACTCGATCTTCAGTCCTATCGACTGGATGCTGCGTCAAGTTGGCTTTATCAACGGCAACATGTACTGGCTCGGACGTCCAAATCTAGCGATCTTGTCGGTCATCGTGGTACACGCGTGGCGGCTCATCCCGCTGGCCGCGGTCATCATGATGGCCGGGCTTGTGGCAATCCCGAAGGACCTACAGGAGCAGGCCGAGATCGATAGCGCCGGCTACTGGCGGCGGATGTTCGAGATCACCATTCCGTTGATGATGCCACTCATTGCCGTCGCCGCCCTGTTTGGTGCGATCGTGACATTCACAGACATGACCGTGGTGTACGTCCTCACCCGTGGCGGCCCGACCAACTCAACCCAAGTCCTGCCTTCGTGGGCCTTCTTCCGCGGCATCGAAGGTGGAGACATCGCGCAGGGAGCCGCGGTAGCGCTGTTCCTTTTCCCGCTGTTGCTCGCTGCTGCCATTGCCATCCTTCGGGCGGTCAGGAGGATGGAGGTGATGTGACGTGACGATGGTCGATGCCTCGGTCGAGACTCTTCGACGACGCGCAATATTTCGCCACCGGCTGGGGCGGGTGGGCCTGTACGTGGCGGCTATTAGTGCTGCCCTGATTTGTGCCGGGCCGTTTTTGTGGTCACTCATCACCGCCTTCAAGCAAAGCCCTGACCTCTACCAGCGCAACAACAACCCGTTCCTCTACAACCTGCCGTCCACTCGCAAGCACGTGGTGTATCTGTTTCAAGAGACCGCATTTTTGACGTTCGTGTGGAACACGTTGTGGGTGGGCGTGCTGGTCGTTGGAATCACATTGGTGCTCAGTCTTCCCGCGGCATATGCGCTGGCCCGGCTGGACCGGCCATGGTCCGGTCCGATGGCCATTGCGATCTTCTTCGTTTACCTGGTGCCGCCGACGTTGTTGTTCCTGTCGCTGTCACGGTTGGTCGTGGCCGTCCGTCTGCAGGACAGCACCTGGTCGCTGGTGCTGATCTATCCGACCATCACGATCCCGGTGTCCGTCTGGCTTTTGGTGGGTTTTCTCAAGGGGATCCCCAAGGATATCGAAGAGCAGGCCATGATCGACGGCTATAGCCGCCTCGGCGCGTTCGTACGCGCAGTCGTGCCACTGATGTTCCCAGGAATCGTGGCAGTCATCGTCTTCACGTTCACGCTGACCGCAAGCGAGTTCATCTACGCACTTGCTTTCGTCTCGCCGACCGCAGAAAAAGTGATCAGCACGGGGGTTCCCACCGAGCTGGTGCGCGGTGACGTCTTCTTTTGGCAGTCGCTTCAAGCGGCCACCGTGCTGGTGGCATTGCCCATTGCCTTTGTGTTCAACCTGTTCCTGGACCGGTTCATCGCCGGCTTCACCATGGGCGCCGTCAAAGGCTGAACCTGCCGCGTACTCGTGTGCGGCCGTGGTGGTTTTGACATTGCCCAGACCGACTTCCGACCGGCAAAGGCCTCGCCCTAGGGCTGACTGTCTCGGAACCAGCGCCGGAGCTCTGAGAATCCCTCGTCGAGGCTGATCCGCGGTCGCCACTGCAGGACCTCGCGGGTGTGGCGCTGGTCGAACCAGTGGGCGGTGGACATCTGCTCAACGAGAAATCGAGTGATCGGCGGGTCGCTGACCGGGCGGTTCGGGCGAAGTCGATCATGGACCGCCCAGGCGGTCTGCACCACGGAACCCCCGGTGGCCGCCAGCGGCACGGGAACGTGCCGGGTGGGCGCCGATACACCAGCGGCAGCGCAGATCGAGCTGAGCAGTTCGGCGATGGGGCGTGGCTCGCCATTGGTGACCACCAACGCCTGACCTCTTGCTTCGACACAGCGGGCCAAGGCAACGATGAGGGCGTCGACGGCGTTCGTCACGTACGTGCTGTCCAGCAGAGCGGCGCCGGAGCCGATCATCGGCAGCCGTCCCCGGCGCGCGCGGTCGACCACGCGGGCGACCAGCATCGGATCACCAGGTCCCCACACCAGATGGGGGCGGATGGCGAGCACGGCGAGGTGACCGGCATCGCCGCCCAATGCGATCTGCTCGGCGACCGCCTTGCTTCGGGCGTACGGTCCGCGGGCCCGGACTGGGTCAGCCGGTTCGGCACCGACCCCGATGAGCGCCCGTCCGGCGTGGGCCACCGACGGCGATGAAACATGAACCAAGCGCTGGACACCGGCTGCTCGGCACGCCTCGACAACGGTCCGTGTGCCGGTGATGTTGACTCGCTCGTACTCCGGCCAGGGGCCAGTGACGTTCACCTTGGCGGCGAGATGGACCACCGCCTCATGGCCCCTTACCGCCGCTCCGATGGCGGTGGCATCAGAAACGTCGGCCAGGACCTCAGGCAATCCGAGGCCGCTCGGGCGGCGTTGGAGAACGGT
>DASQUD010000281.1:0-13868 GCA_035641455.1 Propionibacteriaceae bacterium | reverse complement strand
ACGGTGGCCTTCTGTACCGCCGTGGTGGTGAACTTTCTGCTCAACCGGACCGCAATGTCATCCTGGGGCTCGCGGGGGTTGACGCAGCACGCATTGCGGTACGGCTCGCTGGTTGTGGCCAACTACGTGATCACACTCGCGGTGGTGACGACCGCAGGGCACGTGGGCGATAGGTACCTGGTGGCAAAGGTTGCGGTAATAGCAGGATCGACCTCGTGGAACTTCCTCCTCTACCGCCACTGGGTCTTCACCCCGCCCAGTCCAACGTCGTCGAAGCAGGATCGGGTGCCGTGGATCGGGAGGAATCCACGTCATCGTGATGGCAGGTCGGTGCAGCCGAGTCGCCAGATGCTCGTGGTTGTCCCTGCCTACAACGACGAAGAGTCCATGGGGTCACCTGGTGACCGGGGTAGCCGTCGGGAAGGCCTACTCGGTGGTTCAGGCGCAACCGGCAAGCAAGATCCCGGTCACGAGCATCAGGCTTGATGCTTAGCAAGCATTTGCCACCGAGGACTAACAGGCAGCTGCAATGCTTGCGGAACGCCAGCGTCCGTAACCCCAACGCCCCAGGAAGCGTCCGGACAGTAGTCCCTACTGATGGGCAGTGATTCCCCAAGTCTTCGTCTTCGTCGCGTGTTGGTCGTTGAAGCCTGCCCGATACTGACGGCCGGAACGGCTGGGCGTAAATCGAACATACGCAGAGGGGTCGCAAACCTTGACAGGAAACCATATGGTTTCCTATTATGGAGCTCGTGGAGACGGTGTTCCGGGCCCTCGCGGATCCGACTCGGCGGGCGTTGCTCGATGCGCTGTTCGAACGTGACGGCCAGACGCTGGTGGCCCTGACCGCCCGCCACGACATGACGCGAATCGCGGTGGCCAAGCACCTGCGGCTGCTCGAGGACGCTGGCCTGGTCGTGAGCCGTCGGCGCGGTCGGGAGAAGTTCCACTACTTGAATGCCGTTCCGATCCGCCTCATCCATGACCGGTGGGTGAGCAAGTACACCGAGCCGTGGGCCGCCGGTCTGGCCGGGCTGAAACGCGAATTGGAGCGCCCGATGGAGAAAGTGTTCGAGATTTACATCCGTACGACCCCGGAGCGTCTTTGGGAGGCGATCACCGACCCGGCGATCCACGCCAAGTACCAGTTCGGTGCTGGCATCGAGTCCGATTGGACGCAGGGCTCGCGCTACCAGCTGAAGCCCGCCGGGGTGGAGAGCCTGCTCGCCGAGGGGGAGAACCTCGTCGTGGAGCCGCCACACCGGCTCGTGCAGACCCTGCACACGTTGTGGAGCGAGCAGGCGGAGCGCGAACCGACGTCCCGCGTGACGTGGGAGATCGAGCCGGTTGGCGACTCCTGCCGGCTCACGGTGACTCATGACCAGCTCAGTGACACCGCCCCAGCCGAGCTCTACGGCGGGTGGCCGATGATCCTGTCGGGCCTCAAGACCTGGCTGGAGACCGGCCAGACCCTCACCACCCCCGGCTCGCTGATGTACGGCGCCGGCTGAAGCGAAAGGAGACTCACCATGGAACCGACCACCATCACCAACGATGTCCGTCCATCAGTCGCGATGACGCTCGACAAGACCTTTGCCGCCGCCTTGCAGAAGAGTTCCGCCAAGGGCGGTTGGACGTACATCGTGACCGACTGGAGTGCCGAGTTCTTCGGAACTCGCGGCCTGGTCAAGGTTGCCGGAACCGTTGACGGCCAGCCATTCCGCAGCTCCTTCATGCCTCTGGGCGACGGAACGCACAAGCTGCCGATCAAGGCCGACTTGCGGCGGCTGCTCGAGAAGGAGGAGGGCGACACCGTGACCGTCCACCTCACCGAACGGCTCGGGTAGGGCAGATCGCCTCGTTCAGTCGGTCGGTACCGCGGTACGGTCGCAACTCGTGGGTGGTCTGAAGAGTGAGGACGAGATGGCGAGGGCGGCCGCGCATGGTGTGGGGCCGCACCCGTTGCCGTGGCCGGACGACTCTCGGCTGGATCCGGATTTGCTGGCCAGCGGAGACCAGCGCAACGTGGTCGACCACTACCGCTACTGGAAGCTCTCCGAGATCGTCGCTGATCTTGATCGGCGCCGGAATCCGCTGCAGATTGCCATCCAGAACTGGGAACACGACTTCAACATCGGCTCGGTGATCCGTACCGCCAATGCGTTCAACGTCGCAGGTGTGCATCTCCTCGGCCGGCGGCGATGGAACCGGCGCGGGGCGATGGTGACCGATCGGTACCTCCACCTTCACCATCACGAGACGGTCGCGAACTTCGGGGACTGGCTCGCCAGCGAGCGCTACGCGGCGATCGGCGTGGACAACCTCGAAAACGCTACGCCGCTTGAGTCCTTCGAGCTGCCAGAACGGGTCTGTCTGGTCTTCGGCTCGGAAGGTCCTGGCTTGACCGAGGAGGTGCTGAACGTCTGCGACGGACTGGTCGCGATCACTCAGTACGGGTCAACCCGCTCCCTCAACGCCGGCGCCGCAGCAGCAATCGCCATGTACGCCTGGGCGCTGCGCTGGGTCTCGCGCTAATCCCTGGGCCGGCTGCGAACTGGTATGGACTGGTCTAGCCTGGATCGGGTCACCAGCGGCTAGGAGAACTGATGATTCGGGGGACCGCGCGCGTGCGCTCAGGCGGTTATGTGTTCGAACGCCCTATGGGCGCGACTACCACCAAGCGCGTCCATGTCCGCAGCATCCTCGAGCAGCTGATCGACGCGGAGCTGAGTCCGGGAGACGCCATTCCGTCCGAGCGGGCTCTCGTCCAACGCCTGGGCGTGAGCCGGGTGACCGTGCGGCAGGCCATCGCGGATCTCGTCGAGACCGGAGCCCTGGAACGCGTCCACGGTAAGGGCACCTACGTCACCGGTCCTCAGGTCGACAGCCGGTTGCATTTGACCTCCTTCAGCCGAGAGATGCGAGACCGCGGGCTGTCCCCGGCATCGGTCGTGCTGTCCGCTACCGAGCAGCCCGCAGATGAGGGCGTCGCTCAGGCCTTGCGGCTCCGGCCGGGCCGCCCGGTGATCTGCGTGAAGCGGCTGCGTACCGCCGAGGGCGCTCCGATGGCGTACGAGGTCGGCTACTACCCCTCGGCTCTGTTCCCCGGACTCTTGCAACGCGAACTGGGCTCGCTCTACGACGTGTTCGCCAGCGACTACGGAGTAGTGGCGACCAGCGGTGAGCAGACCGTACGCGCCGAGTCCGCTGACGCCCACCTGGCCCGGCTGCTGGGCATCGCCAAGCGCGCGCCGTTGCTCGTGCAGGAGCGGATCACCCGTGCCGCTGAGCGGGTCATCGAACTGTCATCCTCCTGGTATCGCGCCGATCGTTATCGCATCCACATGGCGGTCACGCCCCGGGGCGCTCGACATAATTGACGGTCGGCGAGGCTCGTGCCATAGCCGATGCGTCGTGCGCGGGAATGGTGGCCTCCGCTCTTGGGGGCGCCAACAGTTCCGAGTGTCGGAGACAATGAAGTAGTGACAGTCAGCCGGGTCTCAGAATTGATCGTGCCGTATGACGCGGAACACGTTGAGCTGAAGGTGCAGCGACGGCGCCGCCGGATGCGCTCCCAACTGATCAGCGTGGTCGTCACGGTCGTGATCATGGCTGGACTCTACTTCTGGCAGCGTGACCAGCTTCAGGGTGCCGGATTCCTGGTGATCTACGCGCTGGTGCTGGGCGTGCCGCTGATCTTGTTCCTGGTGTTCCTGCTCGGCTATCGGCAGTCCAGGAAGGAGCTCGCGACCATGGGCTCGGGTACGGCCGTTCGGATCGGAGTGCCGGGCGTCCAGGTCGCCGACGTGTCCGTCGCGTGGCCGGAGGTGGCCTCCCTTGCTGCGGCTCGAGGCGGCATCGGGCGTGCGCCGCTGCTGCGGCTGGCGACGACGGACGGCCGCCAAGCTAGTGTGCCGTTCGATCAGATCCCCACCTATCCGGCAACCCTCGACAGCACCGTGCGCGCATTCTCTGCGGGCCGGCACGGCGTCGATTTGACTGCCCTCGACAACTGAGATGGAAGCCTGCCGGGTGGCCACGCCGACCCGTTGCCTGACAGACTTACTCTGCTGGCCGTCGTGCGTGCGCAGACGGCGTACGCCCGCAATGTGACGGCACGAAAGGAACGTTCAGCCATGCCCATCGCGACTCCCGAGGTCTACGCCGAGATGATCGACGCGGCCAAGAAGGGCTCATTCGCCTACCCGGCGATCAACGTCAGCTCCTCACAGACTTTGAACGCCGCCCTGCAGGGCTTCGCGGAAGCAGGCTCGGACGGCATCCTTCAGGTATCCACCGGAGGCGCTGAGTACGCGTCGGGGCCCACGATCAAGAACCAGGTGACCGGTGCGGTCGCTCTGGCCACGTACGCCCACGAGGTCGCGAAGAATTACCCGATCAACATCGGGCTGCACACCGATCACTGCCCGAAGAACAAGTTGGACGGCTTCGTCCGGCCGCTGCTGGCGATGTCCACCGACAGAGTGAAGAACGGCAGTCTGCCGATCTTCCAGTCCCACATGTGGGATGGGTCGGCCGTGCCCGTGGAGGAGAACCTCGCCATCGCCGACGAGCTGTTGGCCCTGACGTCGGCCGCGAACGTGATCTTGGAGATCGAGGTCGGCGTGGTCGGCGGCGAAGAGGACGGCGTCAGCGCCGAGATCAACGAGAAGCTCTACACCACCGTCGAAGACGGCCTTCGTACGGTTGACGTACTGGGCACCGGAGAAAAGGGCCGCTACATCACCGCGCTGACCTTCGGCAACGTGCACGGCGTCTACAAGCCAGGCGCGGTCAAGCTCCGCCCGGAGGTGCTGAAAGAGATCCAGGACGATGTCGGCGCCAAGATCGGCAAGGAGCGTCCGTTCGACCTGGTCTTCCACGGAGGGTCCGGGTCGACGCTGGAGGAGATTCGGGCGGCCGTCGACTACGGCGTGATCAAGATGAACATCGACACCGACACTCAGTACGCCTTCACCCGACCGGTGGCGGCGCACATGTTCACCAACTACGACGGCGTGCTCAAGGTCGATGGGGAGGTCGGCAGCAAGAAGGCCTACGATCCTCGCGCTTGGGGCAAGGCGGCCGAGGCCGGCATGGCGAAGCGCGTGGTCGAGGCGTGCGAGGACCTGCGTTGTGCCGGTACGTCGTTGGCTAAGTAGGTTGCCGTGGTGGCTCCGGCCAGGCCGATATCGAAGGGCGGAGCGCGTAGGCGGCGTTAGTCTCGGAGCGTGACCGACGTGGCTACCCGACCAGCGCCGGTATGCCGAGTCTGGTCGCGCAGCAGGATTATCGCTGAGGATCTGACTGGCGAGGACCTCAGCGACGTGCTCGAGTTGCATTCCGACGCGTCGGCATGGTGGGTGTTGCCCCGCGAGGAGCATTACGGGGCCGCGGAGCTGAAGGACGTCGCCCGCGCTCTTGATCTTGACGAATTGGCGATCAAGGATCTGCTGGCCGAGGACCGGCGGGCCAAGTTCGAGACAATTGGGCAAGCCCGTCTGGTGATCACCAATGCCGCGGTACTCGATCGCGATCGAGCCCAACTGTCAGCCGTGCCGATCTCGATCATTGCCACCGATCGCGCGCTGATCTGCCTGGTCGAATCGAGCACGAGCTTTCGACCCGCGCAACTGCTGTTGGGCCATGAGGAGCAGTTGACGACTGGAGGCGTCGAAGCCGCGCTGCAGATCGTCATGGAGGCGATCATCCGCACCTACGAGGAGGTGGTTCAGTGGCTCGAGGTCTCCAGCGACCAGCTCGCCAACGTGCTGTTCGAAGAGCGGCCACTGGACAAGCCTGAACAACTGCGCGCGTTCAAGTTGCGGAGCGCGCTCTCGCAGTTGCGCCGGCTCACCGATCCCATGCGGGTCGTGATGAACGACATCGTGGAGCGCCCACCGACCACCGCTAAGTCCAAGACCAGGAACACCAGCGTCGACCGGCGCTGGAAGCTGCTGGCGGAGCAGCACGACCGCGCTGCGAACGCCACCGATGCGCTGCGCGAGGCTCTCGCGTCGGTATTCGATACCAGCTTGGCGCTGGCCGACGTGCGGATGAACCAGAACATGAAGAAGTTGACTGGCTGGGCCGCGATCATTGCCGTCCCGACGCTGGTGACCAGCTTCGTGGGGATGAACGTGAGATTCCCGCTGGTCGGCTCCGTCCTCGGTTTCTGGTTCTACTTCGCGGTCATGATCGTCGCGGGCGTCGTCCTCTACTTTCTCTTCCGCGCCAAGGACTGGGTCTAGCCAGCTAGTCAGCGCTCTGGTCTGCGAGGCGTACTACATTGGCGCGATGACGGCGTCTTCGCATCGGGACTTGTTTACCGCGGGCACTGGTCCTGAACCAACCCGCTTGCCGGAGGATTCGGCCGCAGCGCCCCTCAGCGGCAGTGGCCGACAGCAGCTGATCGAGGTCGTCTGCCAGTATCCAGCGTCCAGCTTGAGTTGGGCGCTGCTGGCCGAGGACGCGCTGCTGCTGCATAGTCGCGAAGGCGACGTCTCCGCGTACGCGTATGCCCGGACGGGCTATCACCGCGGACTCGATGCGCTCCGCCGAGCAGGTTGGAGAGGGTCTGGCCCGATCCCCTGGGAGCACGAACCCAACCGCGGATTTCTGCGAGCGCTGCATGCACTCGCTGTGGCTTCGGAGCGGATCGGGGACACCGCCGAGCAGGAACGCTGCGCCCAGTTCTTACGAGACTCGTCCGAGACCGCCCACATTGCTTTGACAGGACAATCTGCTGGTACGGCCTCTGAAGGACGGGACACGCCCTAAGAACTCCGGTAGGGTTAGGTGGCAAGAGTCCCTGTGGCGAATGCGCCCAGGGACTTGACTCTTGTCGTACGGAGACGTGCGCAGCAGAAGGGCGGCGGATCACATGCCGAGCATTGTGGTGATGGGTTCACAGTGGGGTGACGAGGGCAAAGGAAAGGCAACCGACCAGCTGGGCGACAGGGTCGATTACTGCGTCCGCTACTCCGGAGGGAACAACGCCGGCCACACCATTGTGGTGAACGGCGAACGCTACGCGCTCCACCTGCTCCCCTCCGGCATCCTCAACCCACTATGCGTGCCGGTCATCGGCAACGGCGTCGTCGTCGATCTCGACGTGCTGTTCACCGAGATCGAGGGCCTGGCCGCACGCGGGGTCGATGCCTCACACATGATCATCTCCGCCAACGCGCACGTGATCACCTCCTACCACCAGGTGATCGACAAGGTCACCGAACGCTTCCTCGGGAAGGCCAAGATCGGGACCACCGGTCGCGGTGTCGGTCCAGCCTATTCGGACAAGGTCAACCGGATCGGTGTCCGGATTCAAGATCTATTCGACGCGTCGATCTTGCGGCAGAAGGTCGAGGCGGCGCTGGAGCAGAAAAACCACATGCTGGTCAAGGTCTACAACCGGCGCGAGATCGACCCGGTCCAGGTCACCGAGCACCTGCTGTCCCACGCTGAGCGGATCAAGCCGCACGTGGCTGACGTGAGCCGGGTGCTCAATGACGCTCTAGACGTGGGCAAGGTGGTCCTCTTCGAAGGCGCCCAAGCGCACCATCTCGATGTTGATCATGGCACCTATCCCTACGTGACGTCGTCCAATCCTGTCGCGGGCGGCGCGTGTGTCGGTTCGGGCGTCGGCCCCACCAGGATCAACCGGGTCGTGGGCATCGCCAAGGCCTACACCACGCGGGTCGGCGAGGGTCCGATGCCGACCGAGCTGCTCGATGTCGACGGCGAGCGCCTCCGGGAGATCGGCGCCGAATTCGGTACCACGACCGGGCGCAAGCGGCGTTGCGGATGGTTCGACGCCCTCGTGGTGGAGGCGGCGGCGAAGGCCAACGCGTTCACCGACATCTTCCTCACCAAACTGGATGTGCTGACCGGCTGGGAGAAGATTCCGGTGTGCGTCGGCTACCGGGTCAACGGCCGGCGCTACGACACCCTGCCGGTTTCGCAGAGCGACTTCCACCATGCCGCCCCGATCTACGAGGAGCTGGACGGCTGGAGTGAGGACATCAGCGAATGCCGCGAGTTCGAGGACCTGCCCAAGCACACCCAGGCCTACGTCAACCGCCTGGAGGAGCTCTGCGGCACCCGGATCTCCGGAATCGGTGTGGGCCCGTCCCGGGAACAGTCGATTGTGATCAACGACCTGCTCTGAAGAGCAATTGACGCCAATCTAGGCGCATGAGCACAGCCACGTGCACATCCGCTTTGTCCAACTCGGCAACGCCGAGCCCGAGCCGGGCGACCAGCTTGCCGCTCAAAACAAAAGTGCTGCCCCACCACCGGCCAACAGCTTTACAGTGGGCCCATGCGCAGGCCGACCGCACAGGATGTGGCGAACCTGGCGGGCGTATCGCGCAGCTCCGTCTCGCTGGTGCTCAACGGCCGCGCCGCGGGCAATATCGCAGCGCACAAGCAGCAGGCGATCCTCGAGGCGGCCGAGCGCCTGAACTACCGACCTAACGCCGTCGCACTGAGCCTCAGCAGCCAGCGGACCCGCACCATCGGAGTCCTGACCTGGCCGAGCGTCTGCGGGACGCCATCGCTGATCATGCGAGCAGCCCTGCGGACGGCAACTCAGGCGGGCTATGTCCTGATCTTCATGGACACCGGAGGGGATCATGATGTCGAGAGCCAGGCGCTGGCGACGTTACGCGATCGCCAGGTCGAGGGTCTGTTGGTGATCGCCCCTGAGGTGACTGACTATCGGCCGGCTGAGTCGATGCTGTCGATGCCGACGATCCTGGTGAACTGCGCCGACCCGCAAGCAGGCGTCACGAGCGTCGTGCCAGATGAGACGGGTGCCGGCGCTACAGCGGCGCAGATCTTGATCGACGGCGGGCACTCACGGATCGGGCTGCTGGCGGGGCCGTCAGAGTCGGTTCAGACTCGGCTCAGAGTCGCTGGGTGCCACTCCGTCCTGGCCTTGGCAGACCTCACGGCTTCCGTCGAGTTCGTCGGGGGCCGCGACGCCGCATCTGCTGCCGTGGCCACGCGGACCTTGCTGACCCAACCGGAGGCACCCACCGCGCTCATCTGCGCTCACGAGCGGCTGGCGGTCGGTGCCGCCTTGGCGGCGGCGCAGCTTCAACTTGATATTCCTCAGGACCTGTCGCTGGTCAGCCTAGAGGACGGTGAACAGCTGGCCTGCGAGCTGAGCCCCGCCGTCACCACGATCAAGCGACCGGATCAGGCGATGGCGGAGCAGGCGGTCACCATGCTGCTGGAGCGGCTGGCCGACGACACGGAAGACTCGGTCAAGCAGGTCGCCTTTGTCTGCCCGCCGGTGCTGCGCGGTTCGGTTGGGTCGCCGCGGTCGGCGACTCAGTCGTCCCGGTCGCCGCGGTCGGCGACTCAGTCGCCGGGGACAGCCAGCCGGTAGACCCGTACCGCTGAGCCGTCGGCTTCAATCGACCAGCGGCTGGAGGCGCTCGGGTAGGCACGGGTGGTGTGAGCCGCGCCGCCACTGAACGTCTCGATGATGCTGCCATCGACGAAGATCCTCGCCGGGGCAGCCGCGGAGCCGGTCACCGCCACGATCGCTTGCTCATCGTCGCCATCAATCAGCCGCAGCGTGGTAGGGCCGTCGGTAACGATCTCGAAGGCATGCTCGATCACAGCCTCCTGCCAGGGCAGCTCAGCTGAGCGCAGGCCCGTCAGCTCGGGTGCTGGTCGTGAGCAGAGCCGCCCATCGCGAACGAACAATTCCCGGGGAAAGGTCAGCATTCCGGCCCAGCCGGCCGCGATGATCTGCTCCGGCGTCCGGCCGATCTCCCAGGCCCAGCCCCAGAGCAGCGTACGGTCAGCCGTCGGCAAGACCTGCGGTGCGTAGAAGGCCGGCCCTTCGTCGACCACGCCACTCGCAGTCGCCTTGAAGCGCAGACCGTCCCGCTCGGCGACCAGGTCGCCTAGCACGTATCGGACTCCAATGAGCCGGTGGGTGTCGTTCTCCCAGGCCCAGAGCGACAGCAGGAGCACCCAATGATCATCGATCCGGACGACGTTCGGGCACTCCCAGATGTTGGCCGTCGTCATCTGCGCGGCGATCAGATCGTCGTCGCTGAAGAGCGCACCCAGCTCGAGCCACTGGGTCAGATCGTCGCAGGCCCAGACCAGCAACTGGGGATGGCCATTGCGATGTCCCGCCCCTTGCACCGCATAACGTCGCCCGTCGAAGCGAAAAACGAAAGGATCTCTGACCTCGTCGAGGCCGGGCCGGATCGGCGTCGCGACGACGGCCGCATCTTCCTGTCGCCAGCTCAGCAGCGACCGATCACTGCGGGCCAGCGCGACGACGGCGCGCCGTGCATCATCCGGATTCGCGGTATAGACCGCTGTGGGTATGCCCGCGTCATCGGTGACGCAGCCGCTCCAACAGCCCGCGGCATCGATCATGCCCGGTCGCGGCACCAGAGCGGGCGGATGGTGTGCCCAGCGCAGGAGATCGGTCGAACTGACATGTCCCCAGTGCACGTTGCCATGCCACGGAGCGTCGGGATTGTGCTGGAAGAACACGTGGTAGGTGCCGTCGATCAGGCAGACGCCGTTCGGGTCGTTCACCCATCCCTTGGCGGGCCGAATGTGCAGAGCTGGAAAAATCGGGTCGGGCACGGCCGCCCAGGCTATCGGCTGTCAGGAGTCGGCCGCCCGGCTTTGGCTGACCGCCGCGCCCATCGTCAGCGTCTGGCACTATTCGCCGTTGCCTCGCATCGGTACGGTGACAGTGGTGACTAAGGCGACGCGCGTGACCTCGGCGGTGGCCGCGAGCGCGCTGGTGGTCGGCCTTGTCGGCGTCGGGCTTGCAGTTAGCGACGGTCGGCCGAAGGCCTCGAACGTCATCGCCCCCTCCCCGAGCGGAGTGACGCCGACCATCACGCCTTCAACCACTCCAACCACTGCGGCCCCAACTGTTCCCCCGCCGCCTGCGCTCCTGCTGCCCAACATGAGGAGTCTGCGTGCGAGTGATCTGAGTATCGAGGTTGCCGGTGGTGTCCGACGGCTGCGGTTCGCCGCCTCGCTGGCCAACGTCGGGCCCGGTCCGCTGCACCTGCTGCCCCGTGGACGGGGCGAATGCCGGACCGGACAGCATGAGGCCATCCAAGTGCTGTATCGAGACTGGAACCGGGACGAAAGGTATCAGCGCGCCCGCGATCGCGAAGGAAACCGGCGAGTGACCGGATGCATGCTCCGCCATTCCGGTCACAAACATTGGCACTTTGACGCGATGGCGGCCTACTCGCTGAGGCGCCCGGGCTCATCGCAAGCCCTGGTTTCCCGCAAGAAGGTCAGCTTCTGCCTACGAGACAACCGTCGGGTTCCCGGCCAGCGCGTGGTTGTCCCACGACGGCACTTCGGAAAGTGCTCGCGCAACAGCCAGCAGGGGATTTCGCCAGGCTGGGTGGACATCTACAAGGCGGACCTGTCCGGGCAATGGTTGCGGCTGCCCAACTCAGTGGATTCGGAGGTCGTCTGCCTCGACCTTCGGGCCGACCCACTGGATCGGCTGGTGGAGACCAACGAGACCGACAACGCGACGTCGGTGGCAATCCGCGTCGACGGCACCAGAGTGCGCACGTCGAAGTCGGCCGCCTGTCGCTGACCGTGAGCTTCGGTAGGCTTCTGGCACGTGGTGATTGCTCTTCGGGTGCTGGTGATCGGCTCCGGCGGACGTGAGCACGCGCTGGCTCTCAGTCTCAGTGGTGATCCCGCGGTGAGCGAGCTCCACGTCGCCCCCGGCAACCCTGGCACCGCTCAGATCGCAGTCAACCACGCGGTCGATCCAGTGGACGGTGCAGCTGTTGCGGCACTCGCCTCATCGCTGGGCGTCAATCTCGTGGTGGTCGGACCGGAAGCCCCGCTCGTGGCCGGTGCGGCCGACTCCGTCCGGGCTGCCGGGATGGCCTGCTTCGGCCCCTCCAGGGCAGCCGCCGCGATCGAAGGCAGCAAGGCGTTCGCCAAGGATGTGATGGCCGCAGCCGGCGTACCGACGGCTCGTGCCCGCGCCTGCGCCGGGCCCGCCGAGATCGAGGCCGCTCTCGACGAGTTCGGATCGCCGTACGTGGTCAAGGACGACGGGCTGGCGGCGGGTAAGGGTGTGGTGGTCACCTCCGACCGTGAGGCGGCGTTGGCGCACGGACTTCGCTGTGGGCGGGTGGTCGTTGAAGAGTTCCTGGACGGTCCCGAGGTAAGCCTGTTCGGCATCACCGACGGGACGACGGTACGGGCGTTGCAGCCAGCGCAAGATTTCAAGCGCGTGGGCGACGGGGACACCGGTCCCAACACCGGCGGCATGGGGGCTTACACACCGTTGCCATGGGCGCCCGATGATCTTGCCGACGAGGTGACGCAGACCGTGCTGCAGCCGACAGTCGACGAGCTGGCCCGCCGCGGCACACCCTTCGTCGGTTTGCTCTACGCCGGGCTCGCGCTGACTGACCGCGGGATCCGGGTGATCGAATTCAATGCTCGATTCGGCGATCCCGAGACCCAGCCATTGCTGGCCCGGCTGGAAACGCCCCTGGGTGGGCTCCTGCACGCAGCGGCCACTGGTGATCTTGCCGCTCAGCCGGAGCTGGCATGGGGCAGTGGGGCGGCCGTCGGCGTGGTGCTCGCGGCCGCTGGCTATCCGGGTACGCCCCAGACTGGCGGGCTGATCACCGGTCTGGACGCTGCTGCCGAGAATGGCTGCCAGGTCATTCACGCCGGCACGGCGCTTGACGGGGAGGCCCGTTTGATCGGTTCCGGTGGCCGGGTGCTGGCGGTCGTGGGCACCGGCGGCGATATAGAAACGGCGCGGGCCCGAGCGTACGACTCGATTGCCAAGATCAGCTTGCCGGGCTCGTTCTACCGGGCCGACATCGCCTTGGCCGCCGCCCAGTTGGCAATTCGTTGATCATGCCGATCGGCAACGTGCTCGCCAACCGCTACGCGTCGGAGGAGATGCGGCAAACCTGGTCGGCGGAGAACAAGATCATCGCCGAGCGCCGGTTATGGCTCGCTGTGCTCACCGCTCAACGTGATCTTGGTGTCGACTTCGGGGGCGACGACCCGACCGCTGTGATCGCGGCGTACGAGGCGGTGCTTGAGAACGTCGACTTGGCTCGGATCGCCGAGCGCGAGCAGATCACCCGGCACGACGTCAAAGCACGGATCGAGGAGTTCAACGCGCTGGCCGGCTTCCAGCACGTCCACAAAGCGATGACGTCGCGGGATCTGACCGAGAACGTCGAGCAGCTGCAGATCATCTCGTCCCTCAAGATCATTCGGAACCGAGTGGTCGCGACCCTGGTCCGGCTCGCCCAGCTGGCAACGGATCACGCCGAACTCGCCATGGCCGGCCGCTCGCACAACGTCGCCGCGCAAGTCACCACGTTGGGGAAGCGCTTTGCGACCGCAGCGAATGAGCTGCTGGTGGCTTACGAGCGGCTGGAGGAATTGATCGCCCGGTACCCGATGCGTGGCATCAAAGGGCCGGTCGGGACGAGCTCGGACATGCTGGACTTGGTCGGTGGACCTGGGGAATTGGCGGAGTTGGAGCAGCGCATGGCCGACCACCTGGGCTTTGCCCAGGCCTTTCTGAGCACGGGGCAGATCTACCCGCGCTCCCTGGACTTCGACGTGGTGAGCGCGCTCGTTCAGGTTGCCGCCGCGCCTGCCAATGTGGCGACCTCCATCCGGCTGATGGCTGGCCATGAGCTGGTCACCGAGGGGTTCCGGCCGGGCCAGGTCGGATCCAGTGCCATGCCGCACAAGATGAACACCCGATCGTGCGAACGGGTGAACGGTCTCGCCGTCGTGCTCCGCGGCTACGTGTCGATGGTCGGTGAGCTGGCCGGAGACCAGTGGAACGAGGGCGA
>DASQUD010000280.1:0-2096 GCA_035641455.1 Propionibacteriaceae bacterium | reverse complement strand
CAAGGGCTTCGAGCCGATACACCGTGGTGCGGCTGGATGCGGATCCCAATATCGCCGTAGGTACGACAACACCGTGGGGGCCGTTCGCCGCGGCTGCGGCCGACCTGCCGGCATCTACCGTGGCGGCCTTCGCAGCGCAGCCAGCGTGTGTGATCTCGCCGGAGCGGTCGGCGCTGCCACCCTTTCAACCTGACCAATCCGTGCTGGTTGTCGGGCGCGACATCCACCGGCATCCCTTTGCCAGAGACGTTGTCGACGGGCTGCGCTCCCAAGGCGTTGATGTGCTCGTCGTTGACATGGGTTGGCCATCAGCCGACCGCCGGTACGCCGACGTTGCCACGTTTGGTGCATCCCGTCTGATGGGTCAGGTGCTGCTGAAGTGGCTAGTGCTTTGAAGCGGATCCTGCGGAGTAGTCCTCGCCGCCCTGCTAGGCCTGAGCAGCGATGACGCGCGCGACTTCGGCCTGGATCGTTTGCAGGAGGTCCTCGCCAACCTCGCGACCTGCATGCCGCAACACCAGCACGGCTGCACCGACCAGGCCGTCCGAAACCGGAATCACGGGATTGTCGCGGATCGGGGGAACGAGCTCGGCTTGGAGGCTAGGTGGCGCAGCGATCATGCCCTGGACGATGATGCTGCCGCCCACCACGACTGGGCCGGGCAGATCCGGCGCCCGCACGGCGGATAGCAGGTCCGCGAGCGCCGCTGACGCGCCCACGAGGATGGAGCGGGCGAGCTGATCCTCGTGGGCTGCGAAGGCGAGTGGCGCGAACTCGGCGAGCGATACGGGCGGCCGCGCATACAGAGCCGAGACCAGCTGCCGCACTGCCTCTGCGCGTCCGGCCAGGGTGGTCGTGTCGGCCGCAATCCCCGTGGCCTCCAAAAAGAGGCTGGTCAGCGCAGTGTCCTGACCCTGTCCGTCGAGGGCGGCGACCGCCGTCCGGGCCACGGCATGTCCGATCCAGAAGCCGCCGCCTGCGTCACCCAGCAGCCAACCTCGACCGCCCACCACCCGGTCCAGCCGGCCTCCGCGAATCCTGGCCGCCACAGTCCCCGTCCCTGCGATCAGGGCGTAGCCGTCCAGCGCGGCAGTCCCCGAGTGGAAGATGCCGAGTAGGTCGTGCTCGAGAACGACTCTGCGGACACCCAGCGCAGCCAACCGGTCCGAGACCTGCTCTCGGAATAGGGGGGTCTTCTCGCCGGCCATCGCGATTAGGGCAGAGGTCGGTCGGGAGGAGCCCGTAGCTCCCGCCAGGGCCCGCTCCGCCGCGACGCCAATGGCGTTCACGGCATCCCGGATGCCGGCCGCCGTGGGATTCCCGGAGCCCGCGCGGCCGTAGCCGTGTGCCCGCCCGGAGGTGTCCAGCACGAGCGCGCGGCTGCTGGTGCCGCCAGCGTCGAGGGCGAGGAACATGGGTCTTGATTTCAGTTCGGTCTCATCGGTTGCGCGAAGGAATGCTTGAGGCTAGCGTAAGAGCGAATTTCACAAGCTTCGAATCAGGGTGATAGTGATTCTCACACCAGCTCGCGCGGCTCGGACCCGGGAGCAGAACCCCGCAGTGCAGGACCGCATCCGGTCGCTGCTGCCGGAGATGCCGTCCGCCGTGGCACGCGTCGCCGAGTACTTGCTCGAGGATCCGCAGGCGCCGCTGACGCTCTCCATCGGTGAGCTTGCCGAGAAAGCCGGGGCCTCGCCCGCGACGGTCACGCGTTTCTGCCGGACTATCGGCTACCCGGGGTACGTCGAGCTTCGGGTCGGCATCGCGACGGACGTCGGGCGTAGCGGTTCGCTCGACTCGTGGACGTCCGAAATCGGAGGCGAGTTCGGTCCGAATGACTCTCCGGAGGATCTACTGCGGATGCTGATCAGCAGCCACACCAAGGCCTTGCGGGAAGCGACCTCGGCCATCGATCTGGCCGTCATCACCGAGGTGTCGCGGCGGATCACCGCGAGTTCGCATGTCGACATCTACGGTGTCGTGGGCAGCGCGATGCTTGCCGAGGAACTGCAGGGCCGGCTCTACCGCATCGGGGTTCCGGCCTTTGCCTGGTCCGAGGTCCACGCCGGCCTGACGAGCGCGGCGATCCACGGCTC
>DASQUD010000279.1:0-14622 GCA_035641455.1 Propionibacteriaceae bacterium | reverse complement strand
CCCATCTCGGCCAACCGGTTGACCGCCTCCACCGTCGCCAACACCGGCCGAGTCGCCTCACCAAACAGATCCCGAGCCTGCCAACCCACCGTCCACAAACCAAAAGAGAACTTATCGTCGCGGGTAGGTGTCCGATCCATGTCCTCGCGAGTGAGCGTTGATGTCATAACTCCTCCTCAACTTCGTGGTCTCCAGGCCGGCGATACCCGTTAGCCGGCTGCTTTCGTGCGTTCCGCTCTTGTCTCGCGATCTCCTCTGACACGCAAGGAGCTGGCACCCGGATGGTCGTGGGCGGGTCCGTGTCTCGACCGGGTTCCCGTCGCTGACCTACTGAGTTGGGCAGCTCAGCCTTTGACGGCACCGATAAGTCCAACCCCTGCCGGGCGTTCCTCGTGCCAGACATCGTGGTCCTTCAGGTCGTCGATTAAGTCGTCCACTGAATCGCAATTCGGGGTCGACGGCGACCACGGTTTCTTGAAGGAGATCACCGTGAAGAAGTTCGGGGCACCCGTGATCTGCCTCCGCCAACGACGGACACCCGGCCTGCGAAGGGTCTTCCCAGATGCCATGATCTCACCACTCGGTTGCGACAAGTTTCGGAGGCTTCCAAAGACCGCGTCAAAACTATGAAGCCGCCGGGCTTGCCTGTCAAGGGGTATGTGAGCATCGACCTACCCAAAACTTTCGGAGCGAAACGTCGAAGCTGCTCACTTCGAACTTCATCCCTTCGCGCTGACCGCACGACACGGCAAGGGGAACGTCCTCGAGGTCGGGCTGCAATGCCCCACCTACGAGATCGAGTAGGACGGCACCGTGCCGTTGGTAGATGCGGCCGCCACTAACGACCCCCGGACCGGTGAGGTGTCGATATCCGTGGTCAACGGCAGCAAGCCGAGCCCGTCACGCTCGAGGTCGACCTGCGAAGGCCTGCCCGCCCTTCACGCCGCCGACGCCTTGGTTCTCTGACTCCTACCTCAGCGCGACGAACACTCAAGACAACCGAGCGGAGGTCCGGCCTCGACCGCTGGCGGCGCATGCAAAACGACTCCGACCCGCGCCTTGAGCTCCCGGCGGGTTTTGGAGCTGCGCGCGGCTGTTCGGCCGCCGTTCCCAACCGTTCCTTCAGTGAAAATAGAGTTCTTTTCGTTACGCCCCTGCAATTTCGAAGGTCTGGTATTTCGGCCGCGTGAACAGCGAGTGAACCGGTTTGCCTTCCTGGCGCGATCACGAGCTTTGCATCGTCAGGCCATCGGCCTCGTACCGGTATGGCGCGGCTACTTCGATCACGATATGGTCGCGAAGGGAAGCTCAAAAATGTTCGAAACTTTCGGGAGCGAACGCCTACGCTGCGAGGAGAGATTCACCGATGACGTCGCAATCAGCATCCTCTCAGGACCAGCTCACCTTCCCCTGGCAGGACAGCGAGCGGTCCATCGAGGCGCGCGTGGAGCTGCTCCTTGCCGAGATGAGCCTGGAGGAGAAGGTGGCGCAGCTCGGCAGCAGGTGGGTTGGCAACGACAAACCCGAATCAGGCGCTGCACTGACGTCGCCCGAAACGCCGGAGACTGATTCGAACGAGACTCTCAACGTCGCACCCATGCAAGATGTCTTCGCTGCAGCCGACTTACCGTCGCTGGAGGAGGCGAGCCGTCACGGACTGGGGCATCTCACCCGGGTTTACGGCAGCGCACCTTTAACTGCGTTCGAGGGCGCCAAGGAACTGGTCAGGCAGCAGCGGGTAGTGCTGGACTCCTCTCGTCTGGGGATTCCCGCCCTCGTCCACGAGGAGTGCCTGACTGGCTTCACCAGCTACGGAGCAACCGTGTATCCCACAGCAATTGCCTGGGCGGCGACCTTCAACCCGGACCTGGTGGAGCGTATGGCCGCCGCGATCGGCCGCGACATGGCTGCGCTCGGCATCCATCAAGGCCTCTCACCGGTGCTGGACGTGGTCCGTGACTACCGGTGGGGACGGGTCGAGGAGACCATGGGCGAGGACCCCTATCTGGTCGCGATGCTGGGTGCTGCGTACGTCCGCGGCCTGCAGAGCGCAGGAGTGATCGCGACGTGCAAACACTTCGCCGGCTACTCCGCCTCGCGCGGTGCCCGCAACCATGGCCCGGTGCCCATGGGCCGGCGAGAGCTGATGGACGTAATCCTCCCGCCGTTCGAGGCCGCCGTCACGCAGGCAAACGCCGGCTCGGTGATGAACTCCTACGCCGATGTGGACAACGTGCCGGCCGGCGCGGACTCCTGGCTGTTGACCGACCTGCTTCGCGACCAGTGGGGGTTCGAGGGAACGGTCGTGTCGGACTACTGGGCCGTGCCCTTCCTGGCCACCATGCATCGAGTCGCAGCCAACCTTGACGATGCAGGTGCTGTGGCCCTGGCCGCCGGCATCGACGTGGAGCTACCAGACACCATCGGCTTCGGAGCCGGCCTGTTGAACAAGGTGCGTTCGGGTGAGTTGCCGGAGGCTTTGGTGGATCGGGCAGCACGGCGGTTGCTGCTCCAGAAGGCAGCACTGGGACTGCTCGATCAGGACTGGACCCCTGAGCGGTCGGTAGCGGCGGCGGGGGACATAGACCTCGACTCAGCGGAGAACCGGGCCCTGGCACGGGAGATGGCCCAGCGATCGGTCGTGTTGCTGGATCCGGGGTCGGCGCTGCCGCTCCTAGGCGAGGACCGCCCGCCCCTTAGGAAAGTCGCAGTAATCGGCCCGTGCGCAGCGGATCCGCGGACCTTCATGGGCTGCTACTCCTTCCCTAACCATGTGCTGCCGCGGCACCCTGACCTCGGTTTGGGAATTGAGGTGCCTTCTGCTCTGGACGGGCTGCGAGCCGAGCTGACCGAGATTGAAATCGTCTACGCCCCAGGGTGCGAAATCCTGAGCACCGACCGCTCAGGCTTCTCCGACGCCGTGTCCGCTGCACAGCAGGCGGACGCGTGTCTTGCCTTTGTTGGCGACCTGGCCGGAATGTTCGGCCAGGGCACCTCGGGTGAGGGCTGCGACGCGGAGGACCTGAGGCTTCCCGGCGTACAGGCCGATTTACTCGAGGCCCTGCTCGAGGTCGGCACGCCGGTCGTGATTATCGTCGTCTCGGGCCGTCCCTACGCCCTCGGGGAGGTGCACGGGCGAGCGGCCGCCCTCGTCCAGGCCTTTATGCCCGGGGAGGAGGGCGGCGAGGCGATTGCCGGTGTGCTTTCGGGCAGGATCCAACCGAGCGGCCGCCTGCCGGTGCAGATACCCCGCCGCCCTGGAGGGCAGCCGGGAACCTACCTACAGCCGCCACTCGGCGTGGACAACACCGGTACGAGCAACCTCGATCCCACGCCGCTCTTCCCGTTCGGGCACGGTTGCTCGTACACCACCTTCGAGATCGAGAATCTCCGGCTGAGCAGTGGTGAGATTCCCACCGACGGTGCGCTGACTGCTTCGGTACGGGTCCGCAACACCGGTGCTCGGGTGGGAGAAGAGATCGTCCAGCTCTACCTGCATGACGTCGTTGCCGGCGTGACGCGACCGGTGAAGCAGCTCGTTGACTTCAGCCGAGTCGCGTTGGGCCCGGGCGAGGAGGCCGAAGTCTCGTTCCGGCTGCATGCGGATCGAACAGCCTTCACCGGTCGGGATCTGCAGCGCATTGTCGAGGCCGGGGAAGTGGACATTCTCGTTGGCCGGTCGGCCAGCGACCTGCCCTGCCAGGCCCGGGTACTGCTGACCGGGCCCACTCGCCTCGTGGATCACAAAGATGCCTAGTCACAGCGGCGAACTTCGGCGCGCGCAGTGGCTAAGCGCGTAGGGGGGTGCGTTGTCCAAACAAGGGCCGCTGACGCTAGCTGACGTTGCAGCCTCGGCTGGCGTTTCGATCGCCACGGTGTCAAAGGTGAAGAATGGCCGCACTGACGTCGGCCCGGAAACCCGAGCTCGGGTGCAAAGCATCCTCCAGCACCACGACTACATCGGACGCAGGTCAGGGCCAGTGGACCACGCGTTGAAGCGGGCGACGGTCGAGCTGGTCTTCCATGGCCGGCTCTCCAGCTACTCCGTGGAGGTCCTCCACGGAGTTGTGGAGGCGGCCGGCCAGGCCGGCGCGGCTGTCGCGGTCAGCCTCCGCCCACGCCAGCAGGGGCCAGGGATCAAGCGTTCTGCGGACTGGGTCCGGGAGGTGGCCACCTCTGGACGGTCTGCGGTGATCGATGTGGTGGACGATGTCCGGCAAGGTGATCTGGCAGCCCTCACTCGGGCTCGGCTGCCACTGGTCGTCATCGATCCACTCCGCCTGCCGCAGCGACAGGTGACCAGCGTCGGAACGACCAACTTTTCCGGCGGCTTGGCAGCGACCCAGCACCTGCTCAAGCTAGGACACCGTCGCATCGCCTACTTGGGCTCCGACGCCGCCTTCGCCTACAACCAGGCACGGCTGCACGGATATCGAGCTGCCCTGGAGGCCGAAGGCATCACTGTCCCCAGCGGATATGTACGCAACGTTGGCTCGCGTTTCGAGGACGGGGTTGCCGGAGGCACCGTACTGCTGAGCCTTGCCAAGCCGCCAACGGCCATCTTTGCGGTGACGGATGAGTGTGCAGCGGGCGTCATGGAGGCGGCAAGGACCAGAGGCCTTCAGGTTCCCAAAGACCTGAGTGTCGTCGGCTTCGACGACACTCCGATCGCCGGGTTGCTGTCGCCGCCGTTGACCACCGTCCGTCAGCCACTCCGGGAGATGGGGCTGGTGGCGCTGCGGACCGCCCTACGCCTGGCGGCGGGCGAGACGATCGATTCACACCATGTCGAACTTGCGACAGAACTCGTCGTGCGCAGTTCCACTGCGCCGCCGGCGAGCTAGCCGTCAGCACCTATATCAGCGGCCGTTCAGGAAGTGGGTTTGCAGCACGGATTCGTAGCGGGCGGTCTCCTACAACAACCGAGAAGAGAGAAAGGTCGACAAGCGAATGCCAGCGGAACTCCACGTCGCGCCAACCGGGTCTGACGACGCCGACGGGTCCGAACAGTACCCGCTCCAAACGATCAGCCACGCCGCCCGGCTTGCCCAGCCTGGGGACACCGTCGTGGTCCATGGTGGCGTCTACCGCGAGTGGGTCCGCCCCCGATACTCAGGGCTCAGCGACCGGCGTCGGATCACCTACACGACCGCTGCCGGTGAGCACGTGGTGATCAAGGGCTCTGAGCAGGTGACCGGCTGGCAGCAGGTGGACGGAAACGTGTGGCGGGTCACTGTCTCCAACGACCTGTTCGGATCCTTTAACCCTTTCGCCGAGGAGATCAACGGCGACTGGATCGTCTACCCGGACCCGACCATCCCGAAGAAGCACCTCGGCGACGTCTATCTCAACGGGACCAGCTTCTACGAAGTCGCGACCAGCGCCGACGTGGCAGATCCGCCGCTGCGTACCGAGACGGTCGACCAGTGGACAGCATCTCCCGACCGGGTCCGCAGTCCCGAGCAGACCCAGCTCGTCTGGTACGCCGAGGTCGGCACGGACTCCACAACCATCTGGGCGAACTTCCAGGGTGCGGATCCCAACAACGAGCTCGTCGAGATCAACGTCCGGCGGTCTGTCTTCTATCCAGAAGAGAACCACATCGACTACATCACCGTCCGCGGCTTCGAACTGGCGCAGGCCGCGACACCCTGGGCCCCTCCAACCGCAGACCAACCCGGGCTTATCGGGCCGAATTGGGCCAAGGGTTGGATCATCGAGGACAACGTCATCCACGACGCGAAGTGCTCGGCCATCTCTATCGGCAAGGAGTACTCCACCGGCCACAACTACGCCACCGTGCGCGGTGACAAACCGGGCTACCAGTACCAGCTGGAGGCGGTTTTTACGGCTCGCCGGTTCGGCTGGGACCGCGAGCACGTCGGATCCCATCTCATCCGGCGCAACTCCATCTTCGACTGCGGCCAGAACGCCATCGTCGGTCACCTTGGTTGCGTGTTCTCGACCATCGAGGACAACCACATCTACAACATCGCGGTCAAGCGCGAGTTCTACGGGTACGAGATCGCCGGCATAAAGCTGCATGCCGCTCTCGACGTCACCATCGCGCACAATCGCATCCACGACTGCACCCTTGGCACCTGGCTGGACTGGCAGACCCAAGGCACGCGTGTGTCCCGCAACGTCTACCACGCGAACAACCGTGACCTGTTCGTCGAGGTGAGCCACGGACCCTACATCGTTGACCACAACATCCTCGGATCGAGGGCCTCGCTGGAGTCGTGGAGCCAGGGCGGCGCTTACGTTCACAACCTCATCTGCGGCACGGTTTGGCTACAGGGAGTCCGCGAGCGCCCAACCCCGTACCATATGCCGCACAGCACGCAAGTCGCCGGCTACGCAGCCATCCACGGGGGCGACGACCGCTACGTCGGCAATATCTTCCTCGGTGGCGACGCCACCCTGGCCTACGGACGGGACTCCAGAGCCGGCACCAGCGCCGGTTACGGGACAGCCGGGTACAACGGTCACCCCGGGTCGATGGAGGAGTACCGCGCGCTTGTTGCTGACCCGCTGGGAGGCGACCATGAGCGCTTCCTGGACGTGAAGCAGCCTGTCTACATCCGGGACAACGTTTATGCGCTGGGAGCGGAGTCGTTCGAAGCGGAGAAGGGCGCGATCGTCCTCGATGACCAGCAGGTCACCGTCCGGGTTGTTGAGGAGGGCAGTCAAGTTCATCTCGAGACCCAGCTGCCCGACGCGTTCGACCACGCGGTGACCGGCGTCATCACAGGGGCAGACTTGCACCCGGTCCGCTTCGTCGATGCCGACTTCGAAGATCCCGACGGAGCCCCGGCCACCTTCGACACCGACCTCCTCGGTGAGCGGAAGGACCGCAGCCAGACCCACCCCGCCGGACCGATTACAGCCCTTCGGTCAGGCTCACGTCGCAGCCGGATCTGGTGACGCGATGCAATCAACTGCTCCCACTGACGGATCGGACTGACCGCCCCCGACAACCTCTACCCGGCCGACTTCACAGGGAAGGGCAACTCCAGGGGATCACCCGGTGATGATCGGTTTCTTGCCAGAACTGCCGATCACTCAGCGGGCGCCCAGGGAAGTGGTATGCACCACCGATTCGTAGCCGGCGTTGATCTCCTGCGCCCTGCTTGACGCTCCTGCTTCCTGTCCGTAGCTTGGCTATGAGAAAATCTCTCTCTACTTCGCGAAACTTTCCTGAGGAGTCGGATGACTGCTAGAACACCGACGGTCCGGACCTCCGGGTCGTCATTCCTCGGCCCCGACGGCCAGCCGCTGCTCCTTCGCGGCGTTTGCCTCGGTGGTTGGCTCAACATGGAGAACTTCATCACCGGGTACTCGGCGAACGAAACGCTGATGCGGCGCGAGGTACGGCGGGCGATCGGCGACGATCGGGCCGAGCGTTTCTTCGAGCGCCTCCTCACCCGGTTCTTCGAGGAGCCGGACGCGGCATTCCTCGGCCAGGCCGGGCTGAACCTTGCGCGAATCGCGGTGGGCTACAAGCACTTCGAGGACGACGCGCGGCCGTTCGAGATCAAGGCGGACGGCTTCCGCCACCTCGACCGGGCCATCGATGCGCTCAGCCGCCACGGCGTCTACTCGATCGTTGACCTGCACGCCTTGCCCGGCTCGCAGAACCAGCACTGGCACTCTGACAACCCCACACACGTCGCCGCGTTCTGGGAGCACCGGCACTTCCAGGACCGGGTCGTAAACCTGTGGGAGGCCATCGCGGAACACTATCGAGGCAACTCCTGGGTGGCCGGCTACAACTTGCTGAACGAGCCCGCTGATGAATCCCGCAGCGTTGTGGGGCCCTTCTACCGGCGGCTCGTCACGGCAATCCGGGCGGTAGACCCGGACCACACCGTTTTCCTTGATGGCAACACCTACGCGACCGAATTCGACATCTTTGACGAACCGTTCGAGAACGCCGTCTACACGTTGCACGACTACGTTCCCGCCGGCCTCGGCCGCAGCAGCCACTACAGCCGCGAGGAGGCGGAGCAGAAGTTCCTGCAGCGCTCCGCGTACGCGCGATCGACTGGCACGCCGATCCTGGTGGGCGAGTTCGGACCGATCTACACCGGGAACGAGGCTGAGGACGTGCGGCTCCGCAGCATCCTCGCCGACCAGCTCGACCTATACCAGGGGCATTCGGCGAGCTGGGCGCTGTGGATGTACAAGGACATCGGCCGGCAGGGTCTGGTCTCGGTTCGGCCGGACACGCCGTATCGTCGCCGGTTCGACGACTTCGTGGCCAAGAAGAACCGGCTTGCCGCTGACCAGTGGGGCAGCGACGGAGTCGGTGTCGCCGAGGTGACGAGGCCCTTCCAGGACCTGATCGCCGGAGAGTTCCCCGACTTCGATCCGTACCCGTGGGGCCGGTTCGACTGGGTGCGCACCCTGCTGCTCAACATCACGATTGCCCAGCCGCTGGCTCACGAGTATGCGAGTCGGTTCCGCGGGCTCGACGACAGTGAGCTAGATGCGCTCGCCGACTCGTTCGCGTTCGAGTCCTGCGCTGTCCGCGAGCCCCTCCTCGCCGAGCTTCAGCAAGGCGTTGCCACGAAAACGGCTCAATGAGGGCGGCGGTCCTGCGCGAGATCGGTGCGCCGCTGAGGCTTGAGGACGTCGAGCTCGACGAGCCGAAGGCAGGGGAGGTCTTGGTCCGCATTGAGGCCGCCGGTGTATGTCACAGCGACCTGCACTACATGATGGGCGACCTCAAGGCGAAGCTCCCCCTGGTGGTGGGCCACGAGGGTGCCGGTGTCGTCGAGGCCGTCGGTTCACGTGTCGGTGACGGCGTGGCGGTCGGTGACCGGGTGGCTCTGCTCTGGCGGCCTCGCTGCGGCGAGTGCGAGGCGTGTGTGTCGGGCAACCCGGTCCTCTGCCGCTTCGGCCGGGTGCTCGCATCGACCAACGGGCTGATGGACGGGGAGACCCGCCTGCATCAGGGCGAGCAACGCATCTACCACCTGATGGGCGTTTCCTGCTTCGCGGAGCGGGTGGTTGTCTCGGAGACAAGCGTGCTTCGAGTGCCGGACGGCGTGCCGTCGGAGATCGCTGCCATCTCCGCGTGCGCCGTGATTACGGGCGTAGGGGCCGTGCTGAATGCAGTGGACCGGCCGGGAGGCCAGCCGCTCGCCGTCTTCGGGACTGGCGGGGTCGGACTCGCGGCCGTCATGGGTGCAGCGCTCACCGGTGCCCATCCCGTGATTGCCATCGACATCGACCCGGTCAAGCTCGAGCTCGCCCGGCGGGTTGGTGCGACGCATGTGGTGGACGCAAGGGAGTCGGACGTCGTCGAGCGGGTCCTCGAGCTCTCCGACGGTGGTGTGCCGTGGATGATCGACGCCGTCGGCCGCCGGGAGACGATGCGGCAGGCGATCGACTGTCTGAGGCCCGCCGGCACGCTCGTCGCGGTCGGGTTGAGCAGTACCGACGCGACGGTTGCGGTACCGATCAACGAGCTCGTGCAACGGCAGAAGCGTATCGTCGGCTCGCTGTACGGCTCCAGCAACCCGCGCATCGACCTGCCTCGCATCTTCGCGCTCTACCTCGCAGGCCGGCTTCCCCTGGACGAGCTCGTCGGCGGCCGCCGTCCGCTCGGTGAGGTGAACGAGGCATACGCCGAGCTACGCTCCGGCGGCGTCGGCCGCACTATCCTCCTGCCATGACCGCCGGGTCGCAGCCGGTCAGCTACAGAAAGGCATGCTGATGGGAAGCTTGCGCAGCGAGGAGTGGTACGCCGGGGACGATCGCAACGCCTATCTCCACCGGGCCTGGATGCGACGTGGGGCGCCGTCGAGCGCCTTTTCGGGCCGCCCGCAGATCGCAATCGCCAACACCGCCTCCGATCTCACACCCTGCAACTCCCACCTCAACGAGGTTGCCGACGCAGTGCAGCGGGGGATCTATGAGGCGGGCGGCATCCCATTGAACCTTCCCGTCGTCTCGCTCGGGGAGACCCAGGTCCGGCCGACCGCCATGCTCTGGCGCAATATGGCCGCGATGGCGATGGAGGAGATGTTCCGCGCCAATCCCATCGACGGCCTGGTGCTGCTCGGCGGCTGCGACAAGACCATCCCAGCGCTATTGATGGCGACGGCCAGCGTCGACCTTCCGGCCGTGGTGATCTCGGGTGGACCGATGCTGAACGGAACCTTCCGGGGGCAGGTCCTCGGCTGCGGTACCGACGTGTGGCGTCTCAGCGAGGAGGTGCGGGCGGGGACGCTGTCCTCGGAGTTGTTTCTTCGGTCGGAGTCGTCGATGATCCGAAGCCGGGGCCACTGCAACACCATGGGTACCGCCTCGAGCATGAGCATCATGGCGGAGGCGCTCGGCATGACCATTCCAGGACTGGCCGGCATCCCTGCGGCGGACAGCAGGCTGCTGGAAGGTGCGCACGAGTCTGGTCGGCTGGCCGTGGAGCTTGTGCAGAAAGGCAGGACAATATCGCAGGTCATCACCCCAGCGTCTTTCCACAATGCCATCGTCACGCTAGCTGCGATCGGCGGATCAACGAATGCTGTCGTGCACCTGCTTGCCATCGCGGGGCGCCTCGGGATCGACGTCAGCCTGGAAGACTTCGACCGGATTGGGACCGGTGTGCCGTTGCTGGTCAACCTGCAGCCGGCCGGCAGGTACCTGATGGAGGACCTGTTCCGGGCGGGCGGACCGCTCGCCGTGCTCTCGCAGATCTCCGATTTGCTCGACGCCACTGCGATCACCGTGACGGGCGGCACCCTGGTGGAGGCTCTCGATGGGCACCCCGTCTGGGACACCGACGTCATCACCCCTCGGCAGCAGCCCCTGCAAGAAGACGCCGGCATCGCTGTGCTGCGCGGAAACTTGGCACCTCGCGGCGCCATCGTGAAGCCCGCGGCTGCCAGCCCCGAACTGCTGGTGCACCGGGGACCGGCGGTGGTGTTCGACTCGGTGGAAGATCTCCATGCCCGCATCGATGATCCGGCGCTGCCTGTCACGCCTGACTCGGTGTTGGTGCTCCGCGGCTGCGGCCCCAAGGGGTACCCGGGCATGCCTGAAGTGGCGAACCTGCCGTTGCCACGGAAGATGCTCGAAATGGGCATCCGTGACATGGTGCGGGTCTGCGACGGAAGGATGAGCGGCACCGCGTACGGCACCGTGGTGCTGCACGTCGCGCCGGAGGCGGCGGCCGGCGGGCTGCTCGCGCTCGTCAAAGATGGCGACCCGATTGTGCTCGATGTCCCGCGCCGCCTGCTGCGGCTGGACGTGCCGGAGCAGGAACTGGCGCGCCGAAGTCCGCCGCGGACCGTCACCGAGGCGTTCGCCTCCGCGGACCGCGGTTGGGAGCGCCTCTACATCGACCACGTGCAGCAAGCCGACACCGGCGCCGACCTCGATTTTCTCGTCGGCGCCAGCGGACCTCGGGTCGCCAGGGAGTCACATTGACCGCCCCAGTCGTGCAGCTTGTCCGGCTCGACATCGGAGGTGCGACCCGCTGGGCGGTCCGCACTCCCGACGGGGACACACCGCTCGGGGTCGGCCTGGACGACCTGCTGCGAATGCCGCTCACTGAGGCGCGGGCGGCCCTCGAGCTCACTGGGAGCGGTGCAAACCTCGGCGGCGACCTGCTCCCGCCGGTGGAGTCCCAGGAAGTGTGGGGTGCTGGCGTCACGTACGAGCGGAGCCGCGCCGGCCGCATCGAGGAGTCGACCGAGGCTGGTGTCTACGACCGGATCTACGTCGCCCGGCGCCCGGAGGTGTTCTTCAAGGCGACGGCGCAGCGGGTGGTCGGTGACGGAGAGCCGATCGGCGTCCGCGCGGACTCGCCCTGGAACGCCCCCGAACCCGAGCTCGGCCTGGTGCTCAACGCCACCGGCGAGATCTTCGGGTACGTGGTCGGCGATGACGTGAGCAGCCGCTCCATCGAGGGCGAGAACCCTCTGTACCTGCCGCAGGCGAAGGTGTACGACCGGTCATGTGCCATCGGACCGGGGATCGTTCCCGCCTGGGCAGCCCCGGCGCCGCCGTTCGACATCGCCCTTCGCGTCCAGCGTGGGGATGCGATCGCGTTCGAAGGTTCGGCCACCACCGCCAGCATCACCCGCAAGTTCGAGGACCTGGCCGGGTGGCTGATGGCCGCGCTCACCTTTCCGGTCGGCGTTGTGCTGTTGACCGGTACGGGCATCGTGCCGGACGAGTCGTTCACTCTTCAGGCGGGCGACGTTGTGACCATCGACATTCCGGGCATCGGCACGCTCACCAACCCGGTCGTCCTCGTCGGCCGGGATCTCGACCAGGAGCAACCATGACTGAGCGCCAGCAGGAAACGCAGGGACCGGGCGACACGGAACCGGACGAGCTCGACCGACTGATCGGCGCCGCGGCCGACGCTGCTCGCCTGCTCGTCGACTCCCGCCCCTCGGACCGGGCGGCCTGGCTGGAGCTGGTGGCGTCCAGGCTGGACGCCACAGCGGACGACCTGGTGCCGCTCGCGGCACAAGAGACCCATCTCGGCCTCGACCGGTTGCAGGGCGAGCTGAAGCGCACCACGTTCCAGCTCCGACTTTTCGCGGAAGTTCTTCGCGACGGCTGGTTCCTGCAGGCAACTATCGACCACGCCGACCCGGCCTGGCCCATGGGGGCCCGGCCAGATCTCCGCCGCATGCTGCGCCCGATCGGACCGGTCGCAGTGTTCGCGGCAAGCAACTTTCCCTTCGCGTTCAGCGTCGGCGGCGGCGACACCGCGTCCGCCCTTGCTGCGGGTTGCCCCGTGTTGCTCAAGGCGAACCCGAGTCACCCGAAGCTCTCCGCTGCGACGGGGGCGCACGTGTCCGATGCGCTGGCCGAGGCCGGAGCGCCGGACGGGATCTTCGCTGTGGTGATGGGCTTCGAGACGGGGATCGCTCTGGTCAAGGACGCGAGGATCCGGGCCGCGTCGTTCACCGGCTCCCTTCGCGCCGGCCGGGCCCTCTTCGACCTCGCGGCCTCGCGGCCGGAACCGATCCCGTTCTATGGCGAGCTGGGGAGCGTGAACCCGGCCTTCGTGACGCCAGATGCGGGTGCACAGCTGGCCGAGGAAGTGGCGTCCGGTTTTGTCGGTTCCATGTCGCTGGGAAACGGCCAGTTCTGCACCAAACCCGGGCTGCTGTTCGTTCCGGCTGACTCTGGCCTCGAGGACCGCGTCGCGGCACTCGCCGGCCAGCGACCGGCGTCGCCGATGCTGAGCGAACACATTCGATCGGGCTACTCCGAGGCGCTTGCGCGGCTCGCGGAACGGCCCGGCGTAAGGGTGATCGCGGGAAACGCCAGTCAGGAGGGTGATCCTGCGCCCACCGTCCTCGCGACGACCGTGCCAGACCTCCTAGCTGACGCGGATGCGATGACACAGGAGTGCTTCGGTCCGGCCGCGCTCGTGGTGTCGTACAGCTCAGGGGAAGAGCTGCTGGCCGCAGCGCGAGCGTTCGACGGCCAGCTCACCGCGACGATCCATGGGTCAGGTCAGGAGCCGGTCACCTCGACGCTGATGGATGTGCTCAGCGAGCGGGTGGGCCGGGTCGTGTGGAATGGATGGCCGACCGGCGTGTCGGTCACTTATGCGCAGCACCACGGCGGGCCGTACCCCGCAACCACGTCGATTCAGACAACCTCTGTCGGCACCGCAGCGATCGATCGGTTCCTGCGGCCGGTGACCTATCAGGACGTTCCGGGGGACGTACTGCCGCCGGCGCTTCGGGAAGACAACCCGTGGGGCCTGCCGAGGCGTGTCGACGGAGTGCTGCAGCAGGTGTGATGCGGGCGTCCCTCAGCCGGCAAACGCGTGCTGCGGCGCGCCCCGGACGCCCGCCTCGTAGCGGAAGACCGCGCCGGCATCCGGCTGATCCGCCGGGTCGAGGCCCTGGCGGGATGTGGTGATGAAGAGGGTTCGCAGGTCCGGTCCGCCGAAGGCACAGGCCGTCACGTTGGACACGGGTAGGTCGAGGACGAGATCGAGCCGGCCAGCCGTGTCGTAGCGGTGCACGGCGCTGCCGCCCCAGAGGGCGACCCAGAGGCCGTCTTCCTCATCGATGGCCATGCCGTCCGGATGCCCGCCGCCCGATATATCGGTGAAGGTTCGGCGGCCGGTGAAGGCACCTGAAGCGGGGTCGAAGTCGAAGCTGTCGACCCGGTCGGTGGGCGTGTCCGCGTAGAACACGGTGTCGCCCACCCGGTTCCACTGCAGTCCATTCGATATGGTCACGTCGCGAAGCGTCACGTGGACGCTGCCATCGGGATCCAAGCGGTACAGGGTCCCCGCTCGCGGAGTCTCGGCGTACGCCATCGTTCCGCAGTAGAAGCGCCCTTGCGGATCGCAGCCGCCGTCATTCATCCGGATGAGCGGGTCAACAAAGACCGGTGGCAACACCGTCTCCTCGCTGAAGTCCTGCCCGAGAAGCAGAAAGCGATTCTCCGTGGCGATCACATAGCCGCCGCTGCGCCGAGCGCGGACGGCGGCAGCCACGTTGGCGAGTGTTCGACGTTCAACGCCAGCGTCCGGGTCTACAGCCAACACGCTGCCGGCGAGCATGTCGACCAGCAGTAGCCGATTGTTCAGCGCGTCCCAGAAGGGTCCCTCGCCGTGAAAGGTGCAGG
>DASQUD010000278.1:0-14037 GCA_035641455.1 Propionibacteriaceae bacterium | reverse complement strand
GAGTTTCCGCCGTACGACGACGTTCTCGATCCGATCAATCGGGTCTTTCTGCCGCGCGCCGACATCGCCACCGAAACCTTGGCGGCCGGACTCCAGCGACTCGGCTGGGAGGTGGAAGATGTCACCGCTTACCGCACCGTCCGAGCCGCCCCGCCGCCCGCGTCGGTGCGCGAAGCGATCAAGACGGGCAAGTTCGACGCCGCGGTTTTCACCTCCTCCTCGACGGTACGCAACCTGGTCGGCATCGCCGGCAAGCCGCATCCGTCGACGATCGTTGCCGTGATCGGCCCGGCCACGGCCAAGACCTGCGAGGAACACGGCCTCCGCGTCGATGTCATTGCCGCCAAGCCGTCGGTGGTCGAGCTGGCCGACGCTCTGGCGAGCTTCGCCGCCACTCGCCGCGACGGCTTGATCGCTGCCGGTGAGCCGGTCCTGAAGCCTTCGCAGCGCCGCCCTCCGGTGCGCCGCACGCGGCCCTGATGATCATTCGCCATCGATGATCACCCGGCCGAGGCGCCTTCGTACCACGCCGGTCATGCGGGCGATGGTGGCCGAGACCAGCGTGGAGCCGCGGCAGTTGATCTTGCCGCTGTTCGTCGTCGAGGGGCTAAGTCAGCCGCGGCCGATCCGGGCCATGCCCGGGGTCCTGCAGCACACGCTGGACAGCTTGCGCAAGTCAGCGGTCGAGGCGGCCGACGCCGGGTTGGCGGGCGTGATGATCTTCGGCATTCCCGCGCACAAGGACGCTCGTGGATCGGCCGCCGTCGATCCGGAGGGGATCCTCAACGTTGCGTTGGGGGCGGTTCGCGAGGAGGTCGGCGACGACTGCCTGGTCATCTCGGACATCTGTCTGGACGAGTTCACTGATCACGGCCACTGCGGAGTGTTGGCGTCATCGGGCGCCGTGGACAACGACGCCACAGTCGAGATTTATGCCCAGATCGCGGTTTTGCACGCGCAAGCCGGCGCGCACGTGGTCGCGCCCAGCGGCATGATGGACGGTCAGGTGGGCGCTATCCGATCTGCGTTGGACGCTGCCGGTGCGATCGATACCGCGATCTTGGCCTACGGCGCGAAGTACGCCTCTGCATTCTACGGTCCCTTCCGGGAAGCGGTTGCCTCGTCCCTGGTCGGTGATCGCAAGACTTACCAGCTGGATCCGGCCAACGTCCGTGAGGCGCTCCGCGAGGTCGCGCTCGACGTCGCCGAGGGCGCCGACCTCATCATGGTCAAGCCGGCACTCGGCTACCTGGACGTGCTGCGCGCCGTACGTGAAGCGGTCGACGTTCCCGTCGCCGCCTACAACGTCTCGGGCGAATACGCGATGATCGAGGCCGCAGCCGCCAACGGCTGGATCAACCGGGATGCTGCCGTCGCCGAAGCGCTGACCTCAATCCGCCGCGCTGGTGCCGACGTGGTTTTGACCTATTGGGCGCTCGAGTGGGCCCATCGCCGACGCTCATGAGTCGTGACATCAACTCGGCCGCGGCCTTCGCGAGGGCCCAGACCGTGATACCGGGCGGCGTGAACTCCCCAGTTCGTGCCTTCCGGTCGGTCGGCGGAAGCCCGCGCTTCATCGCCCGGGCCTCGGGTGCGTATCTCTACGACGTCGACGGCAACGAGTTGGTCGACCTGGTGTGCTCCTGGGGGCCGATGCTGCTGGGCCACGCCCATCCCGAGGTTCTGACAGCCGTCGCCCGGGCGGCATCGGGGGGCACCTCGTTCGGGGCGCCGACAGTGGCGGAAGTCGATCTTGCCGCCGAGATCGTCGCGCGGACACCCGTCGAGCAGGTCCGGCTGGTCAACTCCGGCACCGAGGCGACCATGTCGGTGCTCCGCCTGGCCAGGGGCATTACCGGCCGGGACAAGATCATAAAGTTTGCCGGCTGCTACCACGGCCACGTGGACGCGCTGCTCGCCGCTGCCGGTTCGGGCGTCGCGACCTTGGGCATCCCCGGCACGCCGGGCGTCACCGCGGCGACCACGGGGGACACGATCGTCCTGAGTTACAACGACCGGGCAGCTGTACGGGAGGCATTCGAAAGCTACGGTGATCAGATCGCCGCAGTGATCACCGAGGCGGCGGCCGGCAATATGGGCGTCATCCCGCCCGCCGTCGAGGACGGCATCGGATTCAACGCCTTTCTGGCCGATATTGCGCATGCACATGGTGCACTGTTCATCTCCGACGAGGTGATGACGGGCTTTCGAGTCAGCCACTCCGGCCAATTCGGGTTGGACGGCGTCGAACCGGATCTGATGACCTTCGGCAAAGTGATGGGCGGCGGCTTTCCCGCGGCCGCCTTCGCCGGCCGGACGGAGCTGATGCAGCACCTGGCTCCGGTGGGCGAGGTCTACCAAGCAGGCACGCTGTCCGGCAATCCGGTCGCCACCGCTGCGGGTCTCGCGACATTGCGCCTGGCGACCGACGATGTCTATGCCTGCCTCGATCAAACCTCGGCTCGGCTGCGGAGCGAGATTGCCCATGCCCTCACCGCAGCTGGTGTTCCGCACGTCATCCAGAACTCCGGGAACTTGTTCAGCGTCTTCTTCGTATCCGAGAACGTGACCGCCGTACCGGACTACGCCACCGCGGCCACCCAATCGATCTCCCGCTACGCCGCGTTCTTCCACTCAATGCTGGACGACGGCGTCTACCTGCCACCCAGCGCGTTCGAGGCTTGGTTTTTGTCTGCCGCGCACGATGATGGTGCCATGAACCGGATCACCGCCGCGCTGCCCGCCGCCGCCAGCGCTGCAGCAAAGGTTTGACCAGATGCCTCCAGAGAAGACAATGCTTCACCTGGTCCGCCACGGAGAGGTGTTCAACCCAGCCGGTGTCCTCTATGGCCGGTTGCCGGACTACCACCTCTCCGACGTCGGCCGCGAGATGGCTGAACGGGTGGCTCGTGAGCTGGGCGAGCGGGACGTCGTGCACCTCCGCTGCTCTCCCTTGGAACGCGCCCAGGAAACCATGGCGCCGATTGCGGCGGCGCTGGATCTCCCCGTGACCATCGACGGCCGCGTCCTGGAGGCCGAGAACTATCTCGAAGGGCTGAAGGTGTCGTTTCCCAGCACCCTGCGAAGCGTGAAGAACTGGCGGCACTTCCGCAATCCGCTGACGCCGAGCTGGGGTGAGCCGTACAAGGCGATCGTCGCTCGGATGCGAGCGGCGATGAAGGACGCCCACGACGCGGCGTACGGGCACGAGGCGGTCATCGTCTCCCATCAGCTGCCGATCTGGATGGCGCGCTGCAACGCCGAGGGCCGGCGTCTCATCCACGACCCACGGCGGCGTGACTGCTCGCTCGCGAGCGTGACCTCTTTCACCTATCTCGACGGCCGGCTGACCTCGGTGACCTACCGCGAACCGGCTGCTGACCTGTTGCGCGGCCCCGCCAAGAAGAAGTCGATCGCAGGCGCCTGAATGCCCCTGGAGGAAAGTGCTGGGAAGTGACACGCCGGAGCGTCGCCGTCGTGTCATCCGCCAGCACTTTTCCGCGCTGCTCCTCGCTCTGAGCCTGGTGTTGCTCAGCGGCTGTGCCGAGGCGAGCGGAGGCGGAGGACAAGCAGGCTTCCCGCAGACCGAGCGCAATCTGACCCGGATCCCTCCGCAACAGCGCCAGGTGTTGCCCGAGATTTCCGGTCCCGCCCTCGGTACCGAACAGCTGCTGACCAGTCGCGGCTACCCCGGCAAGGTGGTGGTGATCAACGTCTGGGGATCCTGGTGTGCACCATGCCGGAGTGAGGCCCCGGAGCTTGAGGCGGCCAGCAAGCAGGCCAAGGACACCGCGCAATTCCTCGGCATCACTAGTAAGGACTACGACCCGGCACAGGCCATCGCCTTCACGCGTGCTTTCTCGATCAGCTATCCGTCGATCTTCGACCCGACGGGGAAGGTGTTGTTGAACTTCGCGCAGGTGCTGCCGCCGAGTGCCATCCCGTCGACCATGATCATCGACAGCGAAGGCCGGCTGGCCGCCCGGGTGCTCGGTCCCATCACCCAGACCACCTTGGTCGACATGATCGACGACGTGGCGAGCGGCAGCTAGATGATCACCCTGGACATCGGCAGCTGGGCCGAGACTGCCGTTGGCGGATCCATGGTCTTGGCCTTGCCGGTGGCCCTTCTGGCCGGACTCGTCTCCTTCTTCTCACCCTGCGTGGTGCCGCTGCTGCCGGGTTATCTTTCCTATGCCACCGGGCTCGGAGCGGCAGAGGTCATCGAGGGTCCCAAGCGCAAGAGCCGGATGCTGCTCGGCACATCTGGTTTCGTGCTCGGGTTCGCCGTCATCTTCGTGATCACCGGGGTGGTTGCCGGGTCACTGGGTCAGGCGCTCTACGAGTACCGGACGGTGATCAACCGAGTGCTGGGGGTGGTCGTCATCGCCCTGGGTTTGATCTTCGCCGGTCTGCTGCCGATCGGCCAGCGTGATCTGCGGCCGCACCGGGTTCCCGCGGTCGGCGTGGCCGCCGCACCCTTGCTCGGGATGGTCTTCGCCCTGGGCTGGACACCGTGCATCTCGCCGACGCTCGGAGTAGTGGTCAATCTCGGCTTCAACGAGGGCACCGCTCTCCGTGGTGGACTGCTCGGCTTCGTCTATGCGCTCGGGCTGGGCATCCCCTTCGTCCTTGCCGGACTGGCGTTCTCCCGCATGTCGCGGGCGATGGCGTTTTTCCGCGAACACCAGCAGATGATCATGCGCATCGGGGGAGTGCTGCTGGTGGTGGTCGGACTGATGCTGTTGACCGGCGCCTGGGACTGGCTGACCAGCCTGCTGCGCCAGTGGGCCGCCTCCTTCGAGACGGCGATCTGATGACCGACACCCAAACCCGCGTCACCCAGTCGCCGACACCCGAGCCGGCGCAACGCCCGGAACTGCCGGCGCTCGGCCCGGGGGGCGCGCTGCGGTTCCTGTGGACCCAGCTCACGTCCATGCGTACGGCGCTGGTGCTGCTCTTTGCGCTCGCCCTCGCCGCGATCCCGGGCTCGTTGGTGCCGCAGCGCAAGGTCTCGCCCGTTGCGGTATCGGACTTCATCCGCGAGCACCCGAGGATTGGGCCGATCTACGACGCGATCGGCATGTTCAACGTCTACAGCTCGCCATGGTTCTCGGCGATCTACCTGCTCCTCTTCTTGTCGCTGGCCGGCTGCATCGTCCCCCGTGTCGCGGTGTACGGAAAGGCGCTCCGGGCTCGTCCGCCGGCGACCCCCCGCAACCTCAGGCGGCTGCCGGCGTACGCCAAAGCCGACGTGGTTACGGCTGACGGGGTCCTTGAGCAAGCGGCGACGACGTTGCGGCGGCAGCGCTATCGCGTCGACATCCGCGACGGCTCGGTGGCCGCCGAGCGGGGCTACCTGCGGGAAGCGGGCAATCTGCTCTTCCACGTCAGCCTGATCTTCCTGCTCCTCGGTGTGGCGATCGGCAGCCTCTTCGGTTTCCGCGGCACCAGCCTGGTGGTCGTTGGCCAGGGTTTCGCCAACAACATCACTCAGTACGACGACTTCTCCGCCGGCGCCTCGTTCCGTGATTCGGATTTGCGGCCCTTCAGCCTCATCGTCAAGGACTTCCGGGTGCGCTTCGAAACCGGCAGCGTTCAGCGGGGAGCAGCCCGGCTGTTCGCGGCCGACGTCGAGGTGGTCGACCGGCCCGGAGCCGCTCCGCGCCCGACCACTCTCGAGGTGAACAAGCCCATCCAGGTCGGCGGCACCAAGGTCCACCTGATCGGTCACGGCTACGCCCCGAAGGTGACGGTGAAGGATGGCAATGGCGACATCGCGTACTCAGGTCCAGTGGTCTTCCTGCCGCAGGACGGCAACTTCAGCTCGGCCGGCGCGATCAAGGCACCCGACGGGCGGCCCGAGCGGCTCGCTTTCCAGGGCTTCTTCCTGCCCACCGCCGTGGTCGATGATCAGGGGCCTCGCTCGGTCTTTCCCGACGCGCTCAACCCGGCGGTGTTCCTCAATGCCTGGTACGGACCGCCGAAGGTCGAGACCGGCGTGCCGGAGAACGTGTACTCGCTGGACACCACCGGCCTCACCCAGTTCAAGGACGAGACCGGCGACCCACTCCGTTTCGCGCTCCAGACCGGTGACCTGATCCGGCTTCCCGACGGCAAAGGGTCCATCCAGATGGACGGCTGGGTCCGCTGGGTCAAGGTTCAGGTCGGCGAAACGCCTGGCCTGCCGATCTCGCTGGGTGCTATCGGTGCGGCGGTTCTTGGCCTCTGCCTGTCGCTGTTCGTGCGACCCCGTCGGGTGTGGATCAAGATTTCCGAGCGGGAGGATGGCTCTAGTCTGGTGGAGGTCGGCGGCTTGGACCGGGCGGACGCGCGAGCGGGGCTCACCGACGACGTGGCAGAGCTGGCCCATCAGCTCTCAAGCCGCGAACCAGGACTGGCTGCAGGATCGAAGAGATCGGGTGGGACGTGAATCTGGAGTATTACTCGAACCTGGCGTTCGTGGCCTCGGTGGTCGTCTACGCGCTGGCGATGCTTGCCCACGCTGCCGAGTGGGCGACTGCCCGACGGGTCGATGCCGACCTCTCAGTTGACGATGTGCGGGAACCGGCCCTCGCCGCAGTGACAGCGGGGCAGAACGCCACGGGCGACCAGGCCGCGGTGCCGAATGAGAGCAGCCGGACCGCACCGCGTCCGTCCGAGGAAGCCGATCGGAAGCGTGTCGACCAGTTCGGCCGAGTCGGCGTCGCGTTGACCATCATCGGCCTGGCCCTGAGTGTGGGCGGCGTCGTGGTGCGCGGACTGGCGGCCCAGCGGGCGCCCTGGGGCAACATGTTCGAGTTCACCACGGCCGCCATGGTGTTCGTCGTCGCGGCGTATCTGATCATGGTCTGGCGAGTCGGCCTGCGCTGGCTGGGACTGCCGGTGACCCTGCTAGCCACAATCGGCAACGGGCTCGCCGTCACCGTCTTCTACGTCGCCGTGGCACCGCTGGTGCCGGCCCTGCACTCCGTCTGGTTCCTCATCCACATCGCCGCCGCCGCCATCGCCGGGGCCGCTTTCAACGTGGGCGGTCTGCTGGCCGTCCTCTACTTGATCAAGAAGAGGGCCGAGGAGCGCGGCCAGGTTCGGGGTTATCTCACTCGGTTGCCCAGCGTGCGACGGATGGACGTGCTGACCTACCGCTTCCATGCCTTCGCTTTCCCGCTGTGGACCTTCACCGTGGCCGCCGGGGCCATCTGGGCCGAATATGCCTGGGGGCGCTACTGGGGCTGGGATCCGAAGGAGACCTGGGCCTTGGTCACCTGGGTGATCTACGCCTGCTACCTGCATGCCCGCTCCACCGCGGGCTGGCGCGGCAGCCGCGCGGCGGTGATCGCCATCGTCGGCCTGGCCTCGTTCTGGTTCAACTTCGTCGGCATCAATCTGCTGGTCAGCGGCCTGCACTCCTACGCCGGCGTCTGAGGGATCTCACGCCGCCTTCGGCCCGCGATCTGCGGGCGGATGTCCACCACGACCGCACCGGACTTCCATGCTTCGCGCGCCTGTGCCGAGGTGAGCCTTGACAGGCCCCCCCGAGCCTGTTCCAGCACATCGTCGATGGTCTTGCGTCCGGTGTGGTGCGTGGTGGCTGGCGGGATGAGAACGCTCACCAGTTCACCCCGACCAGTTGGGAATTCAACAACTTTAACAGCCCATCGACGGGTTGATACCCGTTCAACTCAACCTTCCGCACCTGGGATGCTGCTCGCATGAGGTCTGTCGTGGACCAGCTCGCCGATCTCGCCAATCCCTCCTACGCCCAGGGCATGGCCCGCTACTTTCAGGTCAAGCCGGGCGGATACGGCGAGGGAGATATCTTCCTCGGCATTCGGCTGAGCGAGCTTCGGAGGCTGGCGAAGCCGTACGCCACGGTCATCTATCAGCGCTCAGACTGGCTGCCCTTGCTGACCAGTCCGGTCCACGAGCAGCGCCAGCTCGCCTTGCTGATCATGGCCGCACGGTCGACGCGAGGCGCCGAGGCGGAGCGGACCCAGGTCTACCGCGACTACCTCGACCACACCGCCTACGTCAACAACTGGGATCTGGTCGACGTGAGTTGCGGTCCGATTGTCGGCCGGTACCTGGAGGCTCGAAATCGCGCGCCGCTGTACGACCTCGCCCGATCCCCCCTTGTCTGGGAGCGGCGGATAGCTATGGTCAGCACCCAGCACTTCCTGCGCAGTGGAGAAACTCACGACCTCTTCCAGATCGCTGAGCTACTTCTGTCCGACCGACAGGACCTGATTCACAAGGCCGTCGGCTGGTCACTGCGGGAAGCAGGCAAGCGAGTTGACCGGAATGCCTTGCGGGAGTTCCTCGACGAGCACGCCGCGCGGATGCCTCGCATCGCCCTGCGCTACGCCATCGAGCATCTCGACGAATCCGAACGGCAGCATTACCTCCGGCTCCGGCCCCGCATCAACGCCGGGGACGCCCTGTCTGCGGAGGCATGACCGTCGACAGATCCGGCGCCGTGAGGAAGTGCCGATGCTGGCTGTGAACGCCGCGAGCGATTGCCATCGGCTGGCACGATGAGGACGTGCAGCATTTTGATCTGTGCATCATTGGCAGCGGATCGGCCAACACCATCCCCGGCCGGCGGCTGGCGGATCTGCAGATCGCCATGGTGGAAGGCGGCACATTCGGAGGCATCTGCCTCAACGTTGGTTGCATTCCGAGCAAGATGCTGGTCTACCCGGCTGATCTTGCTCGGATCCCAACGCGGGCTGCGCGACTTGGTGTTGATCTTGAGCTGCGTCGCACTCGGTGGCCGGACATCCGCGATCGCATTTTCGCGCGGATCGATGCGAAGTCGGCGTCTGGTGAGAAGTTCCGTGAGGATGATCCATCGATCACTCTCTTCCGCGAGCCGGCCCACTTCGTCGCTCCACGCACTCTGGACGTGGGATCGTCGGGCAGGATCACGGCCGACCGATTTGTTATCGGCGCCGGCAGCCGGGCAGTGATTCCCGATTTGGACGGATTGTCCGACGTGGACTACCACACCTCGGACACGGTGATGCGGATCGCTGAGCTGCCGGAGTCCATGATCATTCTTGGCGGCGGCTACGTCGCTGCTGAGTTCGCCCACATCTTCTCCGCGTTGGGCACCCGGGTAACGGTGATCAACCGGTCGGCTGCCCTGCTGCGTAAGGAAGATCGCGAAGTGTCGGCGCGGTTCACCGAACTGTTCTCAGAGCGAGCCACACTGTTGCTCGACACGACGGTCGACAAGGTCAGGCAGGGCTCCGACGGCACGATTGTGATCACCGCCCGAACCGGCGGCGGTCCTGAGTCGACGGTTCAGGCGGACCTACTTCTGGTGGCCACCGGTCGGGTCCCGAACGGCGACATGCTCAATCTCGCTGCCGCCGGGGTGAAAGTCGATGAGGACGGATTCGTGGTCGTCGACGATCATCAGCGGACTACCGCCGATGGAGTCTTCGCACTCGGCGACGCCGCCTCGCACGCCATGCTCAAGCACGTCGCCAACGCGGAGGCGCGGATCGTCAAGTACAACCTCCTGAACCCTTCCGCCATGATTCGCAGCGATCACCGGTTTATTCCGCACGCGGTCTTCTCCGACCCACAGGTTGCCGCGGTCGGGCTGACCGAGGAAAAGGCGCAGGAACAGGACCAGGCCTACCGGGTCGGACGGGCCGACTACGGCGACACCGCGTACGGATGGGCGATGGAGGACACCGCCCACTTTGTCAAGGTGCTGGCAGATCCGACGACCGATCAGCTCCTCGGCGCGCACATCATCGGCCCGCAGGCGTCGTCGTTGATCCAGCCGCTTATTCAGGCGATGACCTTCGGCACGCAGGCCCGAACGGTCGCTCGTGACCAGTACTGGATCCACCCCGCCCTGGCCGAGGTGGTGGAGAACGCCCTGCTGGACCTCAAACAGCGATGATCGATGCGGCTCTATGAGCCCAGGAGCCGCCGGATCGTCTTGGCCGTACGGGTGGCGCGGGTTTCGGCTTGCTTGCCCTCCGAAATCCAGCGGGCGTACTCGAGCCGATGCGAGTACGCCAACGCGTCATACGCCGCCCTCGCCGCAGGATTTGCGGCGAGGGCTTCCAGCAATTCAGGTGGTTCGCTCACGACCCTCTCAGTGTGATCTTCGGCCAGCTCGATCTGCACCGTGTCACCGGCGGCGACGCCGATCTGGCGAAGCAGATTCTTACGCAGACCGAGGTAGGTCTTTCCGCCGTACACCATGAGTCGCGACCGGTACTCGGCGCCGTTCACCGTCGCGACCACCGCCGGCCGCTTGGTGGGGAAGATGGCAGCCACCTCGGGCGGCACCAGAGCCGCGTGGCCGCCCATGCCGGCCGACAGTACTTCTGCCGAGAACGCCACGGTCCACACCATAGTGGGCGGCGGGCGACAGCGGACTGGTGAAACGATGGTGGCGATGGGTACGCGGCGCAGGTTACGGTCGGCGATCCGCCAGATCCATGTTGTTCTGGTCACCGCTTTGGCCATGTTCGCCGCCTGCACATCGCAACCCCAGGCCGGCCGCCCAGCAGCGACCAGTTCGGTCCCGTCGATCGCGAGCGCAGCGTCCCCAAGTGCTCAATTCTCCACGTCGGCAACGGCCACGCCTCAGCCGACGCCGTCAGGCAGCACCAGGGATCGGTGCGCGGCCCTGGTGGGGTCCATGAGCCTGCGGGAGCGAGTCGGGCAGCTCCTGATGGTGGGGATCAACTCGGCAGGACCGACCACCGCCGACACAGACATTCTGGACAGCACTCGAGCCGGCAGCGTGCTCCTGCTCGGCAACAGCACGGCGTCCTTGGCAACGATCGCCAAGGTCACTCATCGAGTGCGTCGCGCCGCCCGGCCGCCGGACGAAGCCCAGACGCTACTCGCCGTCGATCAGGAAGGCGGCTTGGTTCAGCGTCTGAAGGGCTCTGGATTCGATTCCATCCCGGCTGCTGTGGATCAGGCCGCTTACGACGACCGCACCCTGGCCGCCAAGGCAAGCCGGTGGGGACATCAACTCAAGCGAGCCGGCATTGACGCCAACCTGGCGCCCGTCGCCGATGTCGTTCCGGAGGCCGCGCGGAGCCGAAATCAGCCGATCGGACAGCTGCGCCGCGGGTACGGCTCGGATCCTGGGCGGGTCGGGGCCAAGGTGCGTGCATTCGTCTCGGGCATGAATGACGCCGGCATCGCGACGGCGGTCAAGCACTTTCCGGGTCTCGGCCTGGTGGAAGGCAACACCGACTACCAGAGCGACGTCGTCGACGGCGTGACCCGCCGGCGCGATCCGATGCTGGCCGGATTTGGGCACGGAGTGAAGGCAGGCGCCGACATGGTGATGGTCTCCTCCGCTACCTACCGAAGAATCGATGCCAAGCGGCGGGCGGCGTTCTCGCCAGCGGTCCTGCGCACCATGATTCGCGGCGATCTGCAGTTCAGCGGCGTGATCATCTCCGATGATCTTGCGGCTCAGGCCATGCAAGATCTGTCGCCGGGGGTCCGGCTGGTGCGGTTCCTGAAAGCCGGCGGTGACGTGGCCATCATCGGCGACCCGAGGATCGCTGAAGCGGCGGCCAACGCTCTGGTCGAGAGGGCCCGCGATGACCGTTCGTTAACCAAACAGATCACTGCCAGCGCTATCCGGGTGCTGGAGCTCAAAGACCGGCGCAGCCTGGCCAGCTGCTAGCCGTCGACCGTGAGTTCGTTCAGCAAGTCCCGGGCGACGGGTAGCAGCTCTGGCGTGGTGTCCGGAATGGAGGCGTAGTAGAGGCCGGAACTGTTGGGGGCGCTGACGATGGCCACGATCAGCGTCTCGCCCTTGGTCTCCAAGCCCTCGATATCGAAGGTCAGGTGGGACTCGACCAGCCAGGCGTCGTGGCCGTCGATGGTGGTCTGCTCGTTGACCTTGACCTCGCTCTGGACCGGGTTGTCGCCGTAGAACTCCCCGAGGATGCACTTCACGACGATCTGCGAGCCCTGTTCGGGCGTGAAGAAACCGTCACCGGCCTGCAGTTCGCCCACCAGGATCGACGCTACCCAATTGCTGTTCGGCTGGTACCCCGGCTCCACCACGACCACCTGGGTGTGTACGTCCCGGCCGAAGGGCACCCGAGTCTCAGTCTGCGGGGGCAGCCACGGTGGGCCGAGCCGAGGATAAGACAACGGCCCGCCGTGCACTCGGCCGTCATTCGGCTGAGGGGAGGGCTCAGGGGTCGCAGTTGCTTGGGCTGGACAGACTTCGCTCGAGGGCTGGCCGCCGGGCGCACCCGTGGCGCTGCCGCCACCCGTGACCGTCCGAAGGGCGAGGACGGCGACGACAATGATGGCGACCAGGAGCGCGCCACCGGCGATCCACCAACCGATCGGCGACCGCTTCTTCTCAATCTGCTGATAGTTCGCGTAACCGCTTGGAGCGCCGCCGAGCGGCTGCTGACCTGTTTGGCCGTATGCACCGCCGGACTGCTGTCCGTACGGAATTGCGGCACCATACTGCTGCTGCCCGTACCCCTGGGTGGCTTCGTAGCTCGATGAACCGGTCGAGGCCTGACCAGGGGCGCTGACCAGCCCTGGCGATGGTGGCGGCGCGGCCGGATTCGGCGATGTGGCCGCCGACCACGCTTTGCCGTCCCAGTACCGGAACAGACCTTGTCCACCGCCAGGATCCGGGTACCACCCTGCCTTCGCGCTCACGCAGAGAGTTTAGGCGGCTGGACTGTGATGACCCTTAGCCGAAGCGCCCGGTGATGTAGTCTTCCGTGACCTTTGATCTGGATTGGCGAAGATCTTTTCGGTCGAGCCGACCTCGATCAGCTTGCCGGGTTTGCCCTGAGCGGCCAGGTTGAAGAACGCCGTCTGATCGCTCACCCGGGCAGCCTGCTGCATGTTGTGGGTCACGATCACCACGGTGTACCGCTCTTTGAGCTCGCCGATCAAATCCTCGATCGCCAGGGTTGAGATGGGTTCGAGCGTGGAGCACGGCTGGTCCATGAGGATCACCTGAGGTTCGACCGCGATGGCACGGGCGATGCAGAGCCGCTGCTGCTGACCACCGGACAGCCCGATGCCCGCCTTGCCGAGCCGGTCCTTCACCTCGGTCCAGAGATTGGCAGACAAGAGTGCGCGTTCCACCGCCTCGGCCAGCACGCCCTTGTTCTTCACGCCATTGAGCCGCAGACCGGATGCCACATTGTCGAAAATCGTCATCGACGGGAAGGGGTTGGGCCGCTGGAAGACCATGCCAACCACTCGCCGGACAGCAACGGGGTCGACGCCCGAAGCGTACAGATCGGTACCGTCGAACTTCACGCTGCCCTTGACGTACGCGCCGGGGATGACTTCGTGCATCCGGTTGAGGGTGCGCAGCAACGTCGACTTGTATCTGGCGACTTTCTGGTCGTTTGTGGTGGCCCTGACTCGAACAGCACCGCGGACCTAGTCGCGTCGATGTGTCCAGGTGTGCAGGGCTAGACAGCGGGATCTACGCGAATGAGCGGCCGATTCCGACGGGCGGCTCTTCGAAGCGACTCGTTGAGGATGGGCGGCGTCAATGCCCAGGTCACATGGACGAGGGTTCCGCGCACGGGTCCGTGGCGTTGTTTGCGCTTCCGTAAGGCCGCCGCACGCTTGTGGCGAGCAGGCTGAGAGACGGCACCATCGTCTGCGCTGATCTCCCGATGAGCTTGGCGCGCACTCTTGTAATACGCCGTTTGCCGGACAGCACCGGACGGGCGCAGGCCGCTCGCGCTCAGCTCGTTCACACGATCCGCGACAACTTCGGCAGCCCTTCCACTGCGATCAAAGAAGTAACTGTGGAACCATTCCGGGTTTGGGTGGCCAATGTCGTCCTCTGCCAAGTCAGCGAAAGTCCGCAAGAGACCGCTGTCCAAGAAGACGTGATTGCCGTAGCGCTCGTGAACGCCCAGGTCGAGCACCAGCCCAACACGGCAGCCAGCGTCCAGCGCCTCAAGGCATGCGGTGGAGGACATCGTGATCAGCAGATCAACGCTTGGCAGCATTTCACTGACTGGCGTGTAATCGATTCGG
>DASQUD010000277.1:0-2468 GCA_035641455.1 Propionibacteriaceae bacterium | reverse complement strand
AAGCGGGCCGCGGAATCCCACTCGGCCGCCAACAAGTCGCCGCCATGAACAAGCGCCTCAGCGCTGACCCCTAGTTGGCCCAACCGTTCCGGGGGAACCAACAACCGCGGAGCTGGGAACCCATCCGCCAACAAGCTCTGCTGAACCTGACCGCAGCCGGTGAGTCGCTCCTGCCAAGCCCGCACCTTCACAACGACGTCCCGACCGTAGATTAGCCGCAGACCGATCACCTGCGACAGGTAGCCCGTTTCGAACAGGACCTGCTCAGGTTGCCTGCCCAGGCGTCGCAGACACCACTCCGAAAGCGCTCGTCGATCCAGACGCGCATTCACGACCACACTCCGCATCGTGCCGGAATGGTGAGACTTTGGAGACTCGTCCATCCGAGCAGGAACCGGTGGAGGGTGTGCCAGCCTCAGAATTGACCGCGCTGCCGCAACGCCTTGGGGCGTCCGTCGGGATCGTGGACGACCCGGTATAGGGGCGCCGCCCATAGCCGGGTGAGCGTGGAGAGCTCCGGGTCGCGGATGGGTCGCAGGCGGCCGGGCGGGCGCTCTCCCTGCCGGCCTTCGTCCACCCACGCCTGGAGGCGGGCGGCGGAGGCGGCGAAAACGTCGAACATTCCCTGCGGGGCCACGCAGTCGGCCATCGTCTCCAGCAGCGCAGCATCGTTGAGGTCGCCGGGCGCAGTGCCGGTCTGGATGCGCGAGATGTCGCCCGGGAACTCTGCGGGTCCCACCTTTCGGTCGAGGTGCTCGGCGGCCAAGGTGAGCCGGAGCCGTCGAGCGTAAGCACCGTGGTCGCCGCCGACGGCATCCAGCACGACTACCGAAAGCTCCGAGTCGTGGGTCCAGGAGCGGCGGCTGAAGTTGTCCGATCCCACGGTGGCCCACCAGTCGTCCATCACACAAATCTTGGCGTGCACGTACACCGGGGTACCGGCGTGGTTCTCGATTCCGTACGCCGCCACCCGGTTGCCGCCGGCCTCGACCAGCATGCTCAACGCCTGGATGCGGCCGTACTGCTGAGGAACTCGAGAGAGCAGATGGCTCTGGTCGGGCAGGTGCGGTAATACCGCGATGACCCGCAGCTCCGGGTTTCGGCGCAGAGACTCGACGAACGCCTGAGCGACGTCAGGCGACCACAGGTACTGATCCTCGATGTAGACCAGCTGCCGGGCTCGGGCCAGCGCCTTGCTGTAGCCCCGGGCCACGCTGCGTTCCCCGCCCCGGGCGAACGGGTAGTCGCGGCCGTGCCGCAGGTTGGGGTAGGTCCGGAGCAGCTGCACGACATGGGTTCCGCCAGGCACCGGCGGCGGCGGTGGCGCCTGCTCGGGCAACGGATCCGGGCTGGTGTCCTCGCCGGCCAGACGATCGCGCAGCCGGCGCACCGGGTTGCGGCTGAGCGGCGTCGGGTCCAGCCAGCGTTCCCGGAACACAGTTTCCACGTCATATACCGCAGGACCGGTGATCGCAGCCTGCGCGTCATGCCACGGCGGTGTCTTGCCGTACACCTCGGCCATGGATTGCGGCTGCGGATCACCAAGGTGTCGGGCGTCATCGCGGCGAGCGTGGCAAAGGTCGATCCCACCCACGTACGCGATGTCTCGCTCCGGTCGGCCCTGATACCGAATCAGCACCAGCTTCTGATGGTGTGAGCCGCCGGTACGCACCCGCATGTCGAGCAGGGCCTCGGCGTCGTTGGCCTGCAGCGCATCGACGAGGTGGCGGTTTTCTGCGCTGGAGAAGGACAGGCGGTCCCAGTGCGAGCGCCAGACCAGACCCCGGACGTCGACCCCCCGGATGTCAGCCTCTGACAGCAGGTCCTCGATCTCGGATTTCGGGTCGTCGGTCAGCCGCTCGTCCGGATCGCCGCGCCAATCGGTGAAGTAGATCGCGTCGCCGGCCTGGGTCTCCCCGATGCGCTGAGCCAGCTCAGAGAAATAGGTCGCACCATGCACCAATGGCCGGACGAAGTTGCCGCTGGACCAGGCCTTGTCCCCGACGTGGCGGGCGTCGAGCACGGTCTGGGCGTTGCCGCGCTCCGATTTGGTCAGCAGCCACTCCGCGGGATCGATTGTCGTTTTCCGCCCCACGTTCGGCACATAATCAACCTACGCGTCGGGTCCTCCGCTAAGGCGGAGTGTGGGGGCGGTTGATTTGAGGAACCGGCCCACGTCGTGGCCGCTCGATCCGATGAGTTCTGTCGAGTTCTGGGGTCTGTCCTGTGAGAGCCAACTCCAGAAAGGCCAGCGATGACCACCGTGACATCGGCCGACGGCACCACGATCGACTACGACGCGTAGCCCAGGGCCGCGTGCTCGCAGGTCAAGATCACGGCCCAGCGCCTGAAGTGATCGTGCCCGAGCTGGTCAGATTCCTGCGCTCGGCCGGGTAGCCGAACCGGTGCCAGCTCACGCTGTTGGGGAGACAGCTGTCGCCCGGTGAGTTCGGTGTAGCGCTGATGGC
>DASQUD010000276.1:0-5116 GCA_035641455.1 Propionibacteriaceae bacterium | reverse complement strand
AGGTTCAACCGGTTGCGTTCGCCGCCGGACAGGACGCCAGCCGGCTTCTGCTGGTCCGGACCCTTGAAGCCGAACGAGGCGACGTAGGCCCGGGACGGCATTTCAAAGCTGGCCACCTTGATGTGGTCTAGACCGTCGGAGACGAGTTCCCAGACGGTCTTTCTGGGATCGAGCCGGGACCGCCCTTGATCGACGTAGGAGATTGACACGGTCTCGCCGATCTTCAGGTCGCCAGAATCCGGCTGCTCTTCGCCGACAAGCATCCGGAACAGCGTGGACTTACCCACGCCGTTGGGCCCGACGATGCCAACGATCCCAGCACGCGGCAGCGAGAAGCTGAGCCCGTCGAACAGCAGCCGGTCGCCGAAGCCCTTGACCAGCTTGCTGACCTCCAACACGTTGGTGCCCAGCCGCGGCCCTGGCGGGATGTTGATCTCCTCGAAGTCGAGCTTGCGGTTACGCTCCGCCTCGGCCGCCATCTCCTCGTACCGGGTCAGGCGCGCCTTGTTCTTCGCCTGTCGGGCCTTGGGATTGGACCTTGCCCACTCGAGCTCGCGTTCCAAGATCTTGGCGCGCTTGGCGTCGCGCTTACCTTCGATCTGGAGGCGCGCCTTCTTGGTGTCCAGATATGTCGAGTAGTTGCCCTCGTACGGATGCGTGCGGCCGCGATCGAGTTCCAGGATCCACTCCGCCACGTTGTCGAGGAAGTACCGATCGTGAGTCACCGCCAGTACGGCGCCGGCATAGCTCTTCAGGTGGCCCTCCAGCCACTGCACCGACTCGGCGTCGAGATGGTTGGTCGGCTCGTCCAGCAGCAGCAGATCCGGCTGCTGGAGGAGGAGCTTGCACAAGGCCACACGTCGCCGCTCCCCACCGGAAAGAATGTCGACTGGGGCGTCCGGCGGAGGGCAACGCAGCGCGTCCATCGCCTGCTCCAGCTGGGAGTCGATGTCCCATGCATTGCGATGATCGAGTTCGGTCTGCACCTCTCCCATCTCCGCCATCAAAGCATCGAAGTCGGCGTCGGGATCGCCCATGGCGACGCCGAGTTCTTCCATCCGAGCCTGCAGCCGCTTGACGTCAGCCACCGCCTCCTCGACGTTCTCCAGGACGGTCTTGCCCTCGGTGAGCGGCGGCTCCTGAAGCAGGATGCCTACGCTGGCATCCTTGGCCAGGTTGGCGTCGCCGTTGTTCGGCTTCTCCAGCCCGGCCATGACCTTGAGCAGCGTCGACTTGCCGGTGCCGTTGGGACCGACGACGCCGATCTTGGCCCCGGGAAAGAACGACAAGGTGATGTTGTCGAGCACGACTTTGTCGCCGAGCGACTTGCGAACGTTGTGCATCGAATAGATGAACTCAGGCATGCGGAATCGGAACTTTCGCGTCGGTTGGGGCGCGGGCGATAATGCCGCCCGCAACCGCCAAGTATGCCAGTTCCTAGCCGGCAGACCCCACGCTGGCCGCGGCCGCACCTGCGACAGCGGGATCGCGAGGCTGAGCCTCGGCCGCCGCGATGGCCGCCTGCTCGTCAGACTCGGTGTCGTCGGCGACACTCGTCCGCTCGACCCGCGAGAACATCGAGGTGCCGCGAGTCAGGTCGTGTCCCAGGGTGGTTGCCTCCAGGATCAGCCGCTCAACCAGCACCCCGTCCTCGCCCTTGAAGACGTTGGTCCGCAGCTTGCCGATCACGATCACCGGGTCGCCCTTGCGGATGCTCTTCGCCGCGTGCTCGGCCAAGCTGCGCCAGCAGGTGACCGTCAACCAGGTGGTGTTCCCATCAACCCAGTCGCCACCCTTGCGGTAGCGCGGCGTGCTGGCCACCCGAAAGCTGGCCACCCCGCCAGAACTGTTGGTACGCAGCTCGACGTCGGCTCCGACGTAACCCGTGATGTGGACGTACGCTTCCATGTCTTCCTCTCCGGCCTCCCGCGCTGGGATGTTCGAAGAGGACTATGCGGATCGCGGAGGTTTTCGTACGGCCGGCCGCGAATCTGTGGACGGTGGTCCGGCCTCGTATGTTGCCTGTGGATATCGCAGCGGACCCGCCTCAGCCCTGGACGCGTTCTAGCGCCACCCGCGCTTTCTCGTAGCGCTCGCGTTCGGCCTCAACCGGGTCCACGACCAACTCTTTGCTGACCTTGCCGATCGAGCGGCGCAGCGCCCGGGTCGCATTGCGCGACCGCCGCCGAGCACCAACCTCAACCCCGATGCGAGCCAGCCCGGCGACCAGCAGGCCGGCGAGGACGCCGCCTACCGCCAACACCGTGGGCGCCGGAAAGCCCCACCAGGTGACTTCGGGCAACGGCGGCAACTGCAGATACGCCAGGACAAAGGCGGCGCCAAGCCAGGCGAGGCCACCGACCACACCGGCCACCAGGAGCCACTGCAGCACGCGTACCGCCTGCCACCACCCGCGATGTGCGGCCAAATCCAGATCCGTCGTGGCCACCGCCCGGTCGAGCGTGTCCGGGAGTGTGTCTTCGGAAGTGCGGGCAGCGCGCTTGATGGCTTCGGCCCAGCCGCGGTTGAGGCCGTCAGTCGTCTCATCGGCAAGTGCACGGATCGCCGTGTCGACCCGTGCCTTCTGCACCCCCGAGGTGGCCGGCAGTGACGTACGGCCGACGCCGGACGGGTCGATCTCCTTCTGCTTGCGGCCAGCACTGAGCCGATCCAGGTGCAGCCGGCGCAGCGGATCGGGCTTGAACTTGGCCACCCAAGCCAGCACCGGCCAACCGGTGGCCAGGCCACCACGCAAGCGCCACGCCTTGCCGACCGCCTCAGTCACCACCGGCACACCCGCCGCCTCGGCCAGGCCTTTGTTCATCCGGTCAATGGTCTGCTTGCTGACTGGGGCCGATTTCGCCGTGCCGGAAGCGCTTGACAGTCGTCCCCCAACGGCACCCACATCGGCCGCCAGGCGCCGCGCCGCTGCCTTTTTCTCCGACACCGCCTTGGCCAGTTTGCTGCGCAGCTCGTCCATACCCTCGCCGGTTACGGCCGACACTGCGAGCACCTCAACCCCGTCCATGCCCTCGGTGGCCAGCAGTCGGCGAAGGTCGCGTATGCACTGATCCCGCTCGGCCGGCGTCAGCCGGTCAACCTGATTGAGCACGACCATCATCACGTCGGCGTGGGTCGCCAGCGGGATGAGATAGCGGTCGTGCAGCGCCGCATCGGCGTACTTCTGCGGGTCGACCACCCAGATCAGCATGTCAACCAGCTGGACGAGACGATCGACCTCCATCCGGTGAGAGAGCTCGGTCGAGTCGTGATCGGGCAGGTCCAACAACACCAGGCCGTCGAGGGCCGCGGCCATCGCCGGATCCGGCTCCAGCGCGTGCCGGCGGGGAATCTGCAACCAGTCCAGCAGCTCCTCGGCCGAATCGTCACCCCAGCTGCACGCGAGCGCGGAGGAGGTCGTCGGACGCCGGACACCGACGGCGGCCAGGTTCGTCCCGGTCAGCGCGTTGAACATGCTCGATTTGCCCGATCCCGTGGCACCGGCCAGGGCGACGACCGTCGCGCCACCGGACGTCGCCAGCCGACGATCGGTCTGGTCGATGACCCGCTCCGCCTCGGCGACGACCTCGTCGGAAACTCTTCCAGCACACAGCTCGGATGCCTCGCGAAGCGCCCGAACCCGCTCCACCAAGTGGGCGGTTTCGTCCTTGCGAGTCAGCAACGCGAGCCCCCGACTGGCCATCAGCGCAGCTCCTCGCGGCCGGTCTCGACAATCTCGGCGTCGACGATGTCATCGGTGCCTACGGAGTAGAGATCCGGCAGCTCGCGTACCCGCGTCGCCTCGATGGCGGGCCGCTCGTCTGCGGCGGCCAGCACCTGATCGTGCACCGGCCGAGTTTGGACCGCTTGGGGAAGGCCTTCGGCTCGTGCCGCCTCTACCGCCTGCGCAGTCGACCTCAGTCGAGTCGCCTGTTCCGGGTCGACTCCGAGACCGTCCAAGATCGCGTGGTAGCGCAGCAACTCACCCGCCATGAGTGCCTCGATCCGTGAGTCCAACTCCGCCTTGGCGGTTTCCGCAAGTCGGCGGACTGCTTGATCGCCGAAGACTGCTTCCAGAACCCGCTGGGCAAGAACCGCCGTGCCGCCGGCCACGCCGATCTCTGCACCGACGAGGCCACCGGTATGGGCGAAGACCACGATCATTAAGGCGACACCGACCCCGTTGACTCCCAGAGCAAGAAAACGAGCCTTCGACCGCCTGCCCATGCCTTCGTCGGCCACCAGATCCAACACAGCGCCCTGCCAGTCGCGAATCGCCCGAGCCGCACTCTGTTCGAAAGACGGGGATGACCGGGTCAGGTCCGCACTCGTGCGGCCGATCAGATCCCGACCCGCAGCATTGGCTTGCCACGACGCCTCGGCTCGCTCGGCCGCCGCATCCGCCTCCTGCCGGACCAAAGCCTCCAGCCCGGACTCGACGGCGACCTTGAGGTTCCTGGCACCCGGCGGCTCACCTTTGATGGCGGCGACAACGCGGTCCCTCAACCAGCTGACCTTGTGCTCGAGCGCCCGGAAGAATTCACCCGTACCGACGAACTCATGCCAGCGAGCCAGAACTTCGCCCCGCAGCAGGGTGCCGTCGGCAGTCTGAACCGAAATGGTCCGGACCGCCTCGGCGTACGAATGGTCCACTTCCGCGCGCAGCTGGTTGACCACCTCGGCTTGCTCGTCCACTGCGCGAGCCAGCCGAGGCGCCCGAGCGGCGAGCGCTCCGATGGCACCGTCCAGGGTGCGATGGACCACCTCGGCGCGACTGGCCTGATCTCGAGCGAGCCGGGCAAGCCAACCCCGGATCGGCGAAATGGCTGATACCGGCAGCAGGCCTTGATCATCGACGGTGGTCTCGGGCACCGCGAACAGCGGAGACCCGCCCAGACCGCGCTCGCTCATCATCTGGCCGAGATGCGCCGGCACCTCGGTCATGGCGCGCGGCGGCACCCGATCGAGCACGACTGCAACGGCGGCGCTGCGCTCGGCGGCTGAATTCAAGAAATCCCAGGGCACGGCATCGGCATAACGAGCGGCTGAGGTGACGAATAGCCACAGGTCGGCCGCGGCCAGCAGCTGCGCCGCCAGCTCACGGTTCTCGACGACC
>DASQUD010000275.1:0-4977 GCA_035641455.1 Propionibacteriaceae bacterium | reverse complement strand
GACTGGCACCCGGCGCAGCTCGAACCCCCCAAAGGCCCCTACCAATGGCAGGACTGGTCATTCGACTGGGCCGCGACCGACGTCGGAAGGCACACCATCCGCGCCCGGGCAACCGACGCCGCCGGCAACGTTCAACCCGAGGTTCCACCCTGGAACCGGCTCGGGTACGGAAACAACGCGATCGAGGTCCCATACGTTGACGTGAAACCAAAGTGACGACTAGCGAAAGTGGTTTCCGCGCTGTAGTCCTCCTGCTCGAGGAAGAGTTCGGGTCCCTTGTAAGGATCTCAAGATCATGACCGCTCCCCACATGACTCCCAGGGCTCCCACGTTGGTCTTGAGCGAATTGGGAGCTACTTGTGGATGCTTGGTTTCCTCGAGATCAACTACGAGGAGGGTTCAGGCAGGCGGTGCCAGGCGCGTACGGGACCGCGCACCCACACCGCGCACCGGTCACCCACTCCCACCGGTGTCGCGCCGTCCAGCGCTCGCGACAACGCCTCCGTACCGTCGGCCAGCCGAAGCATAATCAGCTCGTCGTGTCCGTGGAAGACCCGGCGGGTGACCGTCGCGGGTACGGCTGTCGAAGGTGCGCGGTCCCGGGGACCGAGCAGAACCTGTTCCGGTCGGATCAGCGCGGTCACCGGTGTCTTCCCGTTAGCCGGTAAAGGGATGTCGTGCAGGGTCAAGGGTCCGAGGGACGTCTCAGCCACAGCACCCCGGGCCATCCCGCGCACCAGAACTGCGTCACCGACGAAGCTAGCCACCCACTCGTCCACGGGTTCCCGATAGACATCGATCGGTGACCCGGTCTGCACTGTGCGGCCGGCGCGCATCACCGTCACCTGGTCGGCCGTAGATAGCGCCTCGTCCTGGTCGTGGGTTACGAGAATCGCGGTGGCGTTGTCGGCCTGCAGCGCCTCGCGCACGTCGGTGCGTACCTCCGCCCGCAAACTCGCATCCAGCGCAGAGAACGGCTCGTCCAGCAACACGAGCGGAGGGCGCGGGGCCAGCGCACGCGCGACCGCGACCCGCTGCTGCTGGCCTCCGGACAGCTCATGCGGCATCCGCTGCTCGAACCCTGCGAGGCCCACTAACGCCAGCACCTCTGCCACTCGCCCCGACCGGCGAGCCATACGGTCCAAGCCGTACGCAACGTTGTCCCCGACGGACAGATGCGGGAACAGTGCACCCTCCTGAGGTACGACGGCGACCCGCCGCCGGTGTGGTGGCATGTGCACCCGGCCTCCGGCGAGCAGACGGCCGTCGATGGTGACCTCACCGCCGTCGATCCGCTCGAATCCGGCGATACAGCGCAGCAGCGTCGTCTTGCCGCAACCGGACGGACCGAGGACCGCGACGAAGCCCCCCGAGGCCACGGACAGGTCGACACCGGCAAGAGCCCGCGTACGGCCGAATGCTTTGGCCACGCCCCGTACGGTCAACGTGCTCATGTGTCACCCCCTCGCTGCAGAATGCCAAGTCGGACGGCAAGCAGCCAGGTCGGGATCACCGTGACCAGCACCAGAAGTGCCGCGTACGGCGCCGCCGCCGCATAGGACCCTACCGTGGTGTGCGTCCATAGCCTGGTTGCTAGTGTCTCCATGCCGGTCGGCCGAAGGAACAGGGTCGCGGGTAGTTCCTTCATCCCGGTGATAAATACGAGCGCGGCTCCAGCGCCGATGCCCGGCATGGCGAGCGGCAAGGTGACCGTACGCCACACGGTGCTCGACCGCCGACCGAGGGAGCGCGCAACGTCTTCGAGCATCGGCGGAGACTGCCCCGCGGCCGACGCTACCGCAGCGACGGCCAACGGAAGGAACAAGGCGGCGTACGCAAGCAACAGCAGCCAGACGGTCTGGTATAGCGCAAACGCCACCGTGACTCCGAAGAAAACCAGCGACAGGCCGATGACGACGCCGGGGAGGGCGTGGGTTAGGTAACTCAGGCGCTCGATGAAAGCTGGAAACTTGCCACGTCGGCGCGCGGCCAGAATCCCAATCGGCAGGGCCAGCAGCGTGGTGATGGCCGCCCCTGTTAGCGATATCCATAACGAGTTGCCCGCTGCGGAGGCGACCTCGGCCAGTGATCCGGGACGCGACACTCCGGCAACGAGACGTTGCGCGAGATTGACGGCAGGAACGCCCAGCGCCGACACCGATACCGCGATAAGCATGGCCAGTGTTGGCCACCGCAGCAGGCCGAGTCGAGCCCTGGCATGGGGACGTCGCGTAGCCGCGTTGACCGGTGCGTACCTTGCCTGCCGTTGGCGGGTCCGGCTCTCGGCGACGAGCAGCACAACGGTGAGCGCGATGAGGACGGTGGACAGGACCAGTGCGCCCGTACGGTCGAATCCCAGGTCGAACTCAACGAAGATCGCCCGGGTGAAGGTGTCGGCGCGCAGGATGGACACAGCCCCGAAGTCGGACAGCACGTAGAGGGCGACCAACAATGCACCGGCCATGATTGCGGGCCGGACTTGTCGCACGGTGACGCCAAGGAACGTGCCGACCGGGCCACGGCCCAGCGACCTCGACACCTCCTCCTGCGCAGGATCGGCTCCGACGAGCGACCCCGCCACGGGCAGGTATACGTACGGATAGCAACACAGTGTGAGGACCAACGCGGCGGGCCAGAAGCCCTCGAAGTTGTCGAATGCCGAGACCCAACCGAAGGCGGCAACGTAGGTAGGGACGGCAAGCGGCAAGGCCGCGAGCACACCGAAGAATCGTCGACTGGGCAGGTCCGTGCGCGTCACTGCGAACGCGCAACACACGCCGAGCAGGATGCAGGCGCTGGTCACGACGAGAGCCAAGCCCAGGCTGCGCACCGCGAGCTCGGCAACCCGTACAGTGAGTAGCTCGTCGACAATGCCGGCCCAGCCGACCTGCGCCGTGCGTACGACCAGATAGCCGAGTGGGATAAGGGCAACGCTCACCGCGAGTGCTGCCGCGGCTGGAAGCGCAACGGACCTTGCCGCGGGTACCGCTGGTACCCGCGGCAAGACGCTGGCGTGAAGGTTCAGGGTGTCAGTCCCGATTCTTTGATGAGTGTGATGGTCTGCTCGAGTGAATTCAGGTCGTTCAGGTCGATCTTCGGTCCGGAGAGCTGATCCAATGCGGGTACGCCGCTCGGGCCCGCCACACCAGCGACAACCGGGTACTCATATGTCTGCTCGGCGAAGTAGCCCTGGGTCCCCTGGTCGAGGAGGTAGTCGACAAATCTCTGCGCGTCCGGGTCGTCAGCGGCGTTCTTGAGCACTCCGACGCCAGCGACGTTGACCAACGCACCAGGGTCGCCGTTCGGGAAGAAGTACAGCTTGGCCTTTAGCGAGTCCGGGCTTACGCCTTGTTCCTTGGCCAGCTCGCCGAGGTAGTAGTGGTTGATGAGTCCCACAGCGATCTTGCCGTCGTTGATGTCCTCCAAGATGGGTCCATTCCCATCGCGGATCGCGGGCTTATTTGCCTTGAGCCCGGCGAGGAACTCCCGGGCCTTGTCGTCGCCGTCCTGGACACGAATGGCCGTGACGAACGCCTGGAACGAGGCGTTGGTGGGTGCCACACCAACCTTGCCCCTCCACTCCGGCTCGGTCAGTTCATAGACGGAGGTGGGGAGATCGGCTTTGGCGACAAGCTCGGGGTTGTAGGCAAGTACGCGGGACCGCGCGGTGACTCCCACCCACTCACCATTGCTCGCCCGGTACTGCTCAGGAACCGCCGAAATCACGCTCGATGGCAGCGGCGCGAGCATCCCCGCCTTGGTAACCGCGCCCAAGGCACCTGCGTCCTGTGCAAAGAACACGTCGGCCGGCGATTTCTCACCCTCCTCCAACAGCTGCGCCGCGAGCGGCGCCGTGTTGCCGTACCGCCCCTGGACCTCGATGCCCGTCTCATCGCTGAACTTGTCGAACAGCGGCTGCACGAGTTCTTCGCTCCGCCCGCTGTAGACGGTGATCTTTTGGTCGCTCTGGGATCCGGCTGTTGCTTGCTCGGACTCTTCGTCGCCCCCGCATCCGGCGAGGCCAAAGATCAGTAAGACCCCGACAAATCCGACCACGGTCCGTCGCACGTTGAACACAAAGACACTCCGAGTTAGGTAAGCCTATATTGATTAAGGTGACCCTAACTAAGCACAGTTTTGGCTGCTGCTCAAGCCACTAGCGGAAGTTCCCCTCTACCCGGGTGGGCACGGCAGGGCGACTACCCTGAATCGTCGCTATGCCGTAGGGCGTGTTAGGAAACGGCAGCATCCGAGGAGTAGCACGAGGAATGAAGCGCATCCTGCTCCGATCGGCCAAGGATCCTTTCCTGGCGTTGTCGCCGGAGGCGTCCCTGGCCCGGAACGTATTCGCCAGCAACTCCGGCAACATGCTGTTCGCCGAAGCGGTGCACAAGGTGCTGTCGGTCCCGAACACGGAGGTGGTCTCCAGCGGCTTCGTCACCGATCGGGTCGACCTGCAGCCCGAGACCATCGCCCGGATCAACGAGGAGTTCGACGGCTTTGTCATCCCGCTGGCCAACGCCTTCCGGCCGTCGTTCAGCAACAAGCTCCGCCGGCTGACCCGGCTGATCCGTCAACTCCAGATGCCGGTCGTCGTCGTGGGTGTCGGTGCCCAGACGAGAGCCCGGGCCGTCGAGCTACCGGAATCGTTGCAGGGGACCACGAAGGACTTCCTGTCCGCGGTGCTGGATAAGTCGACCAAGGTCGGCGTCCGCGGTGAGATCACCCGACGCTGCCTGGCCGCGCTCGGCTTCGGCGATGAACACATCGAGGTGATCGGCTGCCCCTCGCTGTACTCGTCCGGCCGCGATCTGGCGGTGCACAAGAGTGATCATGGTCTTACCCGGGCGAGCCGGATCGCGGCGAACCTGACGCTCTCCCAGGTCAACGCGGCCAAGATCATGAGGTTGGCCGCGGAACGCTATCCCGAGTTGATCTACGTACCGCAGACGATCAACGAACTGCGGATGCTGCTCT
>DASQUD010000274.1:0-13970 GCA_035641455.1 Propionibacteriaceae bacterium | reverse complement strand
CGACGCCCATACCCACGCAGTGCTGCCGTACGCGCAGTTTCTGCACCGCTTCGCCGCGTACCTGCAGCAGCTCACCATGGAGTCCAACGGCAAGGGCGTTCGCTACGACGGATCGCCGGTGACCACCGACACCGGCGAGGTTTTCTGGGGTGAGCCGGGCACCAACGGCCAGCACGCCTTCTACCAGCTGATCCATCAGGGCACCCGGATGATCCCAGCCGACTTCATCGCCGTGGCGAATCCGGCGCATCCTCTGGTCGACGGGGACAACGACGTGCATGAACTGTTCTTGGCCAACTTCTTCGCGCAGACCGCCGCGCTGGCCTTTGGCAAGACCGCCGACGAAGTGCGTGCCGAGGGGACGCCGGATTCCATCGTGCCGGCGCGGGTGTTCACGGGCAATCGGCCCACCACCTCGATCATGGCGCCGGCCCTGACGCCGTCCGTGGTCGGGCAGTTGATTGCGCTGTACGAACACATCACCTTCGTGCAGGGTGTGGTGTGGGGCATCGACAGCTTTGATCAGTGGGGCGTCGAGCTGGGCAAGCAGCTCGCCCTGCAGGTGACCCCGGCCGTCGGTGGCGACCAGGACGCGCTGGCCAAGCAGGACAGCTCGACCCGTTCCTTGATCACTTATTACCGCGACCAGAGGAAGCGCTGACGCCTGACAAGCCATAGTTGACACGTGCCTGCAGCTGAGGAGCTCGTCAGCCGTCCAACCTTGATCGTGGTGAGCGGGCCCGCTGGGTCCGGAAAGACCACGCTGGCGCATCAGCTCGCTGCAGGTGTGGGCTGCCCCGCACTGTGTCGAGACGAGCTGAAGGAGGGCATGGTGGAGGCCACTCCCGGTTTTGTCCCATCGGTTTCAGACCCGCTGACCATGCGGACGTACCAGCTCTTCTTCGAGACCATCCGACTCTTCCTTGATCACGGCGTGACTCACGTTGCAGAAGCCGCATTCCAGCACGCGGCTTGGGTACGCGGGCTGGAACCGTTGCGTCCGCTGGCCGAACTCCGAATCGTGCGGTGCCACGTGGACCCGGCAGTCGCGCGAGCCAGGGCAAACCGCCGCGGACGGGAACAGCCCAGCCGATCCGCGCATGACGACAGCGCCCATTTCGCGATCGATCGACCCTTTGAGCCGCTTGCGCTCGACGTACCCACCTTGGATGTCGACACCTCGGACGCGGCCGCGACCGACATAGCAGCTGTGGTCGCCTTTGCCCGGTCCGCCGCTCGGTACCAGTGAAAATGGTTTCCTATCGGTGCCGCCCTGACGGCGTTTCCGCCGCAGCTGACATCACCCAGGCGGGTCTTCGCCGACGAGGCCGTCGATCGACTCGCGAATGAGATCCGCGTGGCCGGTGTGCCGCGCGTACTCCTCGTTCATGTCGACGATCATGCGGCGTAGGCTTTGCGGCTCGCCCCACGGACTGCGGGCCGCAAGCCGGTCGAGACCGCCGTCGGCGAGTGCCACGGCGACGGCCGCACGGGAGCGGGCAACTGCGTCCTCCCAGAGTGTCATCAGCTGCTCAGGGGTGTCGTCGGCCGCCGTTCGCCATGCCCACTCAGGGTCTGGTCCCTCCAAGTTGTCCCAGGGCGGTCCCAGGTCGCCGCCGAGCAGCGTCCAGGTGAACGTGGTGTCTTCGACGTAGGCAAGGTGTTTGAGCAGACCACCCAACGTCACCGTCGACGGGCCGAGCGTTACCCGCATGGCGTCGGCGCCGAGCCCACCGCACTTCCAAGCGAAAGTTCCGCGAATGCGCTCCAATGCGCCGTGAAGGTTCTGAAGTTCGTCACCAGCCACGGGGAAGTCCCTGGGTATTTCAGTGCTTGTCACAGGGGCACGATAGCTGTGCCTACGGACCGTCCGCCCGCCGAGCCTGCAACCCCTGAGCGTTTGCGAGGCGCACATCCCGGTTGGATTCTTAGCGGTCCGCCGATTCGGCGCCGGCGCCCTCGGACGTGCTGATCGGCCGGTCCTGCTGTTGTGGCGTCGCGTCGGGCCCACCCGCTTGCAGCGTCGTCTCGATTCGGTCAAGCCGAGCATTCAACTCATCCAGTCGGACCAGCACGATGCTTTCCTCGCGCTCAATCTCCTGCTCCTCGCCGATGACGATCGCAGACGCGGCAACCGCCGTCATGAATGCGAAACAGCCGATCCCCACGAACATCAGGCAGACGGCCACCAGGCGGCCGCCTGTGGTGGCAGGCACCACATCGCCGTAGCCGACCGTGGTGACCGTGGTGACCGCCCACCAGAGCCCAGTCCAATATGTTGGAAAGTTGAGGGGGTCGGCGTACCGCACCAATGTCGCGCCGGTGAATACGACGAAGCCCGTGATAGTTGTCACGAGCGCTAGGGCCTGGATCCACGAGAGGCGGCGCCGGTGGCGAATGACGGTACCCAATAACGGCGCCGGCCCGTCTGATGATCCCTTCACGGTCATGAGGTACCACTCCCGCATCTGATGATCAAGTTGATGTTCTGCGCCCCTCCACGGGTCGCACATCTAGAGCAAGGTTGGCGGCCTCCGCCTAACGAGGTGTCGACAGAGCTCGTCCTGAAGGCTAGAAGCCGCTCCCCGCGTAGTCCTCGCCGGCTGGTTCGTCTCGATGAGCGCCCTCCGGGTCGCTGGTGCGCCCGAGCGCGTACTCGTTGTCGTCCTCGGTCTTACCGTGCTCGGGAAACTCTGGCGCGGATTCCGCACCCAGCGGTTCGAGCTCCGGCTCCTCGGACGTGCCTGGCTGATCAGGTTCGGTCATTATGGGCCTCCTTTGGATTACTGCGCCATTCCTACCCGTAGCAACTTATTCCTCAACGCCGCCGGTGGTGCTGCTGGCTCGATAACGGACACTCCGCACCCTTAACTCCGACTTCACACCGGCTGCAGAGGGTGCGAAGTCGGAGTTAGGGGTGTGAAGTCGGCTAATCGAGCCTGGGGCGGCGATCGACCACGAGATCCAGAACGGTCTTCACGCAAGCCACCTGATCGCGGATCGCCCCGCTCCACCACGATCGCGTGTGGCGGACACTGTCATCGCCCACCCCGTACGCGTTCACGCCGACCCGCAGACAGGTGGCCACCGCCCGTGGCAGGTGGTAGCTCTGTGTCACCACGATCAGGTCGGACACTCCGAAAACCTCACGCGCCCGGACGCATGAGCTGTACGTGTCGATGCCGGCACTGTCGATGATCACCTGCGATTCCGGGATCCCTGCGGCGATCAGGTAGGACCGCATGGCTTGGGGCTCGTCGTACTCGGCAGCCGTGCTGTCGCCCGATACCACGATCAGCTTCACCTTGCCGGCCTGGTGGAGTTGCCTGGCCAGATCCAGCCGAGCCGCAAGGAAGGCCGACGGCGTGCCGTCGGGATAGACCTGGGCACCAAGCACCAGTGCCGCATGCGCAGGCGGGACAGTGGCCGCAGGAAAGATGCGTCCGGCGGCGGTGTGGCGCACGAACAGGACAGACCCGGCGACCGTCAGGCTGAGCAGACCGAGAACACCAGCCGCGAGCAAGCTCAGAGGCCCCACCCGTCGCACCGGATCAGCGTAGTTGTCTAAGGGTGGTCGGGACCGTGAAACGCATGACGACAACGAGTCCAACACCGGTTCTGGCCACTGGTCAACACCCGGGGACCGTACGGCCAGCCGAAGGTTTTCTTGATGGAATTCGAACCTCGCACGAGCGGGAATCAACGGGGCAGATGAGTGGTCGCAGAATTGCCGTGTGCCTGAAGGAGACACGGTCTGGCGCTTGTGCCGTCGCCTGCATGAAGTACTGGCCGGTCGCAGGCTGACCCGTAGCGAATTTCGCGTTCCTGCCTTGGCCACCACCGACGTCACCGGAGCCCGAGTCCTCGAGGTGAGGTCGCGCGGCAAGCACCAGCTGTTCCGGTTCGACAACCAGATGACGCTGCACACCCATCTCCGGATGGAGGGCACATGGCGCATCTTCACCGCCGGACGTCGCTGGTCAGGAGGGCCCGAATACGAGATTCGATCAATCTTGGCGACGGCTGAGTATGACGCCGTGGGCTACCGGTTGCCGGTGATCGAGTTGATCTCGACCGCCAACGAGTCGGACGTGGTTGGCCACCTCGGCCCTGACTTGCTGGGTCCGGACTGGGATCCGGCGGAGGCCGTGCGGCGGATATCGGCGGAGCTTGATCGGACGATCGGGGAGGCCCTCCTTGATCAGCGAAATCTCGCCGGGATCGGGACGTTCTATCGCGCCGAGATGCTCTTCCTCCAGGGGCTCCATCCCCGCACGCCGGTGGCCAAGGTCAAGAACCTCACTCGCCTGGTGCAGCGCGCCCATCAGTTGCTTTTAGCGAACCGGTGGCGTCCTGAGCAAGCCACCACCGGCGACCTGCGACCCGGCCGCCGGACCTATGTGTTCGAGCGAGAGCACGAGCCGTGTCGACGATGCGGCACGCCGATTCAGGCAGAGACATTCGGCCCGCTCGGGCAGGAGCGCCGCAGCTTCTGGTGTCCTCGCTGCCAGCCGCTGGTCAAAGCGGACGTGCCGGCGTGAGCAAATGGTCCGACTCCCGAGCCCGGGAGCCGCCTACGCGCTGGAGTTGGGGCGGTGTCGTCGCCCAGCTGCTTCGTGATCTTGGTAGCCGCTGGTCGGACCAGTCCGGCCGATAGAATCGCGGCGCGCCGCATCCCCGCGACGCCAGCAAGCGAGGTGGCGCAGTGGCCGAAATCGAACCGGCTCAAGCCTGGGAGCAGGACCGGACGATCATCCGCTTTCCGGATCCTGCGGTGGAAACCGTCGACCCGCGATTTGCCGCGCTGCGGATCATGCAGGGCGTGGTGGAACGGCTATGGACCGGCGGCCGCTGGCTCGAAGGACCGGTCTGGTTCGGCGACGGCCGTTATCTCCTGTTTTCCGACATCCCGAACAACCGGATGCTGCGCTGGAGCGAGGAAACCGGAGAAACCACTGTCTTCCGCCAGCCAGCGGACAACAGCAACGGCAACACCCGGGATGGGCAGGGCCGGTTGATCACCTGCGAGCACCTCAAGCGCCGGGTGACTCGCACCGAGCACAACGGGACAATCACCGTGCTGCTCGATCGATTCGATGCCAAGCCGTTGAACGCGCCGAACGACGTCGTGGTGAAATCCGACAGGTCTGTCTGGTTCACCGATCCGGGCTACGGCATTCTCGGCAACTTCGAGGGCGACAAGGCGGAACTGGAGTTGCCGCGAAACGTGTACCGCCTCGACCCCGACTCCGGCAATGCCAGCGTGGTCATCGGCAAGATGAACCGCCCGAACGGCTTGTGCTTCAGCCCGGACGAGAGCCTGCTCTACGTCGTCGACGTCGGTGAGATTCGGGTTTTCGACGTCGCGGGGGACTCCGTCGCGAATGGTCGACGCTTCGTCGACATGAGCCCCGGAGGCTCCGACGGCATCCGCGTCGATACCGATGGCAACCTGTGGTCGGCAGCTCACGGCGGGGGAGCGGGCTTCGACGGCGTGCACTGCTACGCACCGGACGGGACGCTCCTCGGCCGGATCCACTTGCCAGAAGGAGCCTCGAACCTCTGCTTCGGCGGCATCAAGAAGAACCGGCTGTTCATCACGGCGAGCCGTTCCCTCTACTCCCTCCATGTGGAGGCGATCGGCGCCATGCAGCCCTAACCGGTCGGGGGACGGTCTTCGATCGAGGATCTGGCTAGGTCAGCTGCCGCCGCCGCTGTGCGAATTGATGTGGCCGATGATCATGTCCGCCAGCTCATCGGGTCGCTCTTCAGGTATCCAATGGGAGACCCCCCGCAGGATCTCGAACCGGTACGGGCCGGTCACCCATCGCCGGGTATCGACGGCCGCTCGCCGTCCCAAGGCGGGATCGCGGTCGCTCCAGACGTAGAGGGTGGGCACCGCGACCGTCCCGTACGGCCGGGCACCCGGCACCCGCAGACCGCGATACCAGTTGATCGCTCCGGTGGCTGCTCCCTGATCAGAAAGCAGGCGCACTGCTTCAGACGGGTTTCTCGCCCCGGCGCGCCTCAGCGTCCACGACGCGATGGCGCCGTCGCGGACGCGCAAGACGAACTCGGGCAGCCACGGAAGCTGAAACCAGAGCATGTACCAGGATCGCAGCGCCTGCCCCTTCGGCATGGCGGCCAGCAGAGCCCGGAGATGGGGTGTGGACACGGCCGTCAAGGTGTGTAGCCGATCAGCGTGATGGGCGCCGAGATACCAGGCGACCCCACCACCCCAGTCGTGCCCGACCACATGGAAGCGGTCTACCTCAACCGCGTCGGCGAGCGCGAGAACGTCGCCGGCCAGCCGGTCCACCCGATAGGCGCTCACTTCGCGGGGCCGGGCAGCGGGTGAGTAGCCGCGCTGGTCGAAGGCCAGCACCCGGTTGCCGGCTTCGGCCAACCGCCGGCCGACGGCTTCCCAGGAAGTCGAGGTCTGCGGAAAACCGTGTAAGGCGATGATCAGCTGGCCGTCGAGCGGGCCGACATCGCGGACGCGGAAGCGCAAGCCGTCGTTGGAGAATTCGTCGACGCGCCCGGGATTCGTCACATCCTTTCCAACGCCTCGATGCCGAGGAGCGTGAGCCCAGTGGCCAGGACGCGCTTCGTGACCGCGCACATCGCGAGCCGTGACTCCCGTACGATCCCCTCGGCCTTGAGCACCGGACACTGCTCGTAGAAGATCGCCAGAGCTCCGGACAGGTCGTAGAGGTAAGCGCAAAGCTTGTGCGGTTGCAGGGTCTCAGCCACCTCGTCAACCACGTCGCCGAAGCGGGTCAGCAGCAGCGCCAGCGCTTGCTCCGCGGGCTCCTCCAGCACCATGACCTTGGTCTGTTCGCCGTAGCCTTCGGCCTCCGCCTTGCGCAACACCTGGGTCATCCGCGCGTGCGCGTACTGCAAGTAGGGCCCGGTGTTTCCGGTGGTCTGCACCATGCGGTGAACGTCGAAGACGTAGTCCTTGTTGAGTCCGTTCGAGAGGTCGGCGTACTTGATCGCCGCCAGGGCGATGGGTGGCGCCGCTTCCTCCTCGGCGGCGTCCAGCAGGTCGTTCAAGGTCACCGCCGTGCCTTCCCGAGTCTTGAAGGGCTTACCGTCGAGACCGAGGACGCTGCCGAACGCGACGTGCTCGGTGGCGACCGCGTCGGGCAGGAGGCCGGCCTTGCGAGCGACAAGGAACACTTGCTCGAAGTGGTCGGATTGGCGCGAGTCCACCACGTAGACGATGCGGTCGGCACCGAAGTCGCGCACCCGGCGGCGGATCGCCGCGAGATCGGTGGCGGCATAGCCAAAGCCGCCGTCTCGTTTGCGGACGATCATTGGTGCGGTGAACCCGTCGACGAAGACACAGAGCGCGCCGTCATCGATCACGGCCGTGCCGTCGGCCTCCAGTGTGTCCACCAGTTGCGGAAGGTCATCGTTGTACGTCGATTCACCGTCAAGATCGTCGTCGGTGAGCAGCACACCGAGCCGCTCGTAGGCCGCGTTGAAGCCGGCCAGCGACACGTTGATCAACTGCTGCCAGATGGTCCGGGTCTGCTCGTCACCGGACTGCAGCGCGACGACGCGGCGGCGCGCCCGTTCGGCGAAGTCAGCATCGCTCCTGAAGTGTGCGCTGCCGCGGGCATAGAGGGCCTCGGCCTCGGGAAGCGTGAGCGCGGAGGCTTCAACGCCCTCGTCGAGAATCTGCTCGACCAGCATGCCGAACTGGGTGCCCCAGTCGCCGATGTGATTCTGGGCAATGACGTGGTGCCCGACCCCCGCGAGGACGCGATGCAGGCAGTCGCCGATCACCGTCGACCGCAGATGCCCCACGTGCATCTGTTTCGCGACGTTCGGCGCCGAATAATCGATCACCACCGTCTGTGGCTGCTGCGTGGAACTCATGCCGGACCTTGGGTCAGCCAGCTGGTCGGTGATCGCCTCCGCCAGCACCTCAGTCCGCAACCGAAAGTTGATGAAGCCAGGGCCGGCAATCTCGGGCGGCTCGCACAGGTCGGCTACCTCCAACCGGGCTACGATCCGAGTCGCCACCTCACGGGGGGATTGGCCCTCGCTCTTGGCCAGGCGCAGCGCAACATTCGTCTGATAGTGACCGAATTGTGGCTTGGTGGCCGGCCGAAGTTCCGGATCAATGCCAGTAACGCCGAAGATCCGGTCGCTCAGCAGCGAGGGCAGCGAAGACACAAGAGCCGATTATCCCATTCGCTGCCCAGACGACTTACATCATTGGATCGGGATTGACCCGGCGGTCGGCCGCGAGCCAGGCGGCGCCGACGATGCCGGCGCTGTTCCGCAGCTTGGCGGGCACCATCTCGGTCTTCAGATTGAGCTTGGGGATGAACTTGTCAGCGTTCTTGCTCACGCCGCCCCCCACCACGATCAAGTCTGGCCAGAGCAGGGCCTCCAGCGTCTCGTAGTAGCGCTGCAAGCGCTTGGCCCAGTCGCTGTAGGACAGGCCGAGATTGTCCTTGACGCTCGAGGCAGCTCGGGTCTCGGCGTCGTGGCCGTCGATCTCCAGATGACCGAGCTCTGAGTTGGGGACCAGCGCGCCTCGGTACACAATCGCGGTGCCGATGCCGGTGCCGAGCGTCGTCAAGATCACCAATCCGGGGTGACCCTTGGCCGCGCCGTACTGCACCTCGGCGATACCAGCCGCGTCAGCATCGTTGACCAGGAGAATGTCCCGGCCGAGCTGATCTTCGAAGAGCTTCTCGGCCTCACAGTCGATCCAGGACTTGTCGATGTTCGCCGCCGAACGGGTCTTGCCGTGGGTGACCACCGCCGGAATGGTGATCCCGACCGGGCCGTCGCCAACGGTGTCCTTGAAGTTGTCGACGATTTCACCAACCACAGCAGCGACGTTTTTCGGAGTGGATTTGGCGGGGGTAGGAATCCGAAGCCGATCGGTCATCATCTCGCCGACTTTCAGGTCCACCGGAGCGCCTTTGATACCGCTGCCGCCGATATCGATACCAAGCGCTGGCGTCTGTTCTGCGGTTTTGTCGGTCATGCTGCGGAGCTTATCGACATCACGCCTTTTCGGGGAGTATTCGGCGGCCGCCCTGCTCCGGTCCAAACCAGTAAGAAGCCAGCCAGAGTCAGCGCCGCAGCTGGCGCAGACACCACGCGTACAGCACGGGGTCGAACCGGAAGGCGTCGGAGAAGTAGAACCCGTAGAACCGGCGGTACACCTCGATCCAGTGGCTGACCTCAGCGCCGGCCCGCTGCACTTCCGACGCCTCCAACCACGCGGAATCCGCCGCCGCTTCAGGGTAAGGCTCCAGTTCGAGGAAGATCACCGCGCCGGCGATATCCATCATCGGGTCGCCGTTGACCGTATGCGGGCTGAAGTCCCCAATCCCCGAGATCACCCACCGTTCGGAACGGCAATCGATGTAGGTGTTGGCCGGACACACGTCGCCGTGGACCAGCGCCGGAGTCACCACGCGCTCAGTGAGGTCGGCATGCAGGCGGTCCCACACCTGTGCAACATTGGGCAGGTCACGCTCGAGCTGGCCTCGGCTGATGCGTACGGGTCCTTCCAACATGTGATGCAGCAGGTGCCCGAGTGAGCTGAACTGTTGAGGCGCTTGCTGTCCTACCAGTCGCGCGAACCCCGGGATCGGGCTCGGGAGCTGGCGGAGCCGGCGAGTGGCGTCCAGGTAATTGCTGAGCGCTTCTCGCCGCTCGCCTATCTGGGCTTGGGCGAGCCACGGTGACAGGCAGCGACCAGAGAACCGTCGGTCTACGGTGTAGAACCGCCCATCGTGCTGGCCCAGCGAAATGACCTTTGGCACCTCGAGGCCGATGTTCGCATCCTCCCAGCTGGCCAGCAGTTGACGGATCTGCTCGACCGTCTTGTCCGACGGGTCGTGAGCACGGCGGTAAATCCGCAATACCCGCTGCTCATCGATTGCGAAGACCTCACTCTCGCCGCCACTCCCGAGCAGTTGATCACGGCTGGTGCCGAATGACGCGAGCAGTTCCGCTTCGCCGTCAGCTTCCGCACTGGCCTGGGCAACGGGGATGCGCTCGCGGTCTGCACGCCTGGCTGCACGAGCTCGATCCAGCTGGGTGATGGTGAGTTCCCGCGCGACCCCTGCGTCGAGATGGTGCGCGACGGCGTGTACGGGTCCCTTCGGTGTGTCGATATGGACGTCCGCTAGCCGAAGCAGCCGCTGCAGCGGGCCTTGCTCGATTCGAACCGACTGCGTCTTCGCATGCGGCACGATGTTGCGCTCGTGGTTCAGCCAGCCTTCCTCGGTCGTAATGGCCCGGTCGTTCCAGCCGTACCGCAGGGTCCAGAAGTCGAACCAGCGAATCCACCGCGCTCGAGAAGGCACCCGGTTGAGCTCGATGCCGTCCAGATCGAACCCCGGGAGGACCCGACCGACCGCCAGCTCCACCTGATCGGCGTCGGCAACAGGTAACAGCACGCTGCTGGCCGTGGACTCATTGTTCTCAGTGTCGGAGTGGGCGTAGCCGACAATGTCGACATCGACGCGATACCAGCGCAGCGGCCGCCACGTCAGGGGTTGGCTGATCTTGACGCCCTGGATCCGATCGATCGGCACCGATTGGCTGGTCAGGTTGGTCAAGCCGCGGGTGACCCGCATGCCCCGCGGGGACTCCGCCAGAGTGAAGTTGAACATGGCGATCAGTCGCCTGCTGATCATCGTGACAGCACTGATCGCCAGGGGGATCAGCGCGGGCAGGGCGAGCGCGACCATATCGAAGAAGGCTGTGATGACCAAGATCACAAATGCGATGACGATAGTAAGGAGCCACTCCGTGGAGAGCAGGAAGCTGAGAATCAGCCGATCCGGGCCGACCTGCACCAGCGGTCGATCGGCAGCAGTCAGATCCGTGAAGACACTTGCCCGGAGGCGAGCATGATCGCCAACCTGCGCCCGCTCACCGTGGGCGCGGGTCAGCAGGTACTCCCGCAGCGACGTGGCCTTCGTCTGCCGCAGGTAACGCAACTTGATCGTGCTGTCTCCGGCACCCGCTTCCAGGCGAAGCTCCGCCAGCCCGAAGAGGCGCGCCGCAAGCGGCTGGATGATGTCAACCGACTGCAGCCTCTCGAAAGGCACCTTCTTCGAGGACTTGAACACCGCGCCGGTCTCCACCCGCAGTTCTTCGTCGTCGATGACGAAGCGGGTGAAGTACCAGCTGACAAAGCCAGCGATTGCGCCCAGCAGCACCGCGAGGGCAGTGAAGGGAAGGATCCAGCTGAGGTCGGACAGGGAGATGCCGCCCTCGCCGCTGCCGTCGGGAACGACCTCGCGGGCCGCGCCGATCATGATCGCGAGCAGCACGATCCAGCCGCGGATGAACGGCGTCAGCGGGTGCGGCCGCTCGGTTTGTTTGATCGGCTTGACGGTTGGTGGTGGGGCGGCTGGCGCATCGATGCTGTGCTGCACGGGCGGTTGGCTCATAGGCCTGAAGCCTGGGTCTCGCCCAATTCGGTCAGCCGGTCACGAAGCCGGGCCGCCTCGTCTGGCGTCAGACCGGGGATAGTCGCGTTGGTCTCCGGGCTGGCGGTTTTGAGTGAGACCGAGGCGAGGCCGAACGCCCGCTCCAGCGGGCCTGACCCCACCTCGACCAGCTGCATGCGGCCGTACGGCACGGCCACCAGACTGCGAAACAGGACGCCGTGGGTGATGTAGAGATCGTCGTCGCGTTCGACGTAACCCCAGGAGCGCCAGTTGCGCTCGACCACGAACCAGCGGGTAATCACGATCACGCCGGCGATGGCCCACAAGAGCGCCGAAATCCACCAGCGACCCGTGACAACGCCCACGATGACCGCCGGAATGCTGAAGATGATCGGTGCGGTGAGCACGGTGGTCAGACGGCGGAGCGAGCGATACGCGGGGGACAGGCGCTGCCAGTCGTAGGCCGGCGGCGCGAAGAGTTCATCCATAGCAAATCCAGGCTACGGCCTGGGTCCTACGGAACTTGCTTCGTCGATGCGAGGGCTTACTGGCGCTTCTCTCGCGGTTTGGGCCCCTTGACCGATACGCCCCCGAAGAGGGTCAGGCCCTTGAGCACGAGCGTCGGCGCCCCGGGAATCGGATCGGACACGTCCTTGAGGTCAGTGCCACCGAAAATCCCGACCATCTCATTGCTGACGTGGACCCCTTCCGGGACCTTGATGTCCAACCCACCGAAGCAGCAGATGGCGGACAGCTCGATCGTCGAGCCCTCGAAGATTGCATCGCGCAGATCGAGGTCGATCCCACCGAACAAGGCCAGCGCCTGATTCTTGCGGCGTATCCGCCACCGGCCGTTGCGCGAAACGCCGCCAAAGATCGCGATGAACCTTGAGGGCTGGTCCGAGACCGAGGTCGTATCGACCTCGAAGCCGGCGGCTGGATTTGGGGCTGGCTGGCGATCTTCACGAGGTCGGACCACGACAAGGTCGCGCGTGATCGGAATGAGGTCATCGAAGGTCTTGGCACCCATGAGCTGATCTAGTCGCGCGTCGTGCTCCTCGCGGCTCAGCCGACCCTCCGCATACGCGGCGTTCAAGACGGTGGCCACGCGCTCTCGGTCCGCGTCGGACGCGCGAAGATTCCCTCCGGCGATGGGACCGACGTTGCTAGGTTCCGGACGCGCGTCACTCATGGTCCAACGCTATTCCGGCCTTATCGCTTGGGGGAGAGTGTGGACCGACTTTCAGGGGCATGCTCCAGGGGTCGACGAGGGCTCACCCTGGGCGGCTCATTGATGCGGCAGACCGATGTCGAACACGTTGCCCTCCGGATCGGCCAGCGTCGTCCAGGTCGTGCCGTACTCGTCATACTCGGCCACCTTGGTCGCGCCTATCGAGAGCGCTCGCTCGACCGCACCGGCCAGATCAGTGCTGGTGAGGTCCAGATGCAGCCGGTTCTTGCCCTGCCGGGGCTCCGGCACGGCCAAGAACATCAGCGACGGGAAGCGCCCGTCGTCCGACGCCGGAATGACCGCGAAGAACTGGCTGGCTCCGGCCGAGACCGGACGTTCGACCAGCGCCGACCAGAAATTTGCAAGTTGGTCCGCGACGCTGCAGTCGAGGACCACCTGACCGAAACCGATGGGGGTGCCCATGAGCGATTCCTTTCGCGGGCTGTGGACTGGGCCGCAACTCGAGAAAGAGTACGGCCACTATCGGTTATCCTTCTCCGGCGGTCTGCTGGGCATGCTCGCGGATGTAGTTCAACCGCAGAACATCAGCAGCACCCAGCCTGAGGCTGCTGTCAACCTGCTGCCGCGAACCTAGTACGCGGCTATAGGTTCGTCATCCGTTCGCTGGCTTCGCTGTAGCGGCCGCCCTGGACCTGGATCTTCGACGCGGCTTCCTCGATCTCGCGGAGGTCGTCGGTCGACAGCTGGACGTCAGCGGCGCCTAGGTTTTCCTCCAGCCTGTGCAGTTTGCGCGTGCCGGGAATCGGGACAATCCACGGCTTCTGGGCGAGTAGCCAGGCCAGAGCGATCTGGCCGGGGGTGGCACTCTTACGTTGAGCGATGCTTCCGATGAGGTCGACCAGGGCCTGGTTGTGCTGCAGTGCCTCAGGGGTGAAGCGGGGGATGGTGCTGCGGATGTCGTTGCTGGCATCGAAGCTGGTCGAGGCGGTGATGGTGCCGGTGAGGAAGCCCTTGCCCAGCGGGCTGTAGGGCACGAACCCGATGCCCAGCTCCTGGCATGTGGCCAGGACCTCCTCCTCGGGACGCCGCCACCACAGCGAGTACTCGTTCTGCACGGCGGTCACCGGCTGGACTGCGTGCGCCCGGCGGATCGTCCCGGCGGCCGCCTCCGACATGCCGAAGTGCTTCACCTTGCCGGCCTCGATGAGTTCCTTGACCGCGCCGGCGACGTCCTCGATCGGCACGTCCGGGTCGACTCGGTGCTGGTAGTAGAGGTCGATGGTGTCGACCCCCAACCGCTCCAGCGAGCCATCGACGACATGCTTGATGACCTCAGG
>DASQUD010000273.1:0-27991 GCA_035641455.1 Propionibacteriaceae bacterium | reverse complement strand
CGCGCCGCTGGTCTTCACCACTCCGGACAGGCCTACCTCGGCCAACGCCTGGCGGATGAGCTGGGCAGCCTGGATGACCACCGGAAAGGCCGCGCCCTCGGGCGGATCGAGGTCGAGCACCAGATATTCCGGACGATCCTGATGGTCGATCTGGAATAGGGTGACGTGGTATTCCACCGCACGTTGATTGGCGAACCACAGCAGTGTCCGCCGGTCGTTGGCCAGTGCGTAGGAGACCTCCCGCCGCGAAGCCTCAGCCCAGATCGGCACTCTCTGAACCCAGTCCGGTGTGTACGAAGGCAGATTCTTCTGCATGAAAGCGGGCTGGCCCGGCCGAATTCGGACCACCGACAGCGGCCGGTCTCTGAGGCTTGTCACCAGCCGAGCTGACATCGCGTCGACGTAATCGACGAGATCCCTCTTAGTGGCCCCTGCCCCGTCGAACAACTCCTCGTCGAGGTGACTGAACGTCACACCCTCTCGCTGTTCGCCGGCGCCGCTCATTGAACGATTATCGCCATTTCGCCGCAGATCTGCTTACGGCGTGCTAGTTCTGCGCCTTGAGCTTTCGCCAGCCGCCGGCCCGATTGTCGGCGATGATCTGGGCGAACATGGCGCCGAGAGCGCGGCTGTTGATTTGCTCGTCGCGGCGGATCGCCACCGTTCGGGCCGTCTGGTTGTCGTGGCCACCGGTGATGATTCTCTCCGGATCGGGCACGATGCCGCCGTCATAGAGAAACACGTTGACGTGGTCCTTGGTCGCTTGCAGGGCGCAGATATTGCCGTCGAGTACGAAGTACGGCTGGACTCTCCGCTTGATCGTCTCCGTGACCTCCGGATCGGCCGCATGAACCAGGTCTCGAACCTGCTGACAGATGGTCTGCTGCCAGTCCGGAAGCGCCTGGATGTAGGCGTCGACTCGCGGATCACTGTGGTAGCCCACGTTCGCTCAGCCTAGCTCCAAGAACGATCGAAGCTGTTCGACGCCGGTGACCTCGATCGGTTCACCGCGGATGAAGGCATCGGGCGTGAGCACCAGCCGCTGGTTGATGGCGACCTCTCCTTCGCGCCGGGTCATCCGGAAGCGGCCATTGGGTCGGTACCCGACTTTGGTGCTCACCGCGAGCGAGGCAGGGTTGTCCAGGAAGGCGCCGGAGGTGACTTCGACAGCGCCTAGATGGTCGAACGCAAAGGCGCAGACGGCCCGTCGCATCCTGGTGCCGATACCCCGCCTTTGGTACGACTGACCTAGCCAGGACCCCGTTTCGCCGGTCCGGGTGACGCCGAAGTTGGTGGCGTGGAAGGCCTGGATTCCGGCCAGCTGCCGGCCAATCCGCACGACGAAAAGCAAGTCGAACTTCTCGGGCATGAACTGGGCCCGGGCAGCGGCGAAGTAGCGGAACATATTGGCGGGCAGTCGCTCGGGCTCGACGGCCGTCCACGGCATCGCGAACGGCATGTCTTCCGGCTCATGGATTCCGCCCAGAGCTAGCTCCACGAGACCGGGAATGTCCTCGTCGGTGAGCACCGTCATCGTGAGGTCGTTCTCAACCAACCGCACCCCGTACGGCGGCCAGATCTCTTGGAGCGTCTTCATCTGTCGATCATGACGTTGAGCCAGCATCGATCGCCATGCATTTGCTGATTGCGGAGGCGCGAGGACTCCGGCAAGCAGCAGGGGCCGGTAGATGGCCACCGACCCCTGCTCTTGTTGACTCGAGACTGACTACTTCTCGTAGCCGACGTTCTCCCAGTGGAATGACTTGTCGGAGAAGCCGAAGGCCCCGAAGTTGGCGAGCTTGGACTTGACGGCCTTGAGCTCCGGACGCTGGTAGAGCGGCAGGTTGTGCACGTTCTCCCAGATGACCTTGGCAGCCTGGTTGCCGAGATCGATCCGCTTGGCCTTGTCGCCCTCCACGTCGATTTGCTCGATCAGCGTGTCCAGCTCGGGCAGCGACAGCTGAGCGTAGTTGCTCTCCTGGTCGGTTCCGTATAGCTGTTTGATGCTGGTGAACGGGTACGGAGTACCGATCCAGCTGAAGGCGATCATGTCGAATTCGTGCTCGGTCAACACACTGCCATCTTGGAACTTGGCGATCGGCACATTGACGATGTTGACCTTGATACCGACATCCTTGAGCTGGTTTTGCACCTGCAGAGCCTCGTTCTCCGACACCGGGACGCCGACCAGCTGCGAGAAGCCAATCTCCAGCTTCTTGCCGTCTTTCTCCCGAATGCCGTCTGCTCCGGCCTTCCAGCCCGCAGCATCGAGATCGGCCTTGGCCTTCTCCGGGTCGTAGTCGAGCGCTGTTTCCTTGGCGATGTCTACGTAACCCTCCTGGTTGGTCAGGAAGACGTGATTGTTCAGCGGCGCGACCGGCCAGTCGATGCCGGCCAGGTCGGAGGCGCCGATTGCCGTCCGGTCGAGGCTGCGGACGATGGCCTGCCGGATTGCCAGATCGGACAGGAACTCCGACTTGCTGTTGAAGGTGATGTGCCTGAAGTTCGGGCCGGCTGCCTTGCGAATCGTCGCGTCCTGCACCTCAGATGCCCGCTTGAACGCGTCCGGGTCCGGTCCGATATCGAAGTGGTCGACCTCGTTGTTGACAAAGGCCGCCGCGATCGCGTCGGGGGAGATGGCGCGGAAGGTGATCTTGTCAAGCAACGGCTTGGCGCCCCACCACTTCTCGTTGGGCACGAGGGTGAGCAGCTTCTCGGTCTTGTTGAAGCTCTGGACCTTGAATGGACCGGACAGCCACTCGTTGTTCGGCTCATCCCAGCCGTCATTGAAGGTTTCCGGATCCTTCACGCTCTCGGCCTTGAACACGCTCGGATTGCCACCGAAGACGGACGTCCAGTCGGGATAGGCCGCCTTGAAGGTCACCGTCGCATCGAACTTATCTGCCCCAGCCTTGATGTTGGTGATGGCGTCGTAGCCTTGGGTGGTCGCACACTGGAACTTCGTGTTCTCACCATTGCAGGCCTTCCAGGAGGCGATCATGTCGTCGACGTCGATCGGCGAACCGTCACCCCAGACGGCCTTGGGGTTCAGCTTGAAGTTGATCACCGTCGGCGATGGGGAGACTTCGGTGGCCGACACCAAGAAGTCAGGGTTGGGCGCAGCAACACCCTTGGCGTCCACGTTGAACCAGATCGGCGACGCCGGCAGCATGGCATGAGCCATGTCGTCGTTGTTGCCATTGACCGAGAAAATATTCCAGGTCGTGCTGAACTCTGCGACATCGAGCCGGATCTCTCCGCCTTGAGCCAGGTCGGCGCGATCCTTCGGATTGATGTCCTGCGAAGTGACCGGCGCGACCGATGCTTCGCCCGCCGGCTCCTCTCCGCCAGTCTCCTGATTCTGGCCGCCACAGGCGGCAAGAACAAGTGCTCCCGCTATGAGCGGCGTCAGAAGGATTTTGCGTACTCTCACATTCGCCTCCAATAAAAAGGATTGCGAGCCAGTCGGGAACCACAGCCCACCACTGCACTCTACGGCGCCGAACATATGTGGACCTGGCGGCGGCATTACAGCTGTTTAACAATGACCAAGGCGACATTCAGGCCCCGTTCAGGCGCTGAGCTGGTCAGACGACCGGGACCTCTTCGTTGTAATGGCAGGCCGAGTTGTGATCGACGCCGCCACGGACGTCGTACAGGTCGGGGACCACGTCGATGCACGCCGCCTGCTGTTCGGAGGTCAGCGTCGGGAACTTCTGGCAGCGGGTACGGAACTTACAACCGGAGGGAGGATTGGCCGGGCTCGGCAGGTCGCCGGTCAGAATGATCCGCGCTCGGGTGCGCTCCTTCTCCGGATCGGCGATCGGGATCGCCGACAGCAGTGCCTGGGTGTACGGGTGCGTGGGATGCTCGTACACCTCGTGGACCTCGCCGATCTCGACGATCTTGCCCATGTACATCACTGCCACTCGATCGGCGATGTGCCTGATCACGGCCAGGTCGTGGGCAACGAATAAGTACGAAAGCGAAAGCTTGGTCTTGAGCTCGTCCAGCAGGTTGATCACGCCGGCCTGGATCGAGACGTCGAGTGCCGACACCGGCTCGTCCAGCACGATGAGTTTCGGTTCAAGTGCCAGGGCCCGGGCAATACCGATCCGCTGGCGCTGCCCGCCGGAGAACTGCTGGGGATAGCGATTGGCGTGACCGGGTTCGAGACCGACCAGGCTGAGCAACTCGTTGACCCGCTTGGCGATGTCAGATTTGGAGTAGTTGAACACGCCCATCGGTTCGGCGATCAGGTCGAAGACCGGCATTCGCGGGTCCAGGGACGCCATCGGATCCTGAAAGACAACCTGAAGATCACGACGCATGTGCTTGCGCTCTTTGCCGCGCAGCTTCTCCACCGACTTGCCGAGCACCACGATCCGGCCACCGGTGGGTGGCTTGAGGTTGAGCACCTCAAGCAGAGTGGAGGTCTTTCCGCAGCCTGACTCACCGACCAGCCCGAGGGTTTCGCCTTCCTTGATCTCAAGATCGATCCCGTCGACGGCATAGACCGTGCCCACCCGACGCCGGAAGATCGCGCCCTTCATCAGTGGATAGTGCCGTTTCATTCCTTCCAGGTGAAGCACGGTTTCTCGCTGGTCCCGACGCTGTCGTTCCAGAGGCGAGGGCGTGATCGTAGGAGCGGGAAAGATATCGGCGTAGCCAAGGTTGTCGGCGGCGATCTTGCCGGAGTAGATACAGGCCGCATAGTGGTTCGGATGATCGGTCGGCGTTAGGGGCGGCTCGTCAGTCAGGCAGGCTGGAGTAGACATCGGGCAGCGGGGCTCGAACGGGCAGCCGGGCGGCAGGTTGACCACCGACGGCGGATTGCCCTCCAAGGTGGCCAGGGCCTCCTTCTTGGTTGCATCGAGCCGGGGGATCGCGCCGAGGAGGCCGATGGTGTAAGGCATCCGGGGCCGGTAGAAGATGTCATCGACGCTGCCCTGCTCGATCGGTCGGCCGGCGTACATGACGGTCACCCGGTCAGCGATGCCGGCCACCACGCCGAGATCGTGGGTGATCATGATCAACGCGGCGCCTGTTTCGCGCTGCGCCTTCTTCAGAACCTCGAGCACTTGGGCCTGAATCGTCACGTCCAGCGCGGTTGTCGGCTCGTCTGCGATGATCACATCTGGATCATTCGCGATCGCCATCGCGATCATGGCCCGTTGTCGCATGCCGCCGGAGAATTCATGCGGGAAGGACCGCACCCGAACGTCCGGGTTGGGAATCCCCACCAAGTCCAGCAGCTCAATCGCCCGCTTTCGCGCGGCTTCCGCGGGAATCTCGTAATGGACCTGGATTGCCTCGACGATCTGATCACCAATCGAATAGACTGGGGTCAACGCTGACAGCGGATCTTGAAAGATCATCGAGATCGAATCGCCGCGCAGCTTGGACATCGACTCGTCGTTGCGGTTGAGCAGTTCCTCGCCGTGCAGCGTCACAGACCCGGTGATCTTGGCAGTGCTGGGGAGCAGGCCCATGATCGCCAACGAGGTCACCGACTTCCCAGATCCGGACTCGCCGACGACGGCCATGGATTCGCCGGCAGCGAGGTCGAATGACAGACCCCGGACGGCCTTGACGGGTCCTGCTTCGCTCGGAAACGTGACGTGCAAATCCCGCACTGACAGCACGGTGCCGGACGTGGTCCGCCTGACCTTGCCGGCCCGAGCGGGCGCTGCCGTCATCGAGCCGAGCCTCCGGACGCCGAACTGGGGTCAAGAGCATCCCGCAGGCCGTCCCCGACCGCGTTCACGGAGAGCACCAAAAGGACCACGGCGACTGCAGGTCCGGTGAACAACCATGGGAAGCTGTTCACCTGCCGCGCCCCCTCGCCGAGCAAGGTGCCGAGGGAAGTGTCGGGTGACTGGACGCCGAAACCGAAGAACGACAACCCGGTCTCGGCCAAAATCGCGGCGCCGACAGCAAGTGTCGCGTCGATGATCAACAACGAGGAGATGTTGGGCAGGATGTGACGGACGATCGTCCGAGGCGCGGACAGGCCCATGAACTTCGCTGCGTGTACATAGTCCCGCTCCTTGACCGACAACGCGAGGCTGCGTACGACGCGAGCTGAAAGCATCCAGCCGAACAGGGCGAGCAGAAACACCAGCAAGATCCAGGCGTTCGCACCCTGCGGCCCGCCGGTGGTCATGACCGCGATCAACAAGAATGACGGGATGACCAGCAGCAGGTCGGTCACCCATAGTGCGATCCGCTCGAACCAGCCACCGAAATAGGCGGCGAAAGACCCGACGATGGCCGCGATGGTGGTAGATATCACTGCTACCAGGAGGCCGATCAGCAGCGACTTGCGCAGCCCGCGCAGTGTCAGCGCCAACATGTCCCGACCACCCTGGGTGGTACCCAGCCAGTGCCGTTCGGACGGAGGCTTGAGGTAGGCGCGGCGGTCGACGTAGTCGTAGGTCCAGTTGGTGAGGTAGGGGCCGATCAGCGCAATGATGATCAGGGCCACGATCACGACAAAGCCGGCGACGGCGCTCTTGTTGCGCACGAACCGGCGCATGATCAGCTGTCGGCGGGTCAGCCGCTTCGGTTCTGCCTCGGTGGGTGTCGGCTCGGCGAGCACCTGCTCGCTGGCTGTTTCCAATAGGTGCTCGGTCACGGCAGCCCTAGCTCAGCCGCACTCGCGGATCGAGGATGGCGACCATGACGTCGGAGAGGATGGCGCCGACCAGCACACAGACGCCGGCGAAGGCGGCCACCGCGACGGCCCCGTGGACGTCCTGCCCGGTGATCGTGCTGACGCCGTACTCACCCATTCCATGGAAGGAGAAGATGATCTCGGTGAAGGCGGCGCCGGTGAACAGCGTCGCCACAGTGAAAGCGAAGTAGGTCCCGGTAGGAATCAAAGATGTTCGCAGTGCATGCTTCATCACCGCGTGCGACTGGCGGACCCCTTTGGCGCGCGCGGTCCGTACGAAGTCCGAACCGAGCGCATCCAGCATCAGGTTCCGTTGGATGCGGCTGAAGAAGGCGGCATTGATCAAGATCAGGACGAGGGTGGGAAGCAGGAGATGCTGGATGCGGTCCAGCAACGCGGCGCCGAAGTAGTCGCCTTGGCTGCCGGTCTCTCCGACGAACTCGAATATCCGGAGCCCAGTGGCGTTATTGGCCTTGCTGGCCATCACCTGCATGACGCTGGCGATCACGAAGGTGGGTATGGACAGGATGAACAATGAGCCGAGGGTCAGCGTGCGATCGCTGACCTTGTACTGCCGGGTCGCGGTCCATGCTCCCAGTACGACGCCGACGACTGTGCCCACGACGGACCCGATGGTGATCAGCCGCAAGCTGACCCACATCCGTCGGCCGATCTCTTCCTGCACCGGCCCGCCTTTGGGCGAATCACCCCAGTCCCAGGACGTCAGGATGTCTCCGAGCCAGATGCGATACCGCTCGAGCAACGGAACGTTGTCGCTCAGGTTGCGGGAGAGCAGACTCTGCTCGATGGACTCCGGGTCAATCGGCGGATTGACGATCAGATACAGCGAACGGGGATTGAGCTGAGTGGCGGCGAGGAAATACGTCAGCGACACCGCGAGAAAGAGCAAGATCACGTAGTTCAGCAACCGCCGGGCTACGTATCTGCCCATTCGGCCCGCCTCTCGCTCGGCCACTCTGTGTGAGGCTCTGGCATGGACTTTAGCTCCGCAGCCCGCTCTGAACGCCGCCGGTGCTGAATTCTTAGCCGAATCGACAGCAGCGTGACCGCCAGATCAGATCCAGGTTTTGAACCACATGCGTGAAAGCCAGGAGGGATAAGGCAGCAACTCGTCGGTCAGTATTGGATAGAGGTAGGCGAAGTTTGCCGCGACGATGGCCATGTAAACGCCGACGACGATTCCGCCCACCATCCGCCGGTCACCCGCTCGGGCATCGCCGAGAATGCGGCCCAGGCAGAGAGCCACCGCCATCACTGATAACGGCAGAAAGGCGATGGCGTAAAAGAAGAACAGGGGTCGGTCCTGATACGCAAACCACGGCAGCCAGCCGGCCAGCACGCCGACAACAGGTATCCCGAACCGCCAGTCCCGGGCGCCGACCCACAAGATCGCCGCCGCGATGAGCGCGATGCTCGCGACCCACCACAACGCCGGAGTGCCAATGCCACTGATGACGCGGAGGCAGTTGTCCGGTCCAACGCAACCGTCGGTGCCTGGTTTGATGGAATTCACCGCGTCGATGCCGATCGGCCTCGCCACAAGCAACCAGCCGGCGGGGTTCGCGCGGTAGGCGTGTTCGGCGTTGCTGATGAAGTCGCCGGTGTGGAAGTTCCAGATGTCCTGGTGGTAGTGCAGCAGCGAAGCGAGGGTTTTTCCGAGCAGCTTCGTCGAGGTGGCGTCGGGGTGCAGCTCGCCCCAGTCGCGGGCGTAGCCACCGCGAGTAGCCAGCCAACTGGCCCAGCTGCTGAGGTAGACGACGGCGCTGATACCCACGAGCGAGACGAAGGCTGGGATGCCGTCACGGATCAAGGCCCGGCCCGCGGTCGACCCGGCGCCGGCAAGCCGGCGGGCCCCGATGTCCCAGGCGAGGGACAGCAAGGCGAAGGCAGCCAGCGTGTAGAGCGCATTCCATTTCGACGCGAGAGCCAGGCCGAAGCACACCCCGGCGGCGATCCGCCAGGGTCGAACCATCAGCGCGGGTCCGAACCTGCCGCGGAGGTCGGGAATCTCGTGGCGTTCGAGGTAGTCGGCCAGGCGGTACCGAAACCAGTCTCGGTCGGCAGCTAGGCAGGCCACCGCGGCCACCAGAAAGAAAGCCAGAAAGATGTCGAGGAGTGCCGTACGAGCCATGACGAAGGCGAGACCGTCGAAGGTCAGCAGCACTCCTGCCACGGCCCCTATCAGGGTGGAGCGGGAGACCCGGCGGACGAGCCGAATGGTGATCAAGATCATCAGCGAGCCGAAGACCAAGGAGGCGAATCGCCAGCCGAAGGAGTTCATGCCGAAGATCTGCTCGCCGGCCGCGATCAGCCACTTGCCGACCTGCGGGTGGACGATGAACGAGGGAGAGTCTTCCATCACGTCGACGTTTCCCGCAGTGATCGACGCATTGGCCGATTCGGGCCAGCTGCGTTCATAGCCGAACTTGAGCAAGGAGTAGGCGTCCTTGGCGTAGTACGTCTCGTCGAAGACCAATTTGTTCGGATAGCCCAGGTTGACGATGCGGATGCCGAACGCGATAGCCGTGATCACGAGGGCGACGAGCCACCCAGCAAGGCGATCAGTCGGCATGGGCACGCGAAGGCGCTCGATCGTGGTGGGGGGCGGCGGCGCCAGATGCTCTGGCGGTGGAGGCAGCTTGCGGCTGTCGGCCTCCGCCGACGCTTCGAGCACCCCAGTCACGCGCACATAGTAGGTGGGGACGGAGCGGCTTTTCGGGCTGCGACAGGCTCAGGACCGGCGTCGCACGGTGCCCGAGCCTGTCGAAGGGCGGGGATGGCAGGCTGAGCTTGTGACTGACGCCGCAAAAGGCGGGGTCCTGGTCCTGGCGGCCACGCCGATCGGAAACCTGGCCGACGCCTCGCCACGCCTGCTGGCTGAGCTCCGCACATCGGACGTTATCGCGGCCGAGGACACGCGTCGCCTTGCTCGGCTTCTCGATCGGTTGGGTGTGAAGACAAGTGCTCGGGTCGTGTCCTACTTCGAGGGGAACGAGGCGCGGCGAACCCCGTCGTTGATCGAAGAGCTTGCGGCCGGCCGGCACGTGCTGCTGGTGACCGATGCGGGGATGCCGTCGGTGTCGGACCCCGGCTACCGGCTGGTGACGGCGGCTATCAAGGACGGATTTCCGGTAACCGCGATACCGGGTGCGTCGGCGGTCCTGGTGGCTCTGGCCGTGTCAGGCCTGCCGGTCGACCGGTTCTGCTTCGAGGGGTTCCTCCCGCGCAAACCCGGTGAACGCACGCGACGACTCTCACAGCTCGCCGCCGAACCTCGGACGATGGTCTTTTTCGAGGCACCGCACCGTACGGCGGTGTCGCTGACCGCCATGGCCGGGTGCTTCGGCCCTGATCGTCGTGGAGTGGTCTGCCGGGAGTTGACGAAGATTCACGAAGAGATCCGCCGGGGGCCTCTCGCCGAACTGGCGTCCTGGGCTGCGGCGAGCGAGGTGCGCGGCGAGGTCGCGATTGTCGTCGCCGGAAGGAGCCCCGCGAACGCGGACCTGTCGTCAGGCGTAGCGGAGGTGCGGGCGCTGGTACGCGGCGGGACGAAGTTGAAGCAAGCGGTCACCACGGTGGCGCAGGCGAGCGGTCTGGCCAAGAACCTGCTCTATGAGCAGGCTCTGAAAGATGACCGCCCGTTGCCCGAATGACGGACCGCTGGGCATGATCCGGCGACTGGTGGTCATCTGTCAGGCGGAACGCTGCCAAGGTTGATCTCGTGAACTTGCCGGAGCTGCCGGAGCCGCTGCCCTCACCAGTGGTCGATTCGCATTGCCACCTCGATGTGACTGAGGCGGTGTCCGGCCTGACGCCGGTCGAGGCGATTGAGCAGGCCCGCAACGTTGGTGTGACCCGCATTGTGCAAATCGGCTGCGACGTCGAGGGCTCTCGATGGGCCGTCTCGGCGGCAGAGCAGTGGTCGAACGTCATTGCCGGCGTAGCGATCCACCCGAACGACGCTGCGCGGCTGGGCTCGGCGCTCCAGAGTGAGCTTTCGATCATCGAGCGACTGGCCACGAATCCACGCGTCCGAGTGGTGGGGGAGACCGGCCTCGACTTCTACCGCACCCGTGATGCCGACGGTCACGCCGCCCAACGCGAGTCGTTCGCCGCACACATCGCCTTCGCCAAGGCCGAGGACAAGACCCTGGTTATCCACGATCGGGATGCACATCATGAGATCTTGACGGTGCTCGACGCGGAAGGTCCACCTGGTCGGGTGGTGATGCACTGCTTTTCTGGAGATGCCGACTTCGCACGGTCCTGTCTGGATCGAGGCGCCTACCTCTCCTTTGCTGGCACCGCCACCTTCAAGAACAACGAGTCCCTGCGAGCGGCGCTGACCGTCACGCCGCTGGACCGGCTGCTGACTGAAACCGACGCTCCGTACCTGACGCCGATGCCGCACCGCGGCCGTCCGAACGCCTCCTATCTGATCCCGCACACGGCTCGCTTCTTGGCGGCGACCCGCGGGGTCGAGCTCGCGGCCCTCTGCCGGGCACTTAACGACAACGCCGACGCGGCGTTCGGAGGCTGCTGGTAGCGATGGAGTTTCGGGATGCCGTGCGACGCCGCCGGATGGTCCGACGCTACGCCGAGCAGCCCCTTCCTGACGGGTTGGTCGACGAACTGGCGGCAGCCGCGCTGCGCGCTCCTTCGGCCGGATTCGCCCAGGCCGTCTCGCTGCTGATCTGTGAGTCGGTTGCTGATCGGCTGGCGTTCTGGTCCGCCGCTGCGCCGGCCGGCGCTGGCCGCTGGCTTGAGGGAATGCGCTCGGCCCCGGCGCTCCTGCAGGTCTGGACCAGCGAGCAGGCGTACCTGGATCGCTACGCCGAGGCGGACAAGGGCTGGACCGATCGAGACCCGGGGCGCTGGTCTGCTCCTTACTGGTGGGTCGACGCCGGCATGGCGAGCATGCTGACCTTGCTGGCTGCCGTCGACTCCGGCCTCGGAGCCGGTTTCTTCGGAGTTCCGATCGATCGGGTCTCGGCCGTGCGGGCCGCCTTCGGCATACCGGACGACCAGCTCAGCGTCGGCGTGATCAGCATCGGCTACCCAGATCCGACCGAGCGGCCCAGCGGCTCTTCTCAGCGTCGCCCCCGCAAGGCCAGAGCGCAGCTCATTCACCGTGGTCATTGGGGCTGATTTGGGTCGGGAGTCGCTGGCCGTTATGCTTTCGTGACCGTATAGGCGCCGTCAGGACGTCATCGCCGAACTGAACGACCCGAAATGTAACGATCGGGCCACTTGGGGGAGTTTTGCGCAAGATCATTCCTGCTGCCATCGCTGGCGCCACCGCGCTTGCGGTTGCCGGCAGCACATTTGCTTACGCCAGCCTCGACAAGGACGTCACCTTGTCCGTCGACGGCGAACATCGGCAGGTCAGCACCATGGCGGGAACCGTCGGGGAACTGCTGAAGAGCCAACACATCGCGATCAAGGAGCACGACGTCATCGCGCCCGGCACCGGCGCCAAGCTCACCGATGGCACGGTTGTCGCCGTGCAATTCGGGCGACAGCTCAAGGTCAACGTTGACGGGAAGTCGCAGGCTTACTGGACCACCGCCACCAACGTCGGCGAGGCGCTAGCCTCCCTCGGCCTCGCGACGCAGGGTGCGGATCTGTCCACCAGCCGGAGCACTCGCATCGGCCGTGAGGGACTGAGTCTGGACATCGCCACCCTGAAAGTGGTCACCATCGACGCTGCCGGTCGCAAGCGGGTAATCAAAACCACTGGTCAGACCGTGGCCGACGCCCTCGCCGCCGCCAAGATCAAGGTGGACTCCAACGACAAACTGAGCGTTCGGTCCTCCACTCGGCTGGTGGACGGAGCGTTCTTCCGCTACACCAAAGTAGAGGTGAGGAAGGTGACCCAGAAGAAGGAGGTCACCCACTCGGTAGTCCGCAAGAACTCCGACAGCCTCGCAAAGGGCACGACCAAGGTCGACGTGGAGGGCCGGGACGGCGTCCGGACCATTGTCCTCCGCGAGACCCGCCACAACGGGAAGGTGAAGGATCGCAAGAAGCTGTCGAGCACCATCACCACCGCGCCAGTCACCGAGGTGATACTGGTCGGCACCAAAGTGCCCGAAAGCAAGCCAGAGCCGAGCCCCGAGGCTACGACCCCGAAGAAGCCCAGCAGTTCGAGCAGCTCGAGCAGCTCGAGCACCCCGTCGGGCAGCGTGTGGGACAGGCTGGCAGAGTGCGAGTCCGGCGGCAATTGGTCGATCAACACCGGCAACGGTTTCTACGGTGGCCTCCAGTTCAGCCTCAGCACATGGCGCGCCTATGGCGGGACCGGCATGCCGCATGAGGCTAGCCGGGAGGAGCAGATCGCGGTTGCCGAGCGGGTCCAGGCCGGCCAGGGCTGGGGTGCGTGGCCGGCGTGCACGGCGAAGCTGGGTATCAGCTGACCTCGGGCCCTGCCCGCCTTCTCGACCCGACCACAGTTCGACGTCGAATCGCTGAGCTGGGCCTGCGCCCCACCAAGCAGCGGGGGCAGAATTTTGTCACCGACGCCAACACCGTACGGCGGATCGTGGTCACCTCGGGGGTCGGTGCCAGGGACACGGTCTTGGAGATCGGACCGGGACTGGGATCGCTGACGCTCGGTCTCCTCGAGATCGCCGCCCACGTGATCGCTGTGGAGATCGATCCGGTGCTGGCGGCGGCGTTGCCGGCGACTGTTGCGGATCGGGCCCCCGGATACGCCGACCGGCTCACCGTGCTGGAAGCAGATGCGCTTTCCCTCACCGACCTCCCCGGGGCGCCAACCGCGGTTGTCGCCAACCTGCCGTACAACGTGTCAGTACCCGTGCTGCTTCACCTGCTGGCGTCGTTCGACAGCTGGGACCGCGGCCTGGTCATGGTGCAGTCGGAGGTGGCCGACCGCTTGGTCGCCGGTCCCGGCTCCAAGGTCTATGGCGTCCCCTCAGTGAAGATGGCCTGGTATGCCCAGACGGCCCGGGTCGGCACGGTGCCGCGGACTGTCTTCTGGCCGGTTCCGAATGTCGACTCCGGGCTGGTTTCGATCTCCCGGCGCCCACCGCCGGTCACCACCGCCAGCCGCGAGCGAGTGTTCAGAATCATCGATGGGGCCTTCGCCCAGCGGCGCAAGATGTTGCGTGGGGCGCTAGCCGGGTTGGCCGGCTCACCCACCGTCGCGACCGAGCGGCTGATAGCGGCCGGGGTTGACCCGCAGTCGCGCGGCGAGATGCTCACGGTGGTTGACTTCGCCCGGATCGCGGAGCAGTTCAGCTAACCGTCTGCGCCTGCGAGCGGCGCCGCCAACCCGCGGATAGCCTCAGGATGTGGCGTCTGCCCTTCCACCCGAGCCGGTCGGCGTTCGCGTCCGGGCGCCCGCCAAGATCAACTTAGCGCTCTGTGTGGGTCCCCCACGGCAGGACGGCTACCATCCCCTAGCCACGGTCTATCAAGCGGTGTCGCTGTACGACGAGGTGCATGCCGCCTGGGCGGAGCCGGACGAGTATACGGTCACCGTTTCCGGCGAGGGCGCCGATCTGGTGCCGACCGACGAGACCAACCTCGCGCTCCGGGCCGCCCGGCTCCTGGCCCGCACTTACGGTGAGGGCGACTCGCTGGGCGCCGGGCTATCGATCAAGAAGTCGATCCCGGTGGCTGGCGGCCTGGCCGGCGGTTCGGCCAACGGCGCGGCTGCCCTGCTGGCCTGCGCGGTCCTTTGGGACCTGGACGTGGGACTGGAGGAGCTGACCGTTCTCGCCGCCCAGCTCGGTAGCGACGTCCCGTTCGCGCTGCTCGGTGGCACTGCCCTGGGGAGCGGTCGCGGTGAGCAGGTGGTACCGGTTCTGGCGCGGGGCGGCTACCACTGGGTACTGGCTTTCGGCCACCACGGCCTGTCGACGCCGGCCGTCTATCGCCGCCACGACCAAATGGGCGCAAGGAAAGCGGGCGGCGCCGCCGCCGGCAAGCTGTCGCAAGAAATGGGCGGCCAGGCGCGGGCTCCTGAGGTCCCTCCGGCGCTGATGAACGCGCTGCGGGTTGGAGACCCTGCCGCCGTGGGAGCGGCGCTGGTCAACGACCTTCAGCCGGCTGCTCTCGATCTGCAGCCGCGACTGCGCCAGGTGCTGGAAGCGGGAGTGGAGTACGGCGCCTTGGGGGCGCTGGTGTCGGGATCGGGCCCCACCTGCGCCTTCCTGGCCGCCAGCGAAGCGGCGGCGGTCGACCTGAGCGTGGCGTTGAGCGCCGACGGCCAATGCCGGGCCGTGCGCCGTGCCACGGGTCCGGTGACGGGCGCTCGGGTCATCGGCTGAGGCTAGTCGGACGAACTCAACAGGTGCCGCAGGGTCCGGACAAGTTGATCTTGATCCGCCCGGTCGATGGAGGCGAGGATCGTCTGCTCGGCGGCGAGCAGGTCCGCCAAGGCCGCGTCAACTTTCGCGCGGCCCGTGTCGGTTAACCGGACCAACACTCCGCGGCGATCGTCGGGGTGATCGTCCCGTTCGACCAGCCCGCGGGCGGCCAGTCGGTCAACGCGATTCGTCATGGTGCCGGAGGTGACCAGAGTTTCCCTGACCAGCTGGCCGGGAGAGAGCGAAAACGGTTCGCCCGACCGGCGCAGGGCGGCAAGGACGTCGAACTCATACGACTCCAGCCCATGTGAACCGAAGGCGTTCGCGCGATGACGGTCGACGCGGTGAGCGAGCCTGGTGATTCGGGAGAGCACCTCCATCGGTGCAACGTCAAGGTCCGGGCGTTCTCGACGCCAGGCCGCGACGATGCCATCGACCTCGTCCGCCTCGGTCTCGGAACTGGCCACAGCCGAATCCTAGAAGCCGCGGGGCCCTCGAATGATCAGCTCTTCAGATCAGCGTCGCTCTTCGGCATCGTGGCGGCCAGGAACACGATGCCCGCACAGAGAACCGCCGGCACGATCATGGCGCGGTGCAGACCGAGCTGCTGAACAAAAAATCCGATCACCGCCGGGCCCATCAGGAACGCGGCGTAGCCGAAGGTGACCACCACGGCGAGCACGCGCCCGCCCCCGATGTGACCGGCGACGGCGTAGACCTGGGGTGCGATCATGCCGACACCGAAGCCGACGAGCCCCCAACCCACGATCAGCAACGGCAGCCCGCTGACCAGCGTCACCATCAGATAGCCGGCAGCGGCGCAGGCGCCGCCGAAGCGGACGACGGCCCGACGGCCGAATCGCGCCACCAGACGATCCCCGATCAACCGGATCGCGACCATCATGCCGCTGACGGCGACGAGTCCCAGCGAGCCCGTGGTCGAGTCGACGTTGGCGACCGTGGTGACGTGGAGGGACGACCAATCAACGGCGGTGCCTTCGGACAGCCCGAAGGCCAGCGCCATCACTCCGAGCAGCCAGGCCATCTTTGGAATGCGGATACGAACCCCGTCGACGGTGTGCTCAACCACGGCCGCTTCCGGAGTGATCTTGATCAGCACGGCCAGCGTCACCACACCGGCAATCGCTAGCATGATCATCAGTGGCGTCACGATCGAGCCGCCGGTCAGGCCGAGAATGCTCGACATGATCAGTACGCTGCCGGCGCCCACCAGGTTGCCGACGGAGAAAAAAGCGTGAAAGAAGCTCATGATTGGCCGATGGCGGGCCGCTTCGACCTGGACGCCCAGTGCGTTCATGGCGACGTCCATTGCGCCGTTCCCCAGCCCAATGAGAACCGCGCCCAAGACAGCTACAGCGAAGCTTGGAGCAAAGCCAAACGCCAGGGCGGCGAGCACGATCACCGGCATAGCGCCGAGCGAGACCTTGCGGGCGCCGATCGCATCGGCTAGCCGGCCACCGATCTGCATGGACAAGATGCCCGCCGCGCCGCCGCAGAAAAGCAAGACCGCGATCTCCGAGAAGCTGAGATCCAGCTTGACTCGCAGTGACGGCAGCGCACCTCCGTAGCCGCCGAGCAGCAAACCGTTGACGGTGAACAAGGCAGTGACCGCGATCGCCGCCGTACGGCTGGCGAGGGCGGGGCGCGAGGGCGCATGAAGGGCAGTAGTAGGCATGATCCTGAGTCTTCTAAAACGTTACAGAAAGGGTAATGACAGCCGCCCTTCAGACGCAAATCGGCCACCTCGGCGCTCGCCGTAGCGGATCTGCTCCGGGTTCACATCCGAGCGTGCCCCATAGCCGAACGGAGGAAAGATGCGCCCTATTGGTCGGGCAGGGGGACAGCGTCCGGTAAGCGTCCTGGGACCGCACATGCAAGGTCTGCTGTGCGTACTCTTGTTCGTGGTCGGCCGCAGGCTGGCCGCCGACGGTGCAACCTGATCGAGCAGGGAGGGTTGCACGGTCCCCGGTTGGTCTGTCGGCAGGGCCCGCCTGACTTTGAATCAGGATTAGCGACGTAGGTTCGACTCCTACCCGGGGAGCGCCCGACCAGCCGGACCGCTGCCAGGACAGGGCCTAGGCTCCGTTCACTAGGCGATCCGTACGGGCGTCGCGCACGATTCTCAAGGAGAGCCCCCGTTGCCCAGCCCCGACGTCGCCAGCCCTGCGCTGTCCCCGCCCGTCGCCGCGGTAGTGATCTTGGCGGCCGGCGAGGGTAAACGCATGAAGTCCTCGCGCTCGAAGCTCCTGCATGAGATCGCCGGACACTCACTGGTCAGCTATTCCATCCGCACCGCGACCAGCCTCGAACCCGAGCGGGTCGTCGTGGTTGTGGGGCATGGCCGTGATCAGGTGGAAGCACATCTAGCCGAGATCGCACCCCACGTGATCATCGCCGTCCAGGAGGAGCAACTCGGCACCGGCCACGCAGTCCAGGTGGCGCTGAGCGAGCTGCCCGACCTCTCTGGTGAGGTCGTCGTCACCTACGGCGACGTTCCCCTGCTGAGCCCCGAGACGCTGGCCGAGCTGGTCGTCTCCCATCGGACGAACGGGTCGGCGGTGACGGTGCTGACCGCCAATCTGGCCGATCCGAGCGGCTACGGCCGGATCATCCGAGACGCCGACGACCTGGTGAGCCGGGTTGTCGAGCACGGGGATGCTGGGCCGGAAGAGCTCTCGATCACCGAGATCAACTCCGGTATCTACGTCTTCGACGCTGAGACCTTGCGCAGCGCGCTGGCCGGGCTCCGCTCCGACAACGCGCAGGGCGAGCTTTACCTGACCGACGTGGTCGAGGTCGCTCGCCGGGCGGGCAAGGCCGTGCGGGCGCACGTCATCTCCGATCTTTGGCAGACCGAGGGCGTCAACGACCGAGTACAGCTTGCGGCGATGAGCGTGGAGCTGAACCGGCGCATCCTGGTGGACTGGATGCGAGCCGGCGTCACGGTGGTTGATCCGGCCACCACGTGGGTGCACAGCTCGGTCGACCTGGCGCCCGACGTGACGCTGCTGCCGGGAACATTCCTGGAGGGTGCTACGTCGGTCGGCGCGGGGGCGAGGATCGGACCGGACACCACGTTGATGGACGTCGAGGTTGGCGAGCGGGCGGTGGTCACTCGCACCCACGGATCCCTCAGCGTCATCGGTGCGGACGCCAGTGTCGGACCCTTCGCTTACTTGCGTCCGGGCACGATTCTCGGGCCTCGCAGCAAGATCGGCACGTTTGTCGAGGCGAAGAATGCACGGCTGGGGGCCGGAGCCAAAGCGCCGCACCTGAGCTATCTGGGGGACACGGAGATCGGCGACGGAGCCAACATCGGCGCCGGAGTGATCTTCGCCAACTACGACGGGGTTACGAAGTCCACGACCACCGTCGGGGATTACAGCTTCGTGGGCAGCGATGCCGTCCTGGTCGCACCCGTACGGGTTGCCGAGGGCACGTACGTTGCAGCCGGCTCGGTGATCACCGGCGACGTCAAGCCCGGCGAGCTGGCGGTGAGTCGGGCACGCCAGCGCAATGTTGCCGGCTGGGTGGCGAGAAAACGCGCCGGTACCAAGACAGCCGCCGCGGCAGAAGCCGCGCAGCCCCGGCCTGAGCCTGCCGAAGCGCCTCTTGAGCGCCCCGAGGGGCCGCTCAACGGGACGCCGGCGGAGGGCGCAGAGTGACCGGCTTCAAGAAGCCCAACGTCAAACACTTGATGCTCTTCTCGGGCCGGGCGTACCCCGAGCTGGCCCAGGAGATCGCCGATCTCATGGGCGTCGACATCGTCGCCACTCGCGCGCTGAACTATGCCAACTCCGAGATCTACGTCCGGTTCGAGGAGTCCGTACGCGGCTCCGATGCCTTTGTGATCCAAAGTCACACGGCGCCGGTCAATGAGTGGCTGATGGAGCAGTTGATCATGGTCGACGCCCTGAAGCGGGCGTCGGCGAAGCGCATCACCGTGGTGGCTCCCTTCTACCCCTACGCTCGCCAGGACAAGAAGCATCGCGGCCGAGAGCCGATCTCCGCCCGATTGATCGCCGACTTGTTCCGTACAGCCGGGGCCAATCGGCTGATGTCGGTGGATCTGCATGCCGCGCAGATCCAGGGCTTCTTCGACGGACCGGTGGATCACCTGTGGGCGCTGCCGGTGCTCGCCGACTATGTGCGCGATCATTACGACACGTCGACGATGACAGTGGTGTCGCCGGATGCGGGCCGAGTTCGGCTGGCGGACATGTGGACGGACCGCCTGAACAGCGCCTTGGCGATCATCCACAAGCGGCGCGATCCCAATGTGGCGAACACTGTCGCGGTGCATGAGGTCGTCGGCGACGTTTCCGGCAAGGTGTGTCTGCTGGTCGACGACATGATCGACACCGCCGGCACGATCTGCCAGGCGGCGGAAGCCCTTAAGGCCCGCGGTGCTCGGTCGGTGATCGCAGCCGCTACCCACGCGGTGCTGTCCGGGCCTGCGTACGACCGGTTGCAGGCCTCGGCATTCGAGGAAGTGATCGTGACCAACACGCTGCCGATCCCCGCGGAACGCCGCTTCGAGAGCCTGACCGTGCTCTCCATCGCTCCGCTGATCGCCCGTGCGATCCACGAGGTCTTCGAGGATGGCTCCGTGACTAGCCTTTTCTCGGGTCAGAGCTAGCCTGGACGAGGTTGGCGGCATTACCTGCCGTCCGCTAAGGTAATTCGGTTGCCTCGGCGAGGGTCGCAGGACCGTAATCGACGAAGAAGCGCTACGACTTCCTCGCTGGGCGCCCCGTGAAGTAGACAACGCAGAAGTTCGAGGAGTTCGTTCGTGCCCGAGGTCAAGCTCATCGCCGAATCGCGTACCGAGTTCGGCAAGGGCGCTGCCCGCCGGATCCGCCGCGCCGACAAGATACCCGCCGTCCTCTACGGTCACGGCACGGCTCCGGTCCACATCACGCTGCCGGGCCACGAAACGCTGCTCGCGCTCCGTACAGCGAACGCGCTGTTGTCGATCAACGTCGATGGCAAGGCGCAGCTCGCGCTGCCCAAGCAGGTCCAGCGCGACCCGATCAAGCACACCATCGAACACGTCGACCTGGTGATCGTCCGACGGGGTGAGAAGGTAACCGTCGACGTTCCCGTGCACGTGGAAGGTGAGGCGGTCAGCGAAACGTTGGTGGTCGTGGAGCACTCTGCTGTGACCATTGAGGCCGAAGCGACGCACATCCCACAGTCGATCGTCGTTTCGGTCGAGGACCTCGAGGCGGGGACTCAGATTCTGGCCAGCGACCTCTCGCTGCCGGATGGCTCTACGCTTGCACTCGACCCTGAGACCTTGATCGTCAACATCACCGCCGCCCAGAGTGCTGAAGCCGCAGCCGCCGAACTGGCAGAAGCCGAGGCTGAGGCAGGCATCGAGCCCACGGTGGTCGAGGAGGCGGGTGGCGAGGAGCCCGAGGCCGGCGCCGAGCCTGCGACCTCGACGGCTGAGGGCGCATAGACCGCCGATCGTGGAGCCTTGGCTGGTCGTCGGGCTCGGCAATCCTGGTCCGGCGTACGCGTCGCACCGGCACAACATCGGTTACGTCGTTGTCGACGAGCTGGCCCGTCGGCTGGGCATTCGCTTCGGTGCTCCGCGCGGCATGCGGACAGAGGTCGCAGAGGGCCGGCTGGGGCCCATCGGACCTGACGCCGTCCGGGTGATCTTGGCCAAGTCGCGAACGTTCATGAACGAGACCGGCGGTGCGGTCGCCGGCCTGCTGAACTATTTCAAGATCACTCCCGACCGCCTCGTCGTGGTGCACGACGAGCTCGATATAGAGCTGGGCCAGCTGAGGAGCAAGGTCGGCGGTGGGGACAACGGCCACAATGGCCTGAAGTCCATTCGCAAGTCACTCGGCACTGGCGACTTCTACCGCGTCCGGTTCGGAGTTGGCCGCCCGCCCGGCCGCCAGAATCCAGCCGATTTCCTGCTCAGTAACTTCTCGGCCGGCGAGCGCGACTCGCTCGCCGTGGAGGTGGAGCGCGCGGCCGACGCCGTCGAATCGCTGGTCACGGTTGGCCTGGACCGCACCCAGAGCGCGTACAACTCCTGACCGGCTGAAGCGCGTACACACAAGCTGCTGCCGCACGATGGCGCCGCCTCCGGCCTGCGTCTCCACGACTTTGAGCCCCGTAGACATTCGTCGAACCCGAAGAAACGGGCTCAAGGGGTACCGAAGGGGCTCAAAGTCGTGGAAACGAGGTCGGTAAGGGAGGGCGACGGCGGTCGAAGGACGAGATAGGTAGGTTGGGTCGGTGAGCCTTGCGGGACTCGTTGACCTGCTGATCGCAGATCCCACCATCGCTGAGACGATCAGCGATGCACGTTCGCGCGCCCTTCGCGCGGTGGACATCACGGCCCCGGCACCGATGCGCCCGCTTATTGCTGCCGCCCTTGCGGCGTCGGAGGATCGCGGCGGAGCCGATCAGCCAGTCCTGCTGGTGACGTCCACGTTTCGTGAAGCCGAGGACGTCGCGGCGGCCCTCGCATCGCTCGTCGGGCAAGACCAAGTGGCCTACTATCCGGCGTGGGAGACACTGCCGCACGAGCGACTGAGTCCTCGGTCGGACACGGTCGGTCGCCGGCTGGCGGTACTGCGCCGGCTCGCCGGACGGGCCGAGGAGCCGCCACCGAAGATCATCGTCGCTCCGATCCGAAGCGTCTTGCAGCCGCAGGTCAAGGGCCTCGCCGATCTTCGTCCGGTACGGCTGGCGGTCGGGTCAGACGTCGACCTCGCTGAGCTAGCCCAAGCCCTGGTGGACGCCGCGTATGTTCGCGTTGATCTTGTGGAGCGGCGCGGCGAGTTCGCGGTGCGAGGCGGCATTGTCGACGTGTTCCCGCCCACCGAGGAGCATCCGGTACGAGTCGACTTCTTCGGCGACACCGTCGAGGAGATCCGCCACTTCTCCGTTGCTGACCAGCGATCCGGCGAACTGACGCTCGCCGAGATCACCGCCTCGCCATGCCGGGAACTTCTGCTCACCGACGAGGTTCGGGCCCGCGCCGCGGCACTGGCTGAACAGCACCCGGAGCTGATCGAGATGCTGGACAAGATCGTTCAGGGTCACGCGGTCGACGGGATGGAAGCCCTCTCGCCGGCCCTGGTCGACGGCATGGAACTCCTGGTTGACGTGCTGCCAGCCGAGACCGTCGTGTTGATCTGTGACCCCGAGCTGGTTCGTGGGAGAGCTATCGAGCTGGTGAAAACAAGTGAGGAGTTTCTTCGCGCGTCGTGGGCGGCTGCCGCCGGCGGAGGCCAAGCGCCGATCGACCTCGGTGCATCTGCGTATCAGCCGCTGGCTGAGGTTCGGCGGGCGGCCCTGGCGCGCGGGCTGCTCTGGTGGACGCTGTCGCCGTTCAGTGCCGGCCCGTCGACGGGCTCAGGGCGTGAGTGGGGCGGCTCAGGGCACGAGGTGCGCACCGAGGAAGGCGAGCTGATCGACTTCTCGGAGCAGGTCGATACGGCTGGTGTGGAGTCCCGTACGATCGCCGGCCGGGTGGCCGAGACCTACCGAGGGGATACCGAGGCGGCCGTCGCTGACATCATGAATCGCATCCGTTCCGGCTGGCGGGTCGCCGTGGTGGCCGAAGGTCGAGGCACCAGCCAACGACTGGCCGAGGTGCTGACCGAGCGCGAACTGCCGATCCGGCTCGTCGATCGGCTGGACGACGTCCCCGAAGTGGGCATCGCGACCCTGGTCACCGGCGAGCTCAGCCACGGGTTCACCGCGGACGCGGTGCAGCTTGCCGTTCTCACTGCCCGGGATCTGTCGGGGCAACGGGCTGCAGACAAAGCCAGCCGGCGGATGCCTGCTCGCCGCAAGAACCAGATCGATCCGCTCGAGTTGGTCTCCGGCGATCCGGTGGTGCATGGCCAGCACGGGGTGGGTCGCTATGTCGAGATGGTGCAGCGGCCGGTAGCTGGCTCCGTCCGGGAGTATCTGGTGATCGAATACGCGCCGTCGAGGCGCGGCCAGCCGGGAGACCGGCTTTACGTACCCATGGACTCACTCGACCAGGTCACCCGCTATGTGGGTGGTGAGAACCCGACGCTGGACCGGATGGGCGGGGCTGATTGGGCCAAGCGGAAGGGCCGGGCCCGCAAGGCGGTACGTGAGATCGCCGCTGAGTTGATCAAGCTGTATGCCGCCCGGCAGGCGACCCGGGGACATGCCTTCTCGCCGGACACCGCTTGGCAGCGCGAGCTGGAGGACGCCTTCAGTTTCGTCGAGACTCCCGACCAGCTGGCCGCCATCGAGGAAGTCAAGCGGGACATGGAACAGATCGTGCCCATGGACCGGCTGATCTGCGGCGACGTGGGATACGGCAAGACCGAGATCGCCGTACGGGCCGCTTTCAAGGCCGTGCAGGACGGCAAACAGGTGGCAATCCTGGCGCCGACCACCCTCCTCGTTCAGCAGCACCATGCCACGTTCGCCGACCGCTACGCCGGCTTCCCGATCAACGTCGCACCACTCAGCCGGTTTCAGAGCGACGCTGAAGCACAGGCGACGGTGGAGGGGCTCAAGGACGGCCGGGTCGACGTGGTGGTCGGCACACACCGGCTGCTGTCGAGGGATATTTCGTTCAAGGACCTGGGCCTGGTCATCATCGACGAGGAGCAGCGCTTCGGCGTCGAGCACAAGGAGCAGCTCAAGCGGCTACGCACCCATGTCGACGTGCTCGCGATGTCTGCGACGCCGATCCCACGAACCCTGGAGATGGCGGTCACCGGCATCCGCGAAATGAGCACCATGGCGACGCCTCCTGAGGAGCGCCACCCGGTGCTGACCTTCGCGGGCCCCTACGACGAGGCGCAAGTGACCGCCGCCATCCGCCGGGAGCTGCTGCGGGAGGGCCAGGTGTTCTACGTTCACAACCGGGTGCAGAGCATTGACAAGACCGCCCGGCGGATTGCCGAGCTGGTGCCCGAGGCGCGGGTGGTCACCGCGCATGGGCAGATGAGCGAGCAGCGCCTGGAACAGGTCATGATCGACTTCTGGGAACGCCGCGCCGACGTGCTCGTCTGCACCACCATCGTGGAGGCGGGGCTCGACATCTCCAGCGCCAACACGCTGCTGATCGAGCGCGCCGACGTCCTCGGACTCTCCCAGCTGCACCAGCTTCGGGGCCGGGTCGGCCGCAGCCGGGAACGGGGGTATGCCTATTTCCTCTACCCGCCTGAGAAGCCGCTCACCGAAACTGCACATGATCGACTGGCCACCATCGCGGCGCACAGCGATCTTGGGGCAGGTACGGCCGTGGCGATGAAGGATTTGGAGATCCGCGGCGCCGGCAACCTCTTGGGCGGCGAGCAATCAGGCCACATCGCCGACGTCGGCTTCGACCTTTACATCCGGCTCGTCGGCGAGGCGGTCGCGGAATTCCGCGGTGAAGACAGCGAGCCCGAGCCTGAGATGCGGATCGAACTGCCGGTTGCGGCGCATCTGCCCACCGACTACGTCGAATCAGAGCGGCTGCGGCTGGAGATGTACAAGCGTCTTGCGGAGGTGCGCAGCGAAGCCGACGTCAAGGGGGTTGAAGCTGAGCTTGCCGATCGCTACGGACCACCGCCTGCGGAGGTGGACAACCTGCTGGCGGTGGCTCGATTCCGGCTGCTTGCGCGGTCGGCTGGCTTGACCGAGATCGTCTCCCAGGGCAATTTCGTCCGCTTCGGGCCGGTCCAGCTGGTCGAGTCCCGGCGGCTGAGACTTCAGCGGCTCTATCCCCGCAGCGTGGTCAAGGACGCGGCGAAGATTGCGCTTGTGCCCCGCCCGATGAGCTCGCAGATCGGCGCAGACCCGGTGCGGGACGCGGCCCTGTTGACTTGGTGTACCAAGGTGGTCACCGAAGTCTTCGATAGCGCCGACATGTCGGAGCGGCTTCGGACAGTGTCATAGGATCGCTCGCGGCTTCACTTCGAGAACGGATCTTTCATGGCTTTGCTCCGCACCCGGCAGTTGAGACGGACCGGTCTGGCCGGCGTGTTCTTGCTGGCGCTGGCGGTCAGCGGTTGCGCAAACGCCGAGCCGGGAGTCGTCGCTTACGTGGACGACGATCGGATTACGCAGCGGCAGGTCGACGACGCCGTGGAAGCCATCTCGGCGACGCTCGAGGAAGGTCAGCGGGTTTCCAGCCAGGCCGTCGTCAACGCCATGATCCATGGCGAGTTGGCCGAGCAGATTGCGGCGCGCCAGAACATTGCGATCAGCGACAGTGAGCGCGATGAGGTGCTCAGGGGCAGCAATCTCGCTCCGCTGCTCCAGGTTGAAGGAGCTCGGCCGGTCCTCGACGACATCGCCGACGAGCAGATTGTCGCTTCCAAGCTGGGACAGGAGTACGTCGCCGAGATCGGCAGGATCAACGTCACGCTGAATCCACGACTCGGCGTGCTGGATCCGCAACAAAAGACCATCATTGAGAATCAGTCGAGCTCGCTCGCGTCCCCGGCGGCCGCCAGCCCCACGCCCTGAGCCGATGGACCACCCGCAACTCGCGCGGCTGATCGAGGTCATGGCGACTTTGCGGCAGCAATGCCCCTGGGATGCCGAGCAGACCCACGAATCACTGGTGCAGTACCTGATCGAGGAGACCGCCGAGACCATCGAGGCGGTCGAATCCAGCGATCGGGATCATCTGCGTGAGGAGCTGGGCGACTTGCTGCTGCAGGTGATCTTCCATGCCGAGATCGCCGCCGAACGCGACGACGGTTTCACCATCGACGACATCGCGGCCGGCATCGCGGACAAGTTGATCGCCCGGCATCCATACGTCTTCGCCACCGACGAGACGCCAGCCGATCTCCACTTCAGCTGGGAGCAGCGCAAGGCCGCCGAAAAAGGCAGGACGTCGGTGCTGGAGGGCATTCCCGACCAGCTGTCGTCGCTGGCTCGCGCGAACAAGATCGTCAGCCGGGTGCGGTCCCGGCGGGTTGCCGTCGACCTGCCCAGTGAGCCGATCGACGAAAATGATCTTGGGACGCAGGTGCTCGCTCTGGTGGCCCGTGGCCAGGCCAGCGGCATCAATCCCGACCACGCGGTACGGGCGGCCGTGCGGGGCCTCGAGGCAAGGGTGCGGGTCAGCGAAGCTGGCCAGAACGCGCAAGTTGCGGGCTAGGCTGAACGCATGTCCGAGCCGCCCGGTCCCCGGAACTACCCATCGCAGCCCGACGGGCCGATGGAGCCCGGACCACGGCAGCCGCCATCGCACGGCGGATATCAGCCGCAGCAGCCGCCTCAGACTGGATATGAGCAGCGGCCGCAGTCGGAGACCGAATTTCAGCAGCGGCCGCAGCCTCAGACCGGATATCAGCAACAGCCCCGACAGGGATATCAGCAGCAGCCTCAACACGGATACCAGCAGCAGCCTCAACGGGGATACCAGCAGCAACCGCCGTACGCGCCGCGCCAGGCGTACAGCGTGCACCAACCCAGCGAGGAAACGACGCGCGATGCGCAAGCCGCCCTGGCCGCTCGAATGGAACTTGGTCCGGAGTACTCCGAATACGTCGCGGCGGGACTAGCGGAGCGGGTTGAGCAGCTCGCCGCGCTGCGTGCGGGAGAGCTTCGTCATGAGGCCGAGGTCGTGAACTCGGCCAGCCGCATGGATCAATCTAGTCGGACCAGGCAGTTCGTCCTGGGCATCGTGTCGCTCGCCGTCGGCGTACCGATCACCGCGATTTCGGCCACGAACACCGATCCGGGCCTGATTGGCGTGGCAATCTCCTGGCTCGGCATCGTCGGCGTCAACGCGGTCCACGCCCGGGCCAACCGACCGCAACAGTAGGTCTTCGCCGCTGAATGTGCGGACGCACCGGCTGGGTCTCCGGCGCTCGAGGGCGGCGCGCCGATAGGCTGACGGCAACATCTCTGTGCTCCGGAATCGGGTGACCTGCCGGTCGGGGCGACATCGGAAAGGCGACACTCGTGGCCAGTATTGAGTTCATCGGCGCGCGCGAGATCCTCGACTCACGCGGCAACCCGACGGTTGAGGTTGAGGTCATTCTCGACGACGGCTCTGAGGGTCGTGCCGCAGTACCCTCCGGCGCCTCAACGGGAGCCTTCGAGGCCGTGGAACTTCGTGACGGCGAAAGCCGCTTTGGCGGCAAGGGGGTCACCAAGGCAGTGCTCGGCGTCATCGATCAATTGGGACCCGAACTGATCGGCTACGAGGCCAGCGAGCAGCGCCTCATTGACCAGGCCATGCTCGACCTGGACGGTACTGACAACAAGAGCAAGATCGGCGCCAACGCCATTCTCGGCGTCTCGCTCGCCGTCGCTCACGCCGCTGCGCACTCCGCCGAACTGCCGCTTTACCGATATGTCGGCGGTCCGAACGCCCACCTGCTGCCGGTCCCCATGATGAACATCGTCAACGGCGGAGCTCACGCAGATTCCGGCGTTGACGTGCAGGAGTTCATGATCGCCCCAATCGGCGCCCCGACGTTTCGGGATGCGCTCGAGATGGGCGCGAGCGTCTACCACACCCTGAAGTCGGTGCTGAAGAAGTCGGGCTATGCCACCGGCCTGGGGGACGAAGGCGGCTTCGCTCCGGCCCTGCCGGTGAACGTGGCTGCATTAGAGCTGATCTCGTCGGCGGTCGAGGGCGCCGGACTTCGACTGGGCAGCGATGTCGCGTTGGCGCTCGACGTGGCCAGCACGGAGTTCTTCGAGGGTGGCACCTACACCTGGGAGGGCAACGCCAAATCCTCAGACGAGATGAGCGCTATCTACGAGCAGTGGACGAACGACTTCCCGATCGTCTCCATCGAAGATCCCCTCGCCGAGGACGACTGGGCAGGTTGGAGCGCTCTGATGACGAGCAGGCTCGGCGAAAAGGTGCAGGTGGTGGGTGATGACCTCTTCGTCACCAACGTGAGCCGGCTGCAGCGCGGAATCGCGGAAAAAGCGGCCAGCGCGCTGTTGGTCAAGGTGA
>DASQUD010000272.1:0-2552 GCA_035641455.1 Propionibacteriaceae bacterium | reverse complement strand
TTCTTGCGGCGGCGCTGGATGCGCCAGCCGAGGAGGCGGCGGGCGTAGGCGTCGACGACGAAGGCTACGTAGACCCAACCCGACCAGGTCGACACGTAGGTGTAGGGGTCGGGCAGCAGCGCCCTGCCAGTCTTGCGGCTGGTGGGTTTCTGCTGCCCGCCCTCCGAACCGGACTTGCCCATTCCTGGGCATCCGGCTCTCCACAGGGTCATGCCGTGGCACTGGCCCATGGTGTGGGGATTCGGGTTCCTCGGTAGCGGTAGCGGGTCACAGGGACCTGCCAGGCGCGGAAGAACTCGATCCCTCCGGCGCGGATCCTCCAGCCGGGGAGGTGGCGCCGGACCAGGGTGCGGATTCCGAGGCCGGGGTGTCGCTTCTTCAGCCAACCGACGATCCGCCAGAATGCGAAGTGGTCGAGGTAGCTGAAGGTGCGTTTCGACACGCCGTGCTGGAAGTAGGCGCACCAACCTCTGATCACCGGGTTGAGTCGGCGCAGCAGGTCAGCGAGTGTGCGATGAGATGCCCGCCGGGTCAGCCGTCGGACCTTGTCGAGGATCGAAGCCAAGGACTTCTTCGACGGATAGGTGTAGACGTAGCGTTTCCCAGCCTGGTGACCTTTCTTGCGGCGGCGCTGGATGCGCCAGCCGAGGAAGTCGAACCCGTCGTCTATGTGCGTCAGGTGGGTCTTGGCTTCCGACAGGCGCAGGCCCATCGGCTGCAATACCGCCGCCACCTCGCCCCACAGCGTTTCGGCCTCGGCCCGCTGACCGTGGACCATGATCACGAAGTCGTCGGCGTAGCGGACGAGTTTCATGACCGGGCCTCCGGCACGGCGATGCTTGACGCGGGTCCATTCCGGGCCGAGCGCGTCCCACTTGCGGCGGAAGTGCTCGTCGAGAACGGACAGGGCGATGTTGGCCAGCAGCGGTGACAAGATCCCGCCTTGCGGGGTGCCGGTCCAGGTGTCCCGGCTCAGGCCGTCCTCGGTAAGGATGCCTGCTTTCAGGAACGCCTTGACCAAACCCAAGACGTGCTTGTCGGAGATGCGACAACGGACCCGTTCCATCAGGGCGGCGTGGTCGATTTCGTCGAAGCATGCGGTGATGTCGGCCTCGAACACCCATCCGTAGTCACGGGTGGCTGAGCCGAGGAAGTGGATCTCCGCGATGGCGTCCTGGGCTCGTCTCCGGGGCCGGAAACCATACGATGATGGTTGGAAATCGGCTTCGAAGATCGGCTCCAGCACCAACTTCAGCGACGCCTGCACGATCCGGTCGGCCATCGTCGGAATCCCCAACCAACGGACCTTGCCATTGCTCTTGGGGATCGACTTCTGCCGGACCCGATCCGGGACGAACCTGCCCGCCTTCACCGTCTCGCGGAGATCGGCGAGCATGGTCGTGGCCCGGGCTGAGGTGATCGACCGCGGTGCGATCTGGTCGACCCCCGCAGTGCGGGCGCCCTTGTTGGTCCGCACCCGGTCCCACGCGGCAGCGAGGAAGGCCGGGTCATAGACCAGGTTGAACACATCATCGAAACGGCGGCCGGGTTCGGCCACCGCCCAACGGTGCAGCTTGGCTTGCATCCGAAGTACCCGTGCCCACGCCTCCGTGGAGTCGATCGGCCACGCGACACCGGTATTCACCAGTGTGTCTCCTTCCCTGTCGGCGTCTCTGCGATCCTGCTGAGCCCCTTCCCCAGGTGGCCGGCTTTCCCGGCCTCGGAGTACTACGGGCCCTCCGCCCCATTTCGGCCCGATCAACAGGCCATGCGTTCACCCGATCCGCTGGGCCGCTGGCTGCGGCGGCGGTTCGGGAGAGCCGAAACGGTTCCCACGTTCATCCGCGAACCCTTCGACGGGATCGGCACCCAGCTATGCCCCTGCACCATCGCCATGGCTACGCCGCAGACATTCACCATGGCCTCCCGGCCGGCGACATCACCCAGCCAAGGAGTTCCCCGCCCGGCCGACGGCCGGACGGGTGCGCGGTGCGATCCGACCCATGTCCGCCAGGTTCAGAGTCGGTGTATGCGTCTTGAGGGGCTTTCAGCCGCTGGTTCCTCTCGTATACCTCTCCGTCTCGCTAGCCGAGCCCGCCCCATCTGGCAGTACTGAGACGACTCGTCGTTGTCGAGGACTGCTCCACCAATCACCCCCACGCCGAGGTAACCGGTCGTCCTCCAGCTTCCAAACGCCTGCTGCGACAGGCGTCCGGCGATGGCCTCCCACCATCGCCAGGGTTAGCGAACGCCTCGTGGCGCTCGAGGTCGGCCACCCACAACCGATCCGGTGCGAGCGACGCGAAGTCGCGGTGGACAAGGTCGGTCGGGCGAGGCCGGGTCGGGTCGGCGACCGTGGTCCGTTTCACCTTGCCGCGGACCGCGCCGCGAACCCCAAGCTGCTGCATCGACCGTTCCACCGTGCACCGGGCCACGCCGATGCCTTCCCGGTTCAACTGCAGCCACACCTTCCGGGCGCCATAGACGCCGTAGTGACTGGCGTGGACCCGCACAATGTGGGTCGTCAGCTCCTCGTCGCGGACCTGTCGCCG
>DASQUD010000271.1:0-13545 GCA_035641455.1 Propionibacteriaceae bacterium | reverse complement strand
GATCTCAGTACCATCAGCGTGCGGCTGGTCTTGGCCACGGCTCTTCAAATGGGTTTCGTCGCGGCATTGGCCGCTCGTATCAGGGGATGGCTGCCCGGCAGCGTCAAATTCCAGCATCAAGCCCGCCCGGTGCTCGCTCGCGGCTGAGTGTTTTCAGCACGCGCGCCGGCGTAGATGGATTGGAGGATGAAAATGAATCTCCCGCAGAAGACAGTGACCTCGCGGGACGGCACCACGATCGCGTACGAGATGTCGGGGCGAGGGCCGGTCGTTGTTCTCGTCTCTTCTGCGCTCGCGGATCGCTCTGACACCCGCAAGCTGGCTCAGCGGCTGAGCGGATCGTTCACCGTGATCAACTACGACCGGCGCGGGCGGGGGCACAGTACCGACGCTCCGGACTACTCGCCGGACCGGGAGGTCGAGGACCTCGAGGCGCTGAGCGATGCTCTCGACGAGCCGGTCAGGTTGTTCGGCAACTCCTCCGGGGCGGTTCTGGCGCTCGACGCCGCGAACGCCCTTCAGGACAGAGTCGTACGGCTGGCTCTGTACGAGCCGCCGCTGATCATCGACAACAGTCGGCCACCGGTGCCAGACGCGTTGCCCGAGCAGATCACGCGCCTGGCCGCGGCCGGCCGCGGCAGCGAGGCGGTGAAGTTGTTCTTCCGTAGCGCCATGGGGATCCCGCCGTTGGGTGTGGCGTTCATGCGGCTTATGCCCGGCTGGTCCAAGTCGGTGGCGATGGCCGGCACGGCAGCGTACGACCTGACGATCCTGCAAGGCGTTCAGTCCGGAAAGCCATTGCCGGCGGAGCGGTGGGCATCCGTTACCGCGCCCACTCTGGTCCTGACCGGCGAGAAGAGTGAAGCCTTCTTCCACTCTGGTGCCAAAGCTCTTGCCGGTGCCTTCGCGCATGCAGAGCATCGCGTGCTGCCCCGACAGCACCACGGATCCGTGGCGATGGCTTCTCAACCGATCGTTGACGCACTAGTTGATTTCTGGAAGTGAACAGCCATGTCCGTTAAGACCACAGCAATCCAGCCCTTGACTGCGATACGCAGGCTTCCCGCGATTGTGCCTTGGGCGCAGGGGCCTATCACATTTGCCTGGCGGGCCCTGAGGCTGCATAAGCAAGCTCGGCCAGAGCGCTGACGCACCGGCAGCCCGCGTGCTCTAGGTACAAGTACGCAGTGATGGATACCAAAGGCCCGCTGTGCCGATGCCCAAGCCTGTAGACGGTCTGCAGTCGAGAACGAGCACACGGACTCCATGCCGACGAGAGATCCATGCCGTCGTTCAAGGCTGAACGTGGCGGCATGGATCGCTCGAGTTCTCAGAGTATGCCGGTGTCGACGATGTGGTGCTGGATGCCGTACGAAGCGGCGGCGGTGCGCGAGCGGACCCCCAGCTTGTCGAAGATGTTCGTCACGTGACGGTGCACGGTGCGCTCGCTGAGGAACAGCTCGCTGGCGATCGCGTGGTTCGTCTTTCCGGCTGCTATGAGCTTCAGCACCTGCGTCTCGCGAGCGGTCAGGCCGTGGGAGCTGACCGGCTGGGACGGGTCCAGCAGGGTCTCGACCCGGTGCAGATCGGGGCGGGCTCCGAGACGGGAGAACGTGGCCCGCGCCGACTCGAGCTCGAGATGGGCGGCCTCGTCGTCTCCGATGGCTCGACACGCGAGCGCAATCAGAACGGTCAGGGTGGCGACGGCGTGGGGGGCGTCGATTTCACGCCACCACCGCGCGGCGCTGCGCAGAAGCGGGAGGGCGGTCGCCACATCGCCCTCGTCCAGGGCGACCGCGCCCCTAGCGGCATCGACCTCGACTTGGACGGCCGCGGTGTCGTACACCTCGGCGATCGATTCCATCTCATCGACCGCGGTCCGCGCGGCGTCGACGTTTCCGGCGGCCAGCATGATGGTGACGCAAGCGGACAGCAGTCCCAGCCGCTCCAACTTTCCTTGGGTCTCGGTGAGCGCGCGTCGGATGCCGACCACTGCTGCGTCGACATCGTCCTGAGCGAGCCTCAGCAGCGCCAACCCCGGCTGGGTTGGCGCGCCGCACTCGCCCGCCCGACGGTAGGCCTCCTCGGCCTCCGGGTTCCCAAGCAGCCGGTGTATCTCGCCGAGCTCGTAAAAGGCGTGCCCCGCAATGCGCTGACCGAAGCCGCGGCTCAGGTCGTCGCAGACCACGGCTACCTCAGCGAGCGCTTCTCCCCAATCACCACAGAGTCGCATCAGACAGGACCGGTAGATCCGGCAGTCGCCGAAGTACGCGCCCCCGAGCTGGGGGAGGGAGTCGAGCCACGCGCTCAGAGCCAGCGTCCACTCGCGGGCGCGGGCGAACTCGCGGGCCTCCTGACATGTACCTATCGCGCTGCAGTACACCATGCTGGTCGCCCTCGGCGAGGTGTCGCGATCGACGACCAGCAGCATCGCCTCGTCAATTCGGCTGAGGCCTTCCTTCAGACGTCCCGACTTGATCAGTGCCCTACCCCTGATCATGGTGGCGAAAGCGACCAGATCGGTCTGGCGGAGTCGTAACCCGACTTCGGCAGCGCGCGCAAGAAGCTGTACCGCGGCGTCGTAGTCGGCCGCCGCGATCAGGAGATAAGCGTCCGCGACCAGGAACCAGCCGTTGTCGCTGACCGGCAGCGAGCGGTCGGCGTGGGCGAGGTGCGGCCCGGCGCCCGAGTCCTCGGCCGCCGGCACCTCTGGTGTGCGGTGTTCCTGCGCAAGACTTCGCACCTGCGCCAGCCACCCGTTGGCGCGCGCGAACTCGGCGTTGATGATCAGTGCCTGCCACCGCCAAAAGGCCGAGGTCACCGCTCGATCGATCTCGCCCGCTTCCATGCGCGCTTGGAACGCACGCCGAAGCGTCGCGATAGCTTCCTCGCCCCGGCCGAGCACCTGCAAGGCCTCGGCGAAAGCCTCGAGATCGTCGGCGGCTAGGGGCACCAGCTGATCAGCGGCCGCGAACTCGTCACACGCCTCAGCCCAACGCGACTGGAGGTGCAACTCCCGAGCCCGGATCAGCCGAGTGGCAACGTCCGCCATCGACGCCCCTTCCCTTCCACCAGCATCCACCACGAGAGGGCTCGGTAGAAGTACTCACAGTCATCGGCGCCGAATGGCCCGCTGTGCCGATGCCGAGGGTCAGCAGACGACCGCACTCTGATGAAAAGCACCCGAACGCCGGTGTGCACTCAGCGAGGAGGTCGTCATGGACGCACCATTCATCTTCATCGGGACCCACAAGGTCAAGCCGGGCAAGCTAGAGGAGTTCAAGGCCTGGTTCGCCGACTACTGCGACACCACCGTCGAACCGCTAGAACCCCGCCTGCTGTCGTTCAATGCCTACGCAAACCCTGCCAGGAACGAAGTCACGGTTGTGCAGGTCCACCCGGACGCGGAATCCATGCTCCATCATCTGTCGGTCATCACCGAGCACGTGGCCACCGCGTATGTGGACTTCCTCGAGCGGGAGGGTCGCTGGCAGATTTACGGAACCCCCCGCGGAGGGGTCCTGGAGCTGATCCAGCAGATGGGCGGTACAGAAGGGCCCCTCACCAGCCAAGAACCATTCGCGGGCTTCACCCGACTTGGTGTGACCGCGACGGCTGGCGCACCCTGAGCAAGGCTCGGCGGCAGGCTCCGTCCAGCCCAAAACGAAAGGTCCCGGCGACCCGCCGGGACCTTTCGGTCTGGGCGGAAGATGGCGTCCATCTCCCAGCGGACACGTCCAGTTCGACATCCCCGGGCAACTCCAACAACCAACGGTCCAAGGGTTTGAGGCGTCACCCTTAGGGTATGTAATTACGTCTGCGGCAAGGGCCGCGGCACTTTGTTTTGCATTGATTCTGGAGGATGTATGAGCGAGAGCGCGAACCCGAGTCCGACACCCGCCCCGTCCACTGAGCCGGCTCCCGACGCCCCTCCTGCGAGCAGCCCTTCGAGCACCGACTGGCCTGTGCTTGAGGAAAGTGCGCCCTCAGCCCCCGCCGAGTCGAGCTCACCCGCTTCACCTGCCGCCCCCGCCGCCGGCGGACAGTCGAGCTTGGCGGCGCCTCGAGGGCTGAGCTATGCGGTCGACATCGTCTTCTGCGTCGACGTGACCGGCAGCATGACCCCAATCATCGACCAGGTCAAAACCAACGCACTTCGCTTCTACGACGACGTGCAGTCGAATCTCACCGCCAAGGGCAAGAACGTTGATCAGCTCCGCGTGCGCGTAATCGCGTTCCGCGACTTCGCCGCCGACGGTGCGGCCGCCCTGGACGAGTCGCCGTTCTTCACTCTCCCCGATGAGCGGGCTGACTTCTCGGAGTTCGTGAACGGGCTTGTCGCCGAAGGAGGTGGCGATGCCCCGGAGTCCGGCTTGGAGGCAGTAGCACTGGCCATCGACTCACCGTGGACGACGACCGGTGATCGCCGCCGGCAGGTGATCGTGGTGTGGACGGACCAGCCCGCACAATCGCTCAGCCCTTCAGTGCTGCCTCCAGACATCGCGTCACGGGTGCCGGCGGACTTCAGTGCTCTGACCGACGCCTGGGAAGATGAGCAGGGCCGGATGGGATCCAGTTCCAAGCGGCTCATTCTGTTCGCTCCCGACGGACCCGGATGGAGTGACATCTCCGGTGTCTGGGAAAACGTGGTGCATCATCCGTCCCAGGCCGGCGGTGGGCTGTCGGAGGTCGACTACGGAACGATCATCGACTCCATCGGCAACTCGGTGTGACCGAAAGCCCGAGCGCCTGGCCCGCCTCGCCGCCAATGGCAACGCCCGGACCAACCATCTCGTTCGCGTTCAACCTCGGCAAGATCCCGGACCAGGGTGAGGACTCAGACCCGATCCTGCGCGACGGTCCGGACCTCGGCCTGGTCGGGGTCTTCGACGGTATGGGCGGAGCCGGTGGCACCGTGTACGAGACGCCGGAGGGTCGGCGTACCGGCGCCTACCTGGCATCGCGCATCGCTCGAGACGTCGTCGAACGGCGAATGCTGGACCTGCTCGAGCCTGACTGGCACCTCAACGGCAGGAGTGCCGCCAGCGACATCCAGCGTTCGGTTCAACAGGCGCTAAGGGAGAGGCTGGAAGAACTCAATCCCGCGCCCAGCGGCTTGCGGTCGCGGCTCATCCGGGCCCTTCCCACCACGATGGCGCTTGTTGCGTTGCAGCGCACCCAGCCGGGGGGTCACATTTGGGCCGGTCACGTCCTTTGGGCCGGCGACTCTCGTGCGTACGTCTTCGAGTCCAGCGGGGCGCGCCAGCTCAGCACCGATGACCTGCGCGATCCCAGCGACGCCCTAACAAACCTCCGCCGCGACTCCGTGGTCAGCAATGCCATGTCGGCCGATACCGAGTTCCACGTCAATTACCGTCGGGTCGAGCTGCGGGCCCCATTCCTGGTGGTGTGCGCGACCGATGGTTGCTTCGGATACGTGCGAACCCCCATGCATTTCGAGCACCTCGTGCTGAGTCGCCTACTGGAGGCGCGCAATACCGAGGGCTGGTCGTCGTCGCTGCAGGCCGAGATCGCGGCGGTCACGGGTGACGACGCGGCTATGTCGACGCTCGGGGTCGGCGCCGATTTCAAAGAGTTCCAGAAGCTGTTCGCGCCACGGGTAGCCGAGCTTGCCTCCGACTTCGTTGAGCCGATCGACCAATTGAGCGACGCCGTTGCGCGCCTCGAGCAGGAGCTCCAATCGCTGCGGTCGCGCCAGCTCGACGAGACAACGCAAAGGTGGAACCAGTACAAGTCCGGATACGAACGTTATCTGCGACCAGAACCCCTGATGGAAGAGGACGCATCCCTCGAAGAGGACTTGGAGTCCACAGACTCGATCGGTACGGACCACAGCTCCCACGACAGGGAGACAGTGCCGGACAAGCCGGCGGCCGGCGACGACGAGGTTGACGCCGACCAGTCACCGCAGGTCGACGCGCCGGGCTCAACGGAGGACTCCACACCGCAAGACACTCGGGAATCGTCGTCATGAAGGCCGGTGACATCCTCAACGGCTACCGGATTCTTGAGGACTTCAAGGTCGTGGGCGCTGGTCTGAGCAAATGGACGTTCGCCGAGCGGGGAGGTCGGCAGTACTTCATCAAGGAGTTCCTGAGCCCGACCTACCCGGACGACGACGCACCCGGCAGTGAAAAGATCAAGGCGAAAAAGCGGGCTCGCTGTGCCGCCTTCGAGGCTCATCACCGAGGCGTCCAGCGCGCTCTGGCTCCGTTGTCCGCATACGGCGGAAACCTGATCGTCACGCTGGACTTCTTCCGCTGGGGCGCCAAGTACTACAAGATCACCGAGAAGGTCGACGCCGAAGGCTTGAGTAGTGCCGATGTGACGGCGCTGGGCTTGCGCCCGCAGCTCGTGTTGATGAAGACCGTGGCGCACAGCCTGAAGATCCTTCACGATCTCAAGATCGTCCACAGCGACCTCAAGCCGAGCAATGTCTTGATCAAGCGCACTGAATTGGGCTACACCACGAAGCTGATCGACTTCGACAGCGCCTATATCGCGGGTCGGCCACCGCCTCCCGAGGAGATCGTCGGCACGATCAACTATTACTCGCCGGAGCTTCTGGGCTACATCCAGGAGGCCGGGGTGGCTCCCGGCGAACTGGGAGCGGCGTCCGACATCTTCGCGCTGGGCTTGATCTACACCGAGTACCTGACAGGAGCCCCGCCGCCCTTCGACGTGGCCAGATATCACGAGCCCGCAGTGGCGGTCAGAAGCGGCGAGACGCTGCGCATCCCGCGGCGTGGCATTCCCACCCAGCTGGCCGATCTGATCGATGCCATGATGTCGCCCGATCAGGCCCGTCGTCCGACGATCGGCCACGTGCACGCCACCTTGATGACAATCCGACCCGAGGCCGAGGGCGAGATCCCATCCGGGCCGCCGAGCGCCCTACGAGGCAAGGGTCTTCGCACCGCGTTACAGCGGCCCCCGGCCGCCGAGTCGCGACTCGGGGGTCGTCTGGTCGGAAAGCTCATGCGGAAGCGATCGGATCCGCCTCCACGATGAGCGCGATCTGGCGCTGCCCGGTCTGCGAAGGCGTGAACCGCGGTGGCAGGACCTGCACAGCCTGCGGGGCCCAAGTGCCGCCCGGCGAAGCACTCCGGGAAGCGGTGAAGACGCGTCTCCCGAGCGCAGTGGAACCAGCGCGCGCACCTGTCCCACCGACTCCTCGCCGACGGGAGATGTGGGAACTGCCGACTCCAGAGGAGCTGAGCACTGTCGACCCCGATGACCTGCTGACGTCGGACCGGGATTTCAGGGTGACCCCACTGCCCGGCGGATGTCTGGTCTCCTTTGTCCCACGTCAGTACCGCGGACGGTCGGTTGACTGGCAATAGACCCTTAGCAAGGGATCCGGAACGGGAGGAACGACGTCGTCGTGACAAAGCTCCGAGGCGTGTGTCACATCCCCGCCCGGGGTTTCGAATACAGCCGGACCTTGTCGCGCAAGACCGACTGGTCGGCCATCACACCTCCCGACGATTCAGCTGGCCAGAAGCTCGAGCACCGCACGCTCGATCTTGCCGTGAGTTGTCCCGTCGTGAAGATCGCGATCGGTGGCAGCGAGTTTCGGCGGAATGGTGACGCCGTCGTGGAACAGGTCGACCACGCGGGGGTCGACGTAGGACTTGCGAGCCACCGTGGGCGTATTGCCCAGGTAGTTCGAGACCTCCTTCATGGCCGCGGACACCGCGCGTTTGCGGGCACTCAAGGTCCGGGACTTCTCGACCGCCCCGGCCAGCGACACCTCGGCAATCACCGTTCCGTGCCAAGTACGGAAGTCCTTGGCCGACACCTCGCCGCCGACCATACCTTTGATGTAGGAGTTGATCTCGGTCGAGTTGATGACGTGCCAGCCGGTGCTGTCCTCGTACGCGAGCAGCTCGGGACCGCCGTCTCCCCGGCTGAGGAGATCACGCACGGCGGCTCGGACGAGATTGTCGGCGAGGGCGACATAGCGCTCCTGCCCGGACTTGGCCACATAGTCGAAGACCACCGTGTGGCCTTGGATCGAGACGTGTTCCTTCTGAATGGTGGCGAGGCCGTAGCTGTTGTTCGCCTCCGCGTACGCCTCGCCGCCGATGCGGAAGAAGCCGAGATCGAGCAACCGGAAGGCCGCCGCCAGGGCCCGCTCGTACGGCATGCCCTCCAGCCGCAGGTGCTTGATCACCCGGCGACGTGCGGTGGGCAGGCGGGCAGCGACGGTCAATACCCGGTCATGCTTGGACTGGTCGCGCTTCAAGCGCCAGTACGGGTGGTACAGGTACTGCCGACGGCCGGCGTCGTCAGTGCCGACGGCCTGGATGTGGCCGTTGGGCGCTGGACAGATCCATACCTGCTGCCATGCCGGCGGGATGACCAGCTGCTTGCAACGCTCCACGTCCTCGGGCGCGAGCGGCTGTCCGAACTCGTTCAGGTAGAAGAAGCCTTTTCCGGCGCGCCGCCGCGTCCAGCCGGGATATCGGGGGGAGACGGTACGCAGTCGCGGCACGGCACCTTCCTACCCGAATTGCGGAAAGTTACCGGCAGCGAGTGACGTCAGCCGCTCGCGAAACTGGCAGCCGCTCGCGAATATTCGGTAGCGGCTGCCAGATTTGGTAGCCGCTAGGCCGTCTCCGGCCGACTAAGGCACCTCAGATACCTCAGGAGCATGGGCCGCCGAAAGATCAGGCATCTGCATGATGTGGGGCATCGGGCTTAGCAACACCATGGAGCTATCGGATGAACGAGAGCTTCGGAGGAAGCGATGAGCATCAACAACGACTACACGGTCAGCATCATGGCCCAGCAGCGCCAGCGTGATCTGTGGGCAGAGGCAGCTAACGATCGGCTCGCTGCCTTGGCGCGAGGTGACCGCCCGATGGGGTGGCGGCGCCTTGTCCCGACTCGCTTTGTCCGGGCCACCAAGCGGCCAGTCCCTTCCAGCGTTACGCCGGCGGCCTCGCTGCCAGGCCGTTCCGGGGTGACCGTCCCGGGCCAGCCCGTACCTTGCTGACTCGCGACAGCGGTGAATAGTCGTAGGGCGGTGGCACGATAGTGCTTGTGACCCGCGCGGCCCGATCCGACGGTGGCCAGCGAAGCGAGCTGGTCGTCGGCCGCGCCGAGCAGCGCGCCCAACTGCTCGACGTACTCGACGACGTCATCGCCGACGGCAGCCGGTTTGTGATCATGGGCGGCGACGCAGGCGCCGGCAAGACGACGGTCATCGAGAGCTTCCTTGATGACCTGAATGGCCGGATGAGCGACCGCAAAGCGCAAGTCATCACTGGGCAGTGCGTACCGCTGGGTGGAGACGGACTCCCGTACGCTCCGGTGGTCGGCGCCCTTCACGATCTGGTGGCGCGGTACGGCCCTGACCAGATCCTCGACTGGGCAGGGGCCGGCCGCACCGCGCTCGGCGCCCTGCTACCTGACCTCGTGGCCGCTCCGGGGGCCGCCGACTCCCTGCGACTGCAGCTGTTCGAGGCGGTCGCCTTGCTGTGGGAGCGCGCCAGCGAGCACGGCCCGCTGGTGGTGATCATGGAGGACATCCACTGGGCTGACGAGTCCACCCGTCACCTGCTCCGCTTTCTGGCCAGGGCCCTGACCGACGCACCCATCATGATCGTGGCCAGCTACCGCGCGGACGAGCTCAACCGCCGCCATCCGCTGCGGCCGTTCCTGGCCGAGGTCGGCCGCCTCCCCCGTACCGTGCGGATCGACGTCCCTAGCCTTGCTCGCGAGGAAGTCGCCGAGCTGCTCACCATTCTGCTCGGCCGGCGCCCGAGCCACGTCGTGATCGATCTTGTGCACCGGCGCAGTGAAGGTATTCCGTACTTCGTCGAAGAGCTGGCCAGCTCCGCAACACGTGGCTGTATCGACATGCCGGACACCCTTCGTGATGCGCTTAACCTGCGCGTGCAGACCCTGTCCGAGCCAGCTCAGAGCATCGTTCAGCTGGCTGCGGTGGCCGGCAATCGCGTCGATCATGAACTGCTGGAGGCGGTCGCCGCCCGACCGGCTAGTGAACTCGACTCAGCGCTACGTGAGGCGGTCGATGCTGCCGTGCTCGTGGCCGACGAGACGGGATACAGCTTCCGGCACGCGTTACTGCAGGAGGCGGTCTACGACGATCTGCTGCCAGGACAACATGCCCGGCTGCACGCGCGATTTGCCGCGACCCTGGAGGAGCGGCCGGAGTTGATCACTGGCCATGGATCCACCCAGACAGCGGCGTCGGAGATTGCCCATCACTGGGCGTCTGCCCATGAGGTGAACAAGGCGTTCTCCTGGTCGATCCGGGCGGCTACGTCGGGCCAGGCCGCGTTCCACGAGATGTTGAAGATGTACGACCGCGCGCTCGAGTTGTGGGACCAGGTGGCCGAGCCGGAGCGAATCGCCGGTGACCGCGCCTCCGTGCTGGAAGAAGCGGCGCAGGCCGCAGTCGATGCTGGTGAGACTGAGCGGGCCCTTGCACTGATCGGCGCGTCGCTGGCTGAGACCGACGTGAAGTCGGGACCCGAACCCCTGATCCGTCGATTGATCGTGAAGAGCCGCTTGCTTTCTTTCCTGCTGCGGCCAGGCGCCACCGAGGCCATCGCGGAAGCAGTCGCGCTGCTGCCGGACAACAGCCCACCGGCTTTTCGGGCGGAGGTACTCAACCAGCTCGCGACCGCCACCATGCTGACGGGGGCCAAGGACGAGTCGGTCCAGGCGGCCCGCCAAGCGATCGATGCGGCGGTCGCGGGAGGGTCCGCAACATTGGAGTCACATGCCCGCAACATCTTGGGCAGCAGCCTGGTGAGTCTGGGGCGCGAGGATGAGGGACTTGCCGAATTGGTCGCGGCTGGGCAGCTCGCCGAGGGCAACAGCCGAACGCTGCTGCGCTACTCCATCAACTACTCCGACGCGCTCGCCCTCTCCGGCCGTTATCGGTCGGCGGCCACCGAGGCCCTCGCTGGCATCGATGTGGCCCGAAGTCTCGGTCTAGAGCGATCCTTCGGCGCGATGCTGGCGGGCAATGCCGCCGAGCCACTGCTGGCTATCGGCGAGTGGGACCGGGCGGGCCAGATGATCGAGCGGGCGCTGGAGCTGGACCCACCGGCGCACCACTACGTCCATCTTCGGCTGGTGCTGGCGTGGATGGCCTTGTGGCGTGGCGATCTCGACCACACGGAAGCGGCCTTGAACGAGTTCCGGCATCTGATCGCCGCCGATCAGGCGGCACCGCAATATTCGCATTACGCGATACGGATAGACGCTGAATACGCGGTCGCCGTTGGTGATCATGAACGCGCCTGGGCCGACAGCCAGCTGTTCCTCGACCACGCGCAGCTCTATTCAGCGTCAGCGATCTATCCGTTGCTGGTGTCGGCCGCTACGGCGGCCCGCGTGCTTGACTCAGCCGATCCTGGCGACCGGCTCGACGTGGTGCGCGGCGCGCTCGCCGACGCCAAGCACATAGGGGTTCGGCGAGCTTGGCAGCCGGTGATCGAAGCGGCTCTGGACGACACGGCTGACGGTTGGCGCCGGGCGTGGAAGGCGTCGGTCGACGACGGAGCCCCAGCCCACCTCGCGCCGTACGCCGGCCTGCGTCTCGCGCAGCATCTGGTGGTTTCTCGGGACCGCGCCGAGGCTCGCGAGGTCCTCACATCAGCTGCCGAGCTTGCGGCGAGGATCGGGGCCGGTCTGTTGACGGGTCGGCTAACCGCATTAGCGCAGCGTGCCGGCCTCTCCACCGAGCTGCCGACTGACCGCAATCGGCTGGCCGGGCTGACCGCGCGTGAGGCGGAGGTCCTGCAGTTGGTGGCGGATGGCAAGTCCAACGGCGAGATTGGCGTGGCCCTGTTCATCAGCACCAAGACCGCCAGCGTGCACGTGTCCAACATCCTGGCGAAGCTCGGCGTGAACACCCGGGGTGAGGCGGCCGCGTTGGCCCACCGTCGAGGCCTCGTGAGTGCTGTCTGAGGCGCCGATTACGGTTCTCGCATGAGCGAATTTGCATCCGAGAGCAATCAGGCGGCCGAGGAGGAAGTGGAGCTGATCGGGGCCTCGCCCGACAGCGGCGACCCGGCCCTGGAGAGGGATCCTAGCGACTGGGTCAGCGGCGATGACCCGATGACGCCAGCGCAGAAGAGCTATCTCGACACTCTGGCCAAGCAGGCCGGTGAGCAGTTACCGGCCGACATGAACAAAGCCGAGGCGTCACAGCACATCGAGCGGCTGAAGTCTCAGCTCGGCTCGGGCGACTGACGGTGCCGGGCAGCGCCGGGAGCCTGCCATGAGGTTCGGCTACACGCTGATGACTGAGCAGAGCGGTCCCCGGCAGCTGGTGGAATATGCCGTGGCCGCCGAGGAAGCCGGCTTCGAGTTCGAAGTCTCGAGCGACCACTATTCACCGTGGTTGATGTCCCAGGGACATGCGCCGTACGCGTGGACGGTGCTCGGCGCTGTGGCCCAGGCGACGTCTCGGGTGGAGCTGGCCACGTACGTCACCTGCCCGATCATCCGATATCACCCAGCGGTGGTCGCGCAGAAGGCAGCGACCCTGCAGCTGCTCTCTGAGGGCCGCTTTCTGCTCGGCCTCGGGTCTGGCGAAAACCTCAACGAGCACATCACCGGCGAAGGGTGGCCGCCGGTCGCCCAGCGTCAGGACATGCTGGTCGAAGCGGCCACCATCATCCGCGAATTGTTCTCCGGCGAGCTGGTCACCTGGGAAGGCGATTACTTCAGGGTCGACTCGGCTCGCCTTTGGGATGCACCCGATGGTGGCGTGCCCATCGGCATCGCCGTGTCCGGCGAAAAGTCGATCAACCGCTTCGCCGCGTTGGCTGATCACCTCATCGCGGTCGAGCCGGACGAGGAGCTGATCAAGGCGTGGGATCAGGAGAAGGGTGGAACGAGTTCCCGGAAGATCGGCCAGATCCCGATCTGCTGGGATCCGGATGAAACCCGAGCGATCGAACGGGCCCATGATCAATTCCGTTGGTTTGGCGGCGGCTGGGCGGTGAACGCGGACCTGCCGACTCCGGCGGGATTTGAGGGTGCGAGCCAGTTCGTTCGGCCGGAGGACATAGCTGCGCAGATTCCGTGCGGTCCTGACCTGGACAAGATCGTGGAAGCTGCTCAGCCGTTCCAGCAGGCTGGGTTCACCGACCTGGCAATCGTTCAGGTGGGAGACGAGGGGCAGTCGGCGTTCCTCGAGCAGGCAGCGACACCGCTGCTGGAAAAGCTTCGTGCCGCTGCCGGATGATCGGTCGGACTAGGCTGGAGCGGTGAACTGGAGATTAAGTCTGGCCGCCCTCGGTGGCGTAGTCGGCGGCATCCTGTGGGCTGCTCGCCGCAAGCGGCAGCTGACCGCAGCTGATTCGGCGCTGTGGGCTGAGGCGACCGATCCGGTCGCGCGCTTCGGCGACGGCTGATCGGAGCAGATTTCGCGGTCATTCGCATCAGCTGCACAGAATGGGCTTATCGTTTAGGGGCTTGCGCCGACTCTCGCCCTTGGGGGAACCTGAATGATCCGATCGATCTTGCGACTGG
>DASQUD010000270.1:0-3752 GCA_035641455.1 Propionibacteriaceae bacterium | reverse complement strand
CACCAATGTGCGATAGCCCGTCGCCAACGCCATGTACTCAAGGCAGCCGCCGAACATCGCGCCGAGCAGATTGGTGCCAAAAGCCGTGGCCGGTTCTGCGCTTGAACTGAAGCGCTGTGCGAAGATCACATTGGCGGCCATGATGGGGATAAATGCAACGACGATGGCGACCACGAGCCGGAGCCCGAATGGCAGCGACAGGACCCATGAGACCGGGATGATCCACGCTATAAACAATCCGCCGAACAAGACGCCGTACATCCAACGCACTGGTGGCACGGGGAAATGTTCCACGATTTCAACGGCCGCCAGCACAGCCAGCAGAATACCGGCGAAAACGAAAGCGTTTACCAGCCAGGTGGTGCCGAAGTACAACGCAAAACCGGTGACGTTCTTGGTCTCGAGCAACAAGAATGCCGCTCCGAGGAGGAATAGATCACGATACTGCCACGTCGCCCTGATCTGTGCCGTCCCGCCAACCGCCACGATGGCAAGGAGGCTGGCTATCAGGATGAGACTGATAGCCAGGACATATATACCCGGTATGCCGAAGAGTCCTGCGTTCTCGTCGACATACAGGAAGGGATGGTCGTCTGTGGACGGGGCGTTCACGGAATTCGATGGCTGCCATGTCGCTGCGCAGCGCTGATCGCTCTGCTCCAGCCCAACGACGAACACGGCGAGGGAGATCGCTTGTGAATTGGTAAGAATGCACGGCGGATGTCCGAAAGTCTGGTTCATCGTGCTTCCCAGCCGGTCAACCAACCAGGGCTCGCGATAGTAGTTGTACATCGAGAACGCCCCGCCCGGGGCCAGATGCTGTCGAGCCGATTCCATCGCCTCTTTGGTGAAGAGATAGCTCTCGAGCCGCAGAGCACTCGCCCCTGATACGAGCGTGAGTGAGTCTGGAAGCGCGAACAAGATGAGGTCGTACTTGGTGTCCGTACGCTCTAGAAACGCCCTGCCGTCATTGACGTGGGTCGTCACCCGGGGATCCTGATACGCACGGTCCGGGTTGTGCTCCCGGCCGAACTGGAGTAACCGCGGATCGATCTCGACCGCGTCGACGTGCTGCGCGCCGCGGGACAGCGCGATGGACACGTCCGTGCCGGTGCCAGCACCGACGATGAGCACATTCTTAGGCGGCCTCACAAGCCGCTGGTAGGGCTCGTCGTAAAACGGCTCCTGGAGCAGGCGGGTCTCGGCCGTGGTCAGCCTCTGGTGGGGAATGCCATTGACGTAAACCTGCCATTGCGTTCCGTTGTTGCGATCGGGCTCCTCGAATGTGCTCACCCGGTAATAAGGCGACCAGAAGACTCCCTCCTGCGTGACAAGTGGGTAGCTGAACATGGCTAATGTCGAAACCAGGAGGGTTATCGAGACTGACCAGCCGGGTCTGCCGAGCAAGAGCACAAACGCGAGCGAGATCACAAAGAACCAGACAAGTGGCGGAACGCCGAGAAATGAGAATATGGTGAACAACACAATGCCGATCAGCGAGCCGCATAGGTCGTATCGATACGCTGGGAGTCGCGGCAATCGGTTGAAGCACTCCCCGGCCAATTGACCGGGTCCGGCCATGATCGTAGCAACGGCAAGAAAGATAAGAGGCAAGACAATCCAGGGCGGCGGCCCCGACGTCGTCAAACTCGTAAAGAAGATGACGGATCTGTCTTCCCGGTTCACTGCCACGGGGTATGCCGACAAGAATCCGATCAATCCGAGGAGGGCGACTGGCGAGTAGTAGGGACGTCGCCGCCCAGGTTGGCCTGCTCGAAGAAACCCCAACCCGAGCCCGAGAAACGATCCCAGTAGCACGAAGTTGCTGAAGTAGCTGAGATGGACAACCTGGGCACCAGTCCAACGGATGAGTGTCAGCTCAAGAAAAAGCATCAAGGCACTCGCCAGTAATAGGCGAGTACGGACTGACACGTGGCCTCCTGTCGTGGAGTCAATCTGGCGAGCGCCCGCGGCGTTCCCGGGAGCGACAGCGCCTCCCTGGAAACCTAACAGCGACCCTAACCAACCGACGCGGAGCTACGCGGGAGACTCCTGAGGCCAGATCGAGGCTGACGGGCACCGTTGACGCCGGCAGCAGGTGGTCGTAACGTCCAAAGGTAGATGTGAGTCAGCACATCGACGGTCTCAAGGGGGTTCGGAATGTTCGCACAAGTGATCCAGGGAAAGGTGTCTGACCCGGCGGCGATGAGGGCTGCGACCGACCGCTGGTTGGCGGAACTCGCCCCCGGCGCTGGCGGCTGGCTGGGCTCCACAGGTGGAACGACTGACGACGGCCGGTACATCACAGTCGTCCGTTTCGAGTCGGAGGAGGCGGCCCGCCGCAACAGCGACCGGCTTGAGCAAGGCCAATGGTGGGCGCAGACCGAAAAGCTGTTTGACGGCGGTGCCAAATTCCAGGACAGCAACGACGTGAACCTCGATCTGCACGGCGATCCGGACCAAGCCGAATTCGTCCAGGTCATGCAAGGCCGTGGTAGCGACCCAGAGCGGGTCAAGCAGCTCATGGCGGAGGACTCCGACAAGTGGGCGGCACTCCGCCCGGACATGATCGGCAGCGTCGCCGTCGGGCATGACGGCGGTGCATACACGATGGTCATGTACTTCACTTCTGAAGCAGACGCCCGGCAGGGCGAACGCAAGGAGATACCGCCAGAGCTGCAGGCGAATATGGATGAGATGAACAAGCTCAGCGTCGGACAGCCTGAGTTCTTTGACCTCAAGCAGCCGGTCATCCTGTCGCCCTAGCTTGTAGCAGCCGACGGTTTCGGCCGGGCCGACAGGCAGACGTCGCCAGGACCTGAGCGGTGACGACGTTACCGCTCACCCGCGAGGTAGGCATGCCACAGAACGCGTGCCGCCACGGCGCGCAGCGGGCGCCACGTTTGGGCCATCGCCAGCTGCTCGTCGGATCGCGGGACGGCCGCCAGCCGCTTGGCCCGGCGCATCGCGGTCGCCAGTGCTAAATCGCCGACCGGCCAGATGTCAGGACGCCCGAGCGCCACGAGCAGGTAGATGTCGGCCGTCCATGGCCCGATGCCGACGAAGCCGAGGAGCTGCCGGCGTGCCGTCACGTCGTCGGCCGATGCGAGTGCATCGAGGTCCAGCCGACCGTCCACGACGTCACGGCTGAGCCCGAGCAGGTAACGCGTCTTCTGCCGGGTCAGGCCGGCCCGCACCAGCCGCTCCGGCCCGGCGGCCAGGATGGCTGCGGCGCTGACCTCGCCGGCGGCCGCGACCAGCCGTCCCAGTGCCGCTTCGGCGGAGCGGAGCGAGACCTGTTGCTCGAGGATGATGTGGACGAGCGTCGCGAAGCCCGGTTCGCGGGCCCACAAAGGCGGCGGTCCGTGGCGGGACACGATGCCCGCAAGGTCGGTGTCACGCGCGGCCAGTCGCTCCACGCCTGCGTGAAGCGCGCCCTCGTCCAGCCGTGCCAGTCGGTCGTCGCCCATCCTGCGTACCGTAACTACGTGATGACGAAGCCCGCTGCCCGCGCCATCTGGCGGCACTTCATCGTCATGAGCCGCTGTCGATGGTCCCTGGCGAGTAGGCGTCGGCGACAACATAGGAGAAGACAGCCGCGACGGTGAGCCTGGCAATCTGCGAGGCTCCAGGACGGGCGGAGGGTTGGTCTTAGTCGAAGATCCAGAACCCCGAGATGGCCATCGGCAGGAGGCCGAGAATGACCCACGCGCTGTAGGGCCGCCGTCGATTCACGACCAGGATGGCCGCAG
>DASQUD010000269.1:0-4632 GCA_035641455.1 Propionibacteriaceae bacterium | reverse complement strand
TACACCATCGAGCCGTCGAGCAGCTCCAGGTCGGTGGCGCACAGCCCGACGGCCAGCGGGGCCAGCAGCAGGTCACCCGGGCCGGCCGGCGGCAAGTCGTGGTCGAGCAGCGAGTGGCGGCCTGCGCAGGAGATGACCAGTGCGCGCATCCGAGTCCCTGGGTCGAGGTTCCCCGTCGTGGGCCGTGCGTGCGGTTCACGCCGACAGCGCCATTGCCCGTTAGACAATTCCTACCACGCCCGCCCGCGGCCGGGCGAAGCGCCGGCGGGACCCGGGTTTCGGGGGGCACCCGCGGGGCCGGTGCACTCGTCTGCGGGTCTCGCAGGCGGCTCAGGTACACCCCGGGGTGGCCCAGGCCTGCCTGATTGTCGCCGAGAGGCCGGAGGACGCCCGGCGGCTGACCATAAAGCGGAATACCGTCGCGGTGGTCAGATTGAAGCCGCTTCCCAGTGTTGAGCTTAGCTGGCCTAAAACAATCTCATTGTGACCGCTTTTCGCATGGTTTGTTTGACGGTCAATCCACATGACGCTTCCTGGCTTTGACTCCCCAGCAACCTCTGGGGCATGGGTGGTTAGGATGATCGAGATTCACTCGCTTCGACCTCTCGCATGAGACGGTGCTGTAGATCCGGATCGAGAAACGTCCGGCTCATGATGATTACCGTCGGTCATTGGTTGATCGCCACATATGACATAGGAACTGCGGCCAGATTCGGAGGCCATACCGGCCCACATTGTCTCCTTCTCAATTCTGCTTCTGTGGTCGCAATACATCAGATCCAGGTAAGTGCATCTCGGCGGCGCCGGCACCGCGCCGCCAGTGATATCCGTTGGCCGGCTGCTTTCCTGCATTGGGTCGGCGCAGTCAAGCGGCGATAGAGTCGAGACACCAAGGGCTTTCACCTGGGGATCAGACGGAGGTTCAAGGATGACCCAATCAGCAACCGAGCAGGCAGGCCAGCTCCCGGAGACGATGAATGCGGTCATCTGCCATGGTCCAGAGAATTATCAACTCGAGGTGGTGGCCGTTCCTCGTCCCGGGCCGGGTGAAGCATTGGTCAAGGTCGAGGCCGTGGGTATCTGCGCCAGTGACCTGAAGTGTTATCACGGCGCCGCCAAGTTCTGGGGAGACGAAAACCGTCCGGCCTGGGCTGAGACCGAGGTTATCCCTGGCCACGAGTTCACTGGAATAGTTGTTCAGCTCGATGACGCGGCAGCCGAGCGTTGGGCTATTGGGGTTGGCGATCGCGTTGTGGCCGAGCAGATTGTGCCGTGCTGGAAGTGCCGGTACTGCCTTGACGGCAATTACCACATGTGCGGCCCGCACGACATGTTCGGCTTCAAGAGGCGGACCCCGGGGGCCATGGCGGAGTACATGCTCTACTCCAAGGACGCTGTGGTGCACAAGGTGTCCAAGCACCTCCCGCCCGCCCACGCCGCGTTCGCCGAACCGCTTTCCTGCGCGCTCCATGGGGTGGAGCGCGCTGAGATCAAGTTCGACGACGTGGTGGTGGTCGCTGGTTGCGGCCCGATCGGGCTCGGCATGATCGCAGGGTCCAAGGCCAAGAACCCTCGGCTTGTGATTGGCCTCGACCTGTCCCAGGCCAAGTTGGAGTTGGCCAGGCAATGTGGTGCTGACATGATCATCAACATCGGCACTGAGGACGCCGTGGCCAGCGTCAAGGAGCTCACGGATGGCTACGGCGCCGACGTCTACCTGGAAGGCACCGGCCACCCGTCCGCTGTCGGCCAGGGCCTCAACTTGCTGCGCAAGCTCGGCACGTACGTCGAGTACAGCGTGTTCGGCAGCGATGTCACCGTCGACTGGTCGATCATCAGCGACGACAAGGAACTGGACGTACGAGGTGCGCATCTCGGTCCGCACTGCTGGCCCGCCGCGATCAAGATGATCGAGTCGGGCAGGCTCCCTATGGACAAGATCTGCACCCACCAACTGCCCCTGGAGCGGTTTCAGGAGGGCCTGGACTTGGTCGCCTCAGGCGACAGGTCGGTGAAGGTGTCGCTGATCCCGTGAACTGGCTCGGGGGCGCCGGCGGGCATAACGTCGTCGATGGCTACGGCGGTCGGCCACTGTTGAGTGCGACGCTGCTATAGGAAGATGCCCACGTGACTGAAACTTCTTCAGCTGATCTCCTCGACTTCTCACTCGCAGGCAAGGTGGCTGTCGTCACTGGGGGCGCATCAGGCATTGGCGCGGCAATTGTGGAAGCTTATGTAAGCAAGGGCGCCACGGTCGTGATATTCGACCGTGCGCTCGAGGCGGCGCAGCGCGCGGTCTCAGAGGGAACGGCAGCGGCCGCCATCGCATGCGACGTCACCGACGCCGAGTCGGTGACTGACGCCATCAGTGCCGTAACGTCTAACTTCCATTCGATCGACATCTTGGTCAACAGCGCAGGTGTGGTGGTCCTCGGCGCTGCAGAGGACCTGGCTCTCGACGCCTGGGATCGCACCATCTCGGTGAATCTGCGGGGGGCTTTCCTGATGAGCCAGCACGCCGGCCGCGTCATGCTGAGTCAGGGCCACGGCACGATCATCAGCATCGCCTCGCAGGCGGCAACGGTGGCGCTGGCAGATCATGTTGCCTATTGCGCCTCCAAGTTTGGACTGGTCGGGATGACCAGGGTGCTCGCGCTCGAGTGGGCAGGACGCGGCGTAACGGCCAACACGATCAGTCCCACCGTGGTGCTGACCGAACTGGGTCGAACTGCGTGGGACAACCCCGAGGGCGAGAAGCTGAAGACCCAGATTCCTACCGGCCGGTTCGCTCTGCCCGAGGAGATCGCCGCCACGGCCGTGTTCCTGGCCAGTGACGCAGCCGCCATGATCAACGGCGCGGACCTGCTCGTTGACGGTGGCTACACCGTTCGGTAGTCCGCAGGCCTCGGCACAGGACGATCCACGCCGTCGCTGTCGTCGCGGCTCGACCCGTGCATCGTTGTTGAGGCCAGCACCGGCCGCTAACCCGTGATCTTGTCCTCGTACTCGATGATCTCGCTCACCTTGGCATACGAGGGACTGTCCGGGTCGAAGATGTAGCCCAGCCATTCCTTGGCGAGCCGACGTGCCAGTTGCAGGCCGATGACCCGCTGTCCCAGGGTGAGGATCTGGCAGTCGTTGGACAGAATCGACCGCTCCACGCTGAAGGAGTCGTGGGCGACGGTGGCGCGGATACCTGGCACCTTGTTCGCGGCGATGGCCACGCCGATGCCTGTACCACACACCAGGATGGCGCGATCAGCTTCGCCGGCGGCGATTCTTTCGGCTGCGGCGATAGCCACCTGGGGGTAGGAGGCGTTCTCCAGATCACCTGCATAGACACCCAGATCCTCGACGATCTCGACACGTTCGTCGGCCTGCATGTCGGCCAGGATCGCAGCCTTGTAGTCGAATCCGGCGCTGTCACCGCCCAGCAGCAGGCGGATGGGCTTATTGCTCATGATCATCTTCTTTCTTCTGGGACTAGCGCGGAGGTTGAGCGCGCTGGGCGAGGGTCTCGCCGAAGGCAGTGACTATCAGTCCCAGCGAGATGGCTCCGGGGTCAGGAGTGCCGACGCTGCGTTCCGCCAGCGGTCGCGCCCTTCCGATCCTCGGTACAAGTGATGCCGTGGCCTCAGCCGCCCTGACGCATGCCTCTGCGGCTGTACGCCAGCCGTGATCGAGCGACGTGCCGCCGCGGACCTCCAGGACAAAGGTGTCGACGAATGGAAAGAGTGCATCGAGCATGGTCTTGTCACCCAGCTCGGCCCCGCTGAAGCTCTTCAGGTCGGTGGCGGACTGTTGCAAGGCTTCAGCCAGCCGCTCAGGAGTAACCGCCTCGGCGTTGCCGAGCGCCTTACCCACCCCGCCGAGCAGCATGCCCCACAAGATGCCGCTGGTCCCGCCGGCCTTGTCAGCAAAAGCGGCACCGGCCGCGGCCAACACAGTCTGCACACCACCCTCGGTTTGGGCGGCGGCCTCGGCAGCCGCCTTGGCTCCGCGCGACATTCCGATGCCGTGGTCGCCATCACCGGCGACCGCGTCGAGCTGCCCGAGGAAGTCCTTGTGCGTCTCAACGGTCTCACTGAGGGTGCGTAGCAGATCGCGCGCGATCGCCGCTGCCACGATGGACTCCTCGCTCGCCTCCTCGGCAACCTGCTCGGATGAGTCTTCAGCGGCCCGGCGCGTTGCGGACTTCCGACTCTGGTGAGCGATGCCACGGCGGAAGGCCGGGGTGTCTGCCGGCGCCACCCAATAGCCCTCCAGCTCATCGTCCAGCCAGGTGATCGACAGCGAGCAGCCGGCCATGTCGAGGCTCGTGACAAGCTCTCCCACCTCCGGCTCGACCAGCACAGCCCCCGCGGCTAGCAACAACTCCGCCACGTCGCCGAACAGCGCATACAACTCCTCGTACTTGGTGGCGCCAAGCCCGTTGACCAGTACTGCCGCCCGACCGGTGGCGTCGCCGGGGCGCTCAGCCAGCACCGTCTGCACCAGCTTGGTCGCCAGATCCTTGGCGTTCATCCATGGCGCTGAGCTGATCCCGGGTTCGCCGTGAATGCCTAGACCGAAATCCATCTGTCCCGGCTCGACAAGAAAGAGCGGCTGATCGGCGCCGGGCATGGTGCAACC
>DASQUD010000268.1:0-2718 GCA_035641455.1 Propionibacteriaceae bacterium | reverse complement strand
AGTGTTGATGATCGGCCGATTGAGCGTGGTCTCCAGCCCGACCTCGGCCTCGAAGAAGTCCGCGCGCTGACTGATCTGAAACCCGGCCTCCTGGCTGCCCTGACCGAGGCCGACGCGGCCAGCCCCGGTGATGACCTGCCGCGACACGAGAAAGCCGGTGAACTGCGCGACGATCCGATCGAACGGTGTGCTGCGGTCGAGCAGGTAGTTCTCGTGCGTCCCGTACGACGCACCCTTGCCGTCGGTGTTGTTCTTGTAGAGCCGGACGGACCGGCCCAGGGAATGGCTGGCCCGTTGCGCGGCTATGGCCATCACGGCATCGCCAGCCTTGTCGAAGCGCACGATATCGAGCGCCGAGGTTACCTCAGGACCTGAGTACTCCGGGTGAGCGTGATCGACGTAGAGTCGGGCGCCGTTGCTCAAGATCACGTTTGCCATGCCGAGATCGGAATCGGTCAGCTGGTCCGGGTGGGCAGCCGACCGGGACAGCTCGTAGCCGCGGATGTCCCGCAGCGGGGTCTCCGTCTCGTAGTCCCACCCAGCCGGCTGACCGGCCACAGACGCTCCATAGGCCTTGACGACGTGGTTGGACAACTGCATGGGGTGCAGATCGTCGTCGGTCGGCGGGTTGAGGGCGCTGATCCCGTACTCGGTCTCGATGCCCATCACTCGCTGAACGCTCACATCGGGCTGCTGATCCGTCGATCCTCCGCGATCAGCGTGCTCTGCCATGCGCCCAGCGTAATGTGGTCCTACGTGAAGGTCTGGCCGGCGATAGCCGTGGACAGCATCTGCGTCCTGATCTTCGCCATCGTTGGTCGCGGTAGCCACCGCGAGGCAAACGACCTTGTCGGCGTGCTGAGCACGGCCTGGCCGTTCCTTGCCGGCACCCTCACGGGTTACGTTCTGGCCCGGGCTTGGCGGCACCCGGCCACCCTTCGATCGGGCGCGATCGTCTGGCTATGCACGGTCGCCGTCGGCATGCTGCTTCGGCTGGCCACCGGTCGCGGGACTGCTCTCGCCTTCGTCCTGGTGGCCACCATCGCCCTGGGAGTCCTCCTGCTCGGCTGGCGGGCGATGCTCGGTGCGGTGCACACTGCACGCCGATCGGCCGCCAGGCATCCGGCCTCGTGAACTTATGCCGATCGCAAGCAACTGACACCTGCTCGGGAAGCGCGGCGCGGCTTCTCGAGCGCGGAGATCGCGCGGCTCTGCCTGGACGAGCGAGTCGAGCGCACAAGGTGTGCGAGCGAGTGAGGACGGCAGCGTCTCTGAGCGCGATCGTGCGCGAGAGAAGCACTAAAGATACTGCCCCGTATTGGTGACGGTGTCGATGGAGCGGCCGGGCTGAGTGCCCTTGTTGGAGGAGATCAGCGTCCGGATGAAGACGATCCGCTCGCCCTTCTTGCCCGAGATCTTGGCCCAGTCGTCGGGGTTGGTGGTGTTGGGCAGATCCTCGTTCTCCGCGAACTCGTCCAGGCAGGCCTGCAGCAGGTGGCCAATTCGCACGCCTTTGGCGCCCGTGTCCAAGAGGTCCTTGATCGCCATCTTCTTGGCTCGGTCGACAATGTTCTGAATCATGGCACCGGAGTTGAAGTCCTTGAAGTACAAGACCTCCTTGTCGCCGCCGGCGTAGGTGACTTCGAGGAACTGGTTCTCCTCCGACTCCTCGTACATCCGGGTCACCGTACGCTCGATCATCCCGGCCACGGTCGCCTCATGATCATGATCGAACTCGGCGAGATCCTCGCTATGCAACGGAAGGGTTGGCGTCAAATACTTGCTGAAGATTTCCCGCGCCGCCTCGGCGTCGGGCCGTTCGATCTTGATCTTGACGTCCAGCCGACCGGGACGCAGGATCGCCGGATCGATCATGTCCTCGCGGTTTGAGGCGCCGATGATGATCACGTTGTCCAGGCCTTCTACACCGTCGATCTCGCTGAGCAGCTGCGGCACGATCGTGTTCTCCACGTCGGACGACACGCCTGACCCGCGGGTGCGGAACAGCGAGTCCATCTCGTCGAAGAAGACGATCACCGGCATGCCGTCCGACGCCTTGTCGCGGGCTCGTTGGAAGACCAGCCGGATGTGCCGCTCAGTCTCGCCGACGTACTTGTTCAGCAACTCCGGACCTTTGATGTTGAGGAAGAAACTGCGTCCCTCCTCGCCGGTACGTTCGGATACCTTCTTGGCCAGTGAATTGGCCACTGCCTTGGCGATCAAGGTCTTGCCGCAACCCGGAGGACCGTAGAGCAGAATGCCCTTGGGCGCCTTCAGCTCGTGCTCGTCGAACAGCTCCTTGTGCAGGAACGGAAGCTCGACCGCATCGCGGATCGCTTCGATCTGCGATCCCAGGCCCCCGATCAGGGAGTAGTCAATGTCTGGCACCTCTTCCAGCACCAGTTCCTCGACATCCAACTTGGGCACCCGCTCGTAGGCGAAATGCACCCGCCGGTCGATCAGCAGCGAGTCGCCAGAGCGAAGCTGAATTTCGTGCAGCCGATGCGCCAGGCGGACGACGCTCTCCTCGTCGCCGTGCCCGATCACCAGGGCCCGGTGCCCATCTTCCAAGAGTTCCTTGAGCAGGACGACCTCGCCGACCTCGTCGAACTCCAGGACATCGACCACATTCATGGCCTCATTGATCATCACTTCGCGGCCCGGTTCCAACGCTTCGAGGTCGACCTCGGGGCTGACGCTGACCCGCATCTTGCGCCC
>DASQUD010000267.1:0-29935 GCA_035641455.1 Propionibacteriaceae bacterium | reverse complement strand
CCGCATGGTCGAGGTCGCCGCTGGCGAGGTCGGTGGCCAGGTGCTTGCCGCGGGCCTGGTCGATGAGGTGCGCATGGACGTCGTACCCGTCGTGTTCGGGTCCGGCAAGCGCTACTTCGGGTCGGTCCACGCGCAGCACCTATTGGAGGATCCTGACGTGGTGATTCAGGGCAACCGGGTGCTTCACCTGCGCTATCGGGTGCGCCGTTGACCGATCTGAGCGGGTACGCGAAGAAGTCCACTGCGAACGGTGACACAGGATCGGGCCTCCGGCTGCGTTTTGCGCATCGCTGTTCCTGGTCGAGCAGCCGACGCCGATCCGCCCCAGTACCTCACCTGCGGCAAGTTCAGCTCAAAATCACTGGTTGCCGGTTTCCGTCGTATCTTTGGCCGACCCCAGGAAGAGCGGCTCTTCACCCATGCATGGACCGACGCGCCAGCCACCATCCAACCAGCGACTACACCCTCAACTGTGAAGAGCCGCCATAGGCTTGACACAAAGGGAGGTGGTCTAGGTGACTGCGGAAGACCACGTCAATCAGCTGATCGGCAAATCCACCCAGGCGCAGGGTGAGCTGATGAAAGGAAACCCTCAACCGGTAGATGAACTGTGTTCCTATAGGCAAGGCGTGACCCTCGCTAACCCCTTGGCCCTGTCGTACGTGGGTGGGAGCAGGTTGCTGCGGCTGCCGATTTCGCCGCATCGCTGGTTCGAGATGGCGAGGTTGTCGGCGTTGAAACGTATCGAAGTATGTAACTCCTGAGCTTGCGTATGTCGTGAGGGTAGAGCGGGTCAAGGCCAAGGTTGGCGGACAGGAGACCCTCAGCCCCATCACTCTGCGAGTCACGATGATCATGCGCCCCCGAAGACGGCGTTTGGAAGGTCGTGCATCGGCACGCAGACCCGATCACAACGGCTCAGTCGGCCTAGTCAATCATTCAGCACTAGCCCTCCGGCAAGATAAGGCTGAGCACCTTGGGTCAACGATCGTTGTATCGACACGGACCAGATTGCTTAGCTTTTCCCGCTCCGGGCGGCCTTTACGCCTAGCGCTATCGCGCCGACGACGAGCGCAACGCCTAAGAGCTGGAGACCGGGCGAGTCATCGGCCTCCCCGTACACAAAGCCGGCGATGCCGAGAGCAATGGCGAGGATGGCAAGGATGGCAATGATGTACTTCATTGGGTCTCCTGTCAGAGGCCGAACCGTGCCGACGTTGATGGTGGCGGGTCGACGTAGTAGATGTAGTGCCAAATAGCCGGTACGGCGCCGTGGTGGTTCATTGCTCGATCCACTCGAGCAGGTCACCGGGCTGGCAGTCGAGCACCCGGCACATAGCCTCCAGGGTGCTGAAACGAACAGCCTTAGCACGACCGTTCTTCAGCACGGCCACGTTCGCCGGCGTGAGCCCGACACGCTCGGAGAATTCACCGACGCTCATCTTGCGTCTCGCCAGCTCGACGTCGATACGCACCACGATCGGCATCAGATAACCGCTTCCATGTCGGTCCGCAGGGTCGTCGCTTGCCGCAACAGTGCGCGCATCACCACCATCAATAGGCCCAGCACTGTGACACCGATCATCATCAAGAACAGCAGAAGTGGTAGTCCTGGGTCGTTCGCGTTGAAGCCGACGTAGAGAAAGACGCCCAGCAGCACCACCCACGCGGCGACGACCGCCCCCACGATGGCGTTCACCCACACCATGGAGGCCTCGCTGAAGATGCGGTCGTTCTTGACCAAAGTGAGCAGCTTCCAGGTGGACACGATCACCACCTGGATGCACAGCACCCAGAACACCGTCACGGCGGTCGCCGGCCACCTCAGGTAGGCATGTTCGGGGTCCTCCTGGGCCATGTACGCGAACTGCCCGGGCAGCGACATGACCTGGAACAGGACCAGGACCCCGAACAGCAAGACAAGGAAGACTCTGAGAAGGGCTACTGCTCGGTGCTCTTCGACCATGCATCGACTATCGCTCATATTGTATCGAATGTCAATAGACATCTCGCGGAAGCGTTCTGGCGACCAGACCGGCGAGCGCCGCGTCGACGGCCTATCTACTGGCACTTGCGCGGCCGGGTCGTACGAACCGCGTCTCTGGGGTCAATGTCAGTCAAGGATTCCGAAGCTACGCCCCTCTCAAGCCGGCGCGGCGCCGCGGCAAGCCACCGATGGAACTCCATCGGCGTCCGAACTCCGTGCTCAAGCACAGCGGTTTGTAGATATCCAGACCACTCACCATGTCGGGATCGGGCCGTCGGTGCCAGACATCCTTGATCCGAAGTATGGCCCCTCGCTGCTCGGCGGTCAGGGAGTCACGGAGGCCTTCATGCCCATACGACCAGAGCGCCAACCCAAGGGGCTGGCGCTCATGAACCGCCGGGGCGGCGGGGGGCCTGGGGGGCAGGAGCGCTGCCGCCCCGGTTGAAACCGGCGTACCCAAACCTCCGCATACTAAACATACTTGGAGCAGCAATTTCGTGCGCCTTTGACTTTGCGTTGGGCGGAATCCCGGCGAGCCTTGCGGTAGCGCTGCCCCAGGTGCGGCAGCATAAGCTCGTAGCACGTAGACGGACGAGGACACTCCGTTGGAAGCACTTGTATTTGTTCTAATCTTGATCGGCGGCAGCATCGGCGTCTATTACCTGTCGTTGATTCGTAATCCGTGGACTGAGTGCTCGCGGTGCCACGGCAACCCAAGACCGCGAGCTTGGCTGTTCAGCTACGCCCACCGCGTCTGTCCCAAGTGCCAAGGCACTGGGCAACAACTTCGGCTAGGTCGCAGGATGTTCGGCATGGGACGGCCCAGAGCGTCTTGAGCCGTCGTTCGGGCAACTACGCCCACTGATCATGGCCAGCGACTTCCGTACCAGGTTGAGCAGGCCCGGCGGACCGCTCAGCCACAGCTCGATCGTGGCCCGCGAGTACGGGATTCCAGCGGTGCTCGGTGCACTCCTTCAAATCCCGCCCGCCACACCATTAGTGTCAGGTGGTGGGGTTCACTCAGGCGCAGTTGCGGTCATACCGGGACGCAAGCGTTCCTGATCTTCTGGGCCCCGGCCTGAAGCTACTGTTCGTCGGCATCAATCCCGGTTTATGGACCGCCGCCACCCAGACCCATTTCGCCCACCCGGGCAATCGGTTCTATCCGGCGCTCAGACTGGCCGGGGTCATTGATCGTGATCTTGACCGGGCTGAGGGGATGACCGACGAGGATCGGGCCTACCTCCTCGGCCGCGGCATCGGGATCAGCAATCTGGTCAACCGGGCCACGACCCGAGCCGACGAACTCAGCGCAGTCGAGTTGCGTGCAGGACCTGCCCGCCTGGAGGCACTCATCCACCAGTGGGCACCAAAGGTCGTCGCGGTGGCCGGCGTGACCGCGTTCCGCACCGCCTTCTCCCGGCCCAGAGCCCGCCCCGGCCGTCAGCCTGACGATCTGGCGGGCGCCGAACTGTGGGTGGTACCCAATCCCAGCGGCCTGAACGCGCACGAGACCATCACCAGTCTCGCCGCCGCCTACGCCGAACCTGCCCGCGCGGCTGGTGTGATCGAGTCGGCGCCGATCCGTTCTTTCAGTGCGAGCTCGACCAGCGGCGCGGCTCCGAGGCCGGTTCGATCTAGGCTTTGGAAATGATCTTCTTGCGCATCTGATCATCGATGCAGGGGAGCAGGAACTCCTCGGCCATCAACTTTCCTCGACCGTACATCGGGGGCAACGAGATCCTTGTTGCCGCTGCGAACCGGTGTGCTGAGATGTGGACTATGACTTTCGAGCCGGCAGCGCCGCTGCGCTACCCGATCGAGCAGCATCGGTTGGACAACGGTCTGCGGGTGATCGCCAGTCCTGATCATGTCGCTCCGTCGGTGGCCGTGAACCTGTGGTACGGCGTTGGCTCCCGGCACGAGGAGCCGGGACGCACCGGCTTCGCCCATCTCTTCGAACATGTGATGTTTCAGGGTTCTGCCCACGTGCCCTCCGGTCAGCACATCGCCTTGATGCAAGCCGCCGGTGCGTCGGTCAACGCCACCACATGGTTCGACCGCACGAACTACTTTGAGACTTTGCCGACCGGCGGACTTGATCTTGCCTTGTGGCTCGAGGCTGACCGGTTGAGCTCACTCTTGGACGCCCTCACCCAGGACAACCTGGACAACCAGCGGGAAGTGGTGAAGGAGGAGAAGCGCCAGCGCTACGACAACGTGCCGTACGGCGATGTGCTGGAGCGCTTGGTCACCTTGACTTTTCCGCCAGATCATCCGTACGGGCACACCACCATCGGTTCCATGGCAGACCTCGACGCCGCAACCCTTGCCGACGTGGGAGCGTTCTTCCGCCGCTATTACCTGCCCAACAACGCGGTGCTTACCATCGCTGGGGACATCGAGCCCGAGGACGGTTTCGCCCGCGCCGAAACTTACTTCGGATCTCTGCCCGCCGGACCGCTTCCTCCCAGCCCGCAGGAAGACCCCATGCCGCCGCTCGGCCCGGCTGACGATCTGCCACGCGTAGAGACGTCCGGGCCCGTTCCCGCGGAAGCGGTCTACGTCAGCTGGCGGTTGCCAGCTCGAGATGTCCCTGAGTTCGACGCGTTGGATCTCCTGTTTGGCATCCTCGGTCATGGCCAGACGTCACGGCTACACAAGAAACTCGTGCGCGAGGCAGAGCTGGCGGAGAGCGCGTCGGCGACCTGCATGGGCCTGATCGGGGGCAACTCGTACGGCTTCGCCTACGCGCGTGCGCGCGACGGCGTTGAGGTCGAGGAATTGGAGGCCGCCTTGCTCGCCGAGGTCGATGCGCTCCTCCAGGACGGTCCCACCGAGGTTGAACTTCGCCGCGGAAAGGCTCAGTACGAGCGCCACTGGCTGCACGAACTGGCCCGGATCGATTCGCGAGCAGATGCCCTCGGCGAGTATGCGACCTTGTTGGGCGATCCGCACTTGATCAATACCAGGCTGAGCGAAGTCAACACCGTCGAGCTGGACGCAATGGCGGCGGCCGCGGCCGCCTGGTTTGGCCGAGATCGACGGGGCACCCTCATCTACCGGAAGGACCAGCCGTGAGCGCGCTGCCGCAGCCGCCAATCGCTCCGCCTGGCCCGTGGTCGTTTCCGACTGCACAGCGCAGCCAGCTGTCCAACGGAGTCGAGGTGATCACTTTCGCACTACCCGGCCAGCATGTGATCGCCGCCCACTTGATCATGGACCTGCCGCTCAGCGCGGAGGACCGCGAACGGGAAGGTGTCGCCACGATCTGCGCCCGGGCTTTGGACGAGGGCACCCGCTCTCATTCGGGCGAGACCTTCGCTGAGCACCTGGAGACCGAGGGTGCGGGCCTTGGCGTCGAGGTCTCCCTGGCTGGGTTGCAGACGATCCTGGACGTCCCAGCCAGTCACCTCGCTCCCGCTCTTGAGCTGTTCGCCGAGGCGGTGATCGAGCCAGAGCTCACCGAAACCGACGTTCTCCGTCATGTACAGCTTCGCCTGGCCGAGATCGAGCAGGCCCGCGCCAACTCCTCCCAAACCGCCAACCTCGAGTTCCGAGCGGCGATCTTCGACCCGTCCTCCCGCGCATCGCGCATGAACGGCGGCGAGCCCGAGACCTTGACCGGCCTCACTCCGGACGCCGTCCGCGCCTTCCATGCAGCGGGGTTCGGTCCGCGCGGCGCGACATTGATCATGGCCGGCGACTTCGCTGAAGATCCGGTCGCCCTCGCTGAGTCGGCCCTCGGCCGGTGGCAGAACTCCGAGCAGTCCCACTCGGCTCAGCCGCGGATCGGACCAGGCGACCAGAAGTCAATCTTGGTGCACCGTCCGGGTGCGGTACAGGCCGACGTGCGGCTCGGCGGCTTCGGCATCGACCGGCTGGATCCTCGTTGGGCCGGAATTTCGGTGGCCAGCTACGCCGTAGGCGGTGCGTTCCTCTCCCGGCTCAATGCCGTACTCCGCGAGGAGAGGGGCTACACGTACGGGGTGCGGATGCAGTTTTCGCCCTTGCGCACCGGTGGCTCCTACGCCGTCCAGGGATCCTTCCGCACCGACGTCGCAGTCGATGCACTCGTCGAGGCGCGCCGTCTGATGGATCTCCGTGGTGCGCCGATCACGGCCGACGAGGTGGACGACGCCGTGGCGTACTTCACCGGCGTGACTCCGCTGCGCTACGCCACGGCCGATGGGATAGCCGACCAAGCAGCAACGGAGGTGCTGGCCGGCCTCGGCGAGAACTATGTCGATCGGAACTTGGCCGCGCTGCGGGCGACCACGCCGGAGTCGGCCACTGACGCGTACGAATCCCTAGTCGATATCGATCGGCTGACCCTGGTGGTGGTGGGCGACGCGGATCGGCTGGCTGACCCGCTGCGCGCCGCCGGGTACCCGGATCTGGCGGTCACCTAGCCTTCTGGCTGGGAGCTACCGGCCGAGGGCCCTCAGCGCCCGCTCCACCGCCGCCTCCGCTTCCTTGATCTTGGTCTGGTAGGTCGCCAGATCACCAGTGGTCAACGCCTTGTTGGCCTCGGCAAAGGCTTGCTCGGCCTGGTCGAGAGCCTGCGAGGCGGCCGTATTGTCCGCCTCCCCCGTGGGCGTCGGCTCGGCGCCGTTAGCCTCGCCGCCGCCCTCGCCGGTACTGGCGCCGGACTCACCGAAGACCTCGTCCAGCGCCTGCTGCAGGGTGTCGCCGATACCAACCTCCTGACCAAATCTGACCACCACGAACCGGAGGGCGGGATACGACCCGGTGCTGCCCTGGCGCTGCGTGTAGACAGGCGTGACATAGAGCAGGCCGCCGCCGACGGGCAAGGTCAGCAGGTTGCCGAACGCGGCACTGGATGCGCCCTGATTCAGGAACGGGCGCAGCCGATCAGCGACCTTCTCGTTGGTCGTCATGGCGTTGAACGACTGCCCCGGGCCATCGATCTGGCTGCTGTCAGACATGCGGAGAATCCGGAGTCGACCGTACTGGTCGCTGCTGGCGTCGGCGTTGACCGCCATGTAGGCGGCCAGATTGGATCGGCCCTTGGGTACGAAGGCCGTGGTCAAAGAGAACGTCGACGGCTCGCCGGTAGACGGCCACTTGATCGACAGGTAGAACGGGGGCTCAAGCGTGTTGCTGGTCGCGCCGGCAATCGGGTCCTTGGGAATCTCCCAGAGGCTGGTGTTCTGGTACCAGTTGTCCGGGTTCGTCACGTGGTAACGCCCAAGGATCTGTCGCTGCACCTTGAACAAATCCTGGGGATAGCGCAGGTGGTCGAGCAAATCCGCCGAGATTGCCGACCTGGGCTGCACGACGGTGGGAAACGCCTTACGCCAGGTCTTCAGCACGGGATCCTCCTCATCCCAGGCGTAGAGCGTCACCGTGCCGTCGTAGGCGTCGACCACCGCCTTGACCGAGTTCCGGATGTAGTTGACGTCCTGGCGGGCCTGCACGGCGACGGTGCCCTGATTGGTCTGGGCGTCCGCCGTCACCTCGTTCAGCGCCACCCTGTTGCTATAGGGGTAAGAGTTGGACGTGGTGTAGCCGTCGACAATCCACTTGACCCGGCCCTCTACCACGGCCGGGTAGGCGTCCCCATCCACCGTCAGCCAGGGTGCGGCCTTCTCCACGCGCTCACGCGGCGTCCGGTCGTAAATGATCTTGGACGCGGAGTTCACCCGGTCCGACAACAGCAGGTTGACGTCGCCGAACTTGGCGGCGTAGAGCAACCGGTTCCAGAGGCTGCCGACCGGCACGCCCCCCTTACCGGTGTAGGTGTAGGTCTTCGGATTGCCCCCATCGCCACCACCAGGTGTATCGAGTTCGACTGGCGGCGCTCCCGCCGGGGCTCCCACGATCGAGAAATCTCTCTGGATTTCGCCAAAGTAGATCCGCGGCTCGTGCTCGCTGATCTTGCCGGTCGGCGGGATGTCCTTGGCGATCCACTCCGGCTCACCGCCGGACTGCCGTCGGTTCCCATATGCCGCCACCAGGCCGTAGCCATGGGTGTAGACGGTCTTGAGGTTGTTCCAGTTCTTTCCCTCGATACCACTCTGATCCAGCTCGCGGACGCCGACCACCGCATCCGTTTCCGTGCCGTCGATGGTGTAACGGTCCACGTCAAGGGTGCGCGGGAAGGAGTAGTAGCCGCGAACCTGCTGCAGCTGCTCGTACGCGGGACCGACGACGTTCGGATCGATCAACCGGATGCCAGGCAACGCCTCCGCGTCGGCGCGCAGCTGGCTCGCTAGGGCCGTGGTCCGCGCCGAGTAGTCGGTGATCTCCACGCCGGTGATCCCGTACGCGGCACGGGTCGCGGCGATGTTGCGCTCGATGTAGGGCCGTTCCTTCAGCGGCTCATCGGGCCGGACGCTGAAGTACTGCACCGCACCGGGATACAGCACACCCAGCACAATCGCGGACAGCACCATCAAGGTCAGGCCGATGGTGGGCACCACCCACCGGCGCAGCACGGCGTTCGCCAGGAAAAGCAAGGCGCAGATCCCCGCGATCACGGCCAAGATCGTCTTGGCACGGAGGGTGGCGTTGTCGTCGGTGTAGTTGATGCCGGTGAAGAGCGGATGGGAGGTGATCTCCAGCCCGTACCGGTCGAACCAGTAGCTGAAGCCCTTCACCAGCACGGCAAGGCCGACCAGGATCGACAGGTGTGCCTGGGCAGCTGGGCTGCTGCCCCGGCGGGGACCGGAGAAGCGAATGCCACCCATGACGTAGTGCATGATCGCCGCCGCCACGGCACTGAAGCCGATTGCGGCGAAGACAAAGGACAGCGCGAACCGCCACCACGGATAGCTGAAGATGAAGAACCCGATGTCCAACCCGAACTTGGCATCAGTTTCGTTGAAGGATGTCCGGTTCCGCCACGCGAGGTACTCGAGCGTGTGGCTGCTCGCGGCGCCGCCGGCGAAAAGCCCCACAACGACGCCCAGAGCGACGATCACCCAGACGAACTTGGATTCAAGCATCTCCCGGTAACGCTCGAGCAGGGGGCTGCTTGGAGCGCTGGCCCGGACCCGCGGTCGCATCCGGTAGGCGATCACCGCGTTGGCGCCCACGATTGTCGCCATGATCAGCCCAAAGGACAAGAACAGGCCGATCCGGGTCAGCAGCATGGTGCTGAACACCGAGCCGAAGTCGAACGAGCGATACCACAGGCGGTCTGTCCACACGCTGGTGAAGATTGCGAAGACGATGATCAGGACCGCGGCAATGATCAACGTCGGCAGGATGGCACTGCGCCGTCCGGCTTGCCGGATACTGCTCACTCGGTTCTTCTCCTCAGATTGTGTTGGCGCCAATCCTGCTGCTGATGCGGTCGGCGGGCACCTGTCGTCTCAGCCAGCGTATGCGGCGGCGCCGAAGCAGGCTTGGAATCAGCCGTTAGGAACAACGTGGGATCGATGCAGTCCGTTCCGGCGTCTGAAGGTCTCGCAATGCACCGATGGCCTCAAAGAGGGTTTCCACCCTAATCAGGGTCATGTCCGTCTCCAGCCCGGCAAGCGCAGGGCAGTTGGCCGCCGGAACCAGAAACGCCGTGGCGCCTTCCCGCTCGGCGGCGGCCACCTTCTCCTGGATGGCGCCGATGCCGCCAACATCACCATTCGGCGTGATGGCTCCGGTGCCCGCCACGTGCTTGCCCTCGAGCAGCGGACCCTCGGTGAGTTTGTCGTATATCGCCACCGCGAACACCAGGCCAGCGCTCGGACCGCCGATCTGCTGTCCGAGCTCAAAGGAGATCGAGGGCTCATAGCGATACCCGACCCCGATGTTGATTCCGACTACTGGAACACCGGACTGGCTGGGGGACTCCACGGTGGTCACGGTCACCTCGGTCTCGGTTCGCTCACGGAGAACCACAAAGTGAACCTGCTCGCCAACCTCGTGTCGGCGGACCAGTCGTTGGATCACCTCAGTCTCAGTCGCGGGCACGCCGTCGACCGAGACCACCAGATCTCCCGGCAGCAATCGGTTATGGGCAGGCCCGCCAATGGTGACCGAGGTGACTTGAGGCATTTCCGTCACCGGCTGGCTCGCGGCATGCAGAGCCGCCACAATCGCATCGTCCTGGGCAGTCTCCATCATGTCCGCGTCCTCGGCCTCCAGCTCGTCGGCAGATTTGCCGGGGTCATAGATAGAGGCCCTGGGGATGGTGTCGCGACGCGGCAGCCAATAGGCCAGCAACGCCTGCGGCAGGCTCAGCCGCCCGTCAGCGGGAGTGGTTGCCACGGTCGTCAAGTCGAGCTGCCCTGTCGTGGGAAAGGTCTGAATGCCCGAGATTTCGATGATCGGCTTGCCGTCGATCTCGCCGAGCGTGTCCTGAGCGCCGCCGGGACTCCAATTGACAAAAGGTACGGGCACCACAACCAGCAAGATGGCCAGCACGACGAAGACCGCCGCCGAAACGAAGGCGGTCCATGTCTGCCGGGTCACGCGTGGCCCAGCGGTGTGATGGGCAGACGAATCACGGCAATCCGACCCAGGCGCTCGCACCAGAGCTGAAGTGCTGCTCCTTCCAGATGGGCACCGAGGCCTTGATGTCGTCGATCAGCTCCCTGCACGCGGACAGGGCGGCATGCCGATGTGCGGCACCGGCGACCACGACCACAGCCAAGTCGCCGACCTCCAGGTGGCCAACGCGGTGCTCGACAGCGACGCCGATCACATCATGATGAGCTGCCACGCGTTCGGCGCACTGGGCCAGGGCGGCAGCCGCACCGGGGTGATCACTGTAGTCGAGCGACTGGACGTCGCGCCCCTCATCGCTGCTGCGTACGACGCCGAGAAAGATGCCTATACCGCCGATCTCCGGCGCTGACACCGCCGCAATGAGCTTGTCCACACTGAGCGGTGCGTCCGTGATGCCAGCCAGCCGGACCTTCGAAGGCACCCCCAAACCCTAGCCGAGCCGGACGGTTGGCGGACAGAGAAGGATTGCGCTGTCAGCGATCCGGCTATGAACGTCCCGTAGCTGGCTCCCCAGACGCGTACGGTGGAAGACGTACATCAAGGGCAGGAGTTGGCATGGCCGACGATCGGCAGCCGGATTCGAACGACCAGCCAGAAGATAAGTCGCAGCAGGGTGACGAGAAGTCGAGCGGCGGGTCGAAGGCGTCGGGGTCTGGATCGGAAGGATGGGTGCTGGGCGGCGGCCTGGGATCAGGTTCGGGATCCGGCATATCGTCCGGAGGCGGGTCCGCAGCTGGCGGTGACAACCCCTTCGAGGCCTTCTTCTCGTCGCTGGCCGGCGGCGACATGAACGCGTTCATGCAGCAGATGCAGAGCGCCTTCGCAATGCTGGGCGGAGCCGGATCGATCTTCGCTGGCGCGCCGGCCGGGTCGGGGTCCGGCGTGAACTGGGCGGTCACCAAGGACACCGCCCGCAAGACCGTCGCGTCACTCGGCGCCGATCCAACTCCGGATGCCGCGCAGCGTCGAGCCTTGACCGAGGCCGCCTCGATCGCCGAAGTGTGGCTCGACGAGGCAACCACGTTCCCCCGCGTCAGCGCGACGGTATCGGCATGGAGCCGGGCTGACTGGATCGAGCAGACGATGCCGGTCTGGCAGCGGTTGGTCGAGCCGGTCGCTGCGCATATCGCCGACGCGATGGAGGGAGCGCTCACGCTGGGCGGCGAAGACAGCGCGGCCATGCCGGGCCTGGCGGGAATTAAGCAGATGTTGCGGACGTCAGGCGCCAGCATGTTCGGCTTGCAGCTCGGGCAGGGCCTCGGTCAGCTGGCCACCGAAGTGGTCGGCGCCACCGACATCGGCTTGCCGCTGAGTGAGCCGGGCCAGATGGCCCTGCTGCCCACGAATGTGGAGGCCTTCGGCGAAGGCCTGGAGCAGTCGAGCACCGACGTCACCTTGTACCTGGCATTGCGAGAGTCGGCACGGCAGCGGCTGTTTGCGGCAGCGGGATGGCTGCGCGAACAGATGCTCACCCTGGTGGAGCAGTACGCGCAGGGAATCACCATCGACACTTCGGCGCTGGAGCAGGCGGTCAGCCAGCTGGATCCGAGCAACATGGAGGAAATCACCAGCACCCTCGAAGGTGGGCTGTTCGAACCGCAGAAGACGCCCGCTCAGCTAGCGACGTTGGAACGACTGGAGACCATGCTCGCACTGGTCGAGGGCTGGGTGGACGAGGTCGTCAGCCAGGCCACCGCGAAGTGGATGCCGTCGGCGACCGCGCTGGCAGAGACCGTACGGCGCGCGCGGGCAACGGGTGGGCCGGCAGAGGCAACCTTCGCCACCCTGGTCGGCCTCGAGCTGCGACCGCGCCGGATGCGGGACGCTGCGAACCTGTGGGCCGCGGTGCGGACAGCGCGCGGTGTCGAGGGCCGAGACGCCATCTGGTCGCATCCGGATTTATTGCCGAGCTCAGCCGACCTGGACGACCCATTGGGTTTCGTTGCGGGAGAGAGCAAGGCGAACGAGTCCGACGCGTCATTTGACCGCGCCTTGGCGGAATTGCTCAACGAGGACAACCCCACGTCCGAGGGCGACTCGGCACCCGATGATCATGATCAGCGCGACGAAGAGCGGTGAGCGGCCCAAGACATTGGTCAGTCGGTTCCGCACTTCGGGACAGCTGCCTCCGCACCCTTCGTGACTGGCAGGCGCCGGCGCCCGAACAAGATCATCTCCGGCGAGGCTACCTTGATCACCTCGCGAATTCGCCGGACGGCTGGTCCAGACGCTGCCCCGGAGCGCACTTGACGGCCAGCTCGCTGATCTGTGTCCCGAGGGCGAAGGCGGTGCTTCTGACCCTGCATGCTCGGCTCGGACGTTGGTTGCAGACGGGAGGTCACCTGGAACCCGGCGACCAGACTCTACAAGCGGCGTCGCTGCGCGAGGCGGCCGAGGAAAGCGGGCTCGACGGCTTGACGATAGATCGCGACCCTCTGCTGCTCTCGCGACATGAGGTCCTCTGCAATGGCGGACGCACCTTTCATCTCGATGTGCAGTTCCTGGTGATCAGCCAAGAGTGCACAGAGCCCGCCTTCGGGCACGAGTCTCTAAATGTGCAGTGGTTTGGGCGTCATCAGTTGCCAGGCGTCGATGATTCCGTCACATCCCTGGTGGCCGCAGCCGCGCACCGTCTGGGGTGGGACTCGCAGCTCGAGTCGTCGATCGTCTGAGCCGTTCTCTTGGCCATTGCGCATCCGCGTCACCGAGTCGGCCTGGCGGCCATATCAGTCCCGGTCCAGCAGAGGAGCACCGGAGAGAAGCGCCCGAGTCTGCTCCCAGCCTTCGAGGCCTGGATCGAGCCGATGCATGGCGGCAGGTGTTCGCAATCGGTGCCACTCCGGCGCCAGAGCCCAACGGTTGCGCCGGGGCGCCGCAGCCTGCAATGGGTTGGTCGACCTGCCGTCCAGGTCGAGGATGTCCGCAGGAATCCAGCCCGCCATCGGCAATGCAAGGCCGATCGCCACGTATCCGCCACCCGTACGTTCCGGCGCGAGAACGATGTCCGCCCGCTGGAGAGCCTTGAAGACCTTAGCCAGTACCAGAGCCGGCAGGTCGGGGACGTCCGCCGGAACAACGACGAGTTCGTCCATCTCCTCGGAGACCTGTGCGGCAAGATCGGGCACCGTGATGTCGGGCGGCCAGGACCGGTCCCCCGGCCACAGCAGGTCACCAATCGAGGCGGGACCGGCGATGCCGGACTCCACCTCCGCCAGCTCGGCTACGACCTCGTAGGTATCGGCCAGGCAGGCCGCGGCAAATTCATGAGGATCAATGCCCGGTGGGGCCCCCGCAGTGGCGTCGTACCGAGCCAGCACGACAGCCAACCGGCGTCTTCCGACAGCGGTTCGGGGCGAGTGTGAAGATTCCGCCTCAGTCGACATCCTCGGTCTCCGCACCCGCCCGACCCTGTCCGGCGAGATAACCCTCCATATACCCTTTGGCCTTCTCCGCAGCCGGATAGCGGCCGACCAGATCCCAAAACCTCGCCGAGTGAGTGACCTCGACCAGATGGACCAGTTCGTGCACCAGGACGTAGTCGACCACCCACGACGGCATAGCTTGCAACCGATTCGAGAGCCGGATCGTTCGAGTGCTCGGCGTACACGATCCCCAGCGCTGCTGTTGGTTCGTCACCCAGTTCACCGCTCGAGGCTCGGGGAAGCTTTCGAGCGCAGGGGCTAAATAGCGGTCCACCAACTCGCAGGCCCGCTCTGCCAGCTCGGAATCACGGTGCGGAGGCGATACGCGGGACTCGCGAGCCAGTACTTTCCGCACCAGATCATCGACAAATCGGCGCTCATCTGCCTGTGACATCGACTGCGGGATCAGGACAACGATGGCGTCCTGCTCCCGGTAGGCCGTCACCGTACGACGGCGGCGAACGCTGCGACGCACCTCCACCCGAGGCTGTTGAGACTGACTAGTCGCCCGGAGGTTGAAGGGCTCCATGCGCGGTATCCGGCTCCCAACTGACTCGGCGGTGGGTCGACGTCCTCACGGTATCTCCGCCATCCGTTGAGACTTGTCGTTCGGCGACGTGTCGGCTTCATCAGACCAGTAACCGACAAGGTTTCCACAGCCATTTGTGCAGTGGGACCTGTCACTGACGCACTCATTCCACAATGTCATCAGTTCCGGCCACATCTCGTGCACATGCTTTTCCACAGCCGGTGGATTCCCTTCAATCTCCAGCCGTTTGACGGGGCGCCAGCCCGGCAGCTAGCGTTCCAAGGACGAAACCTCCAGACGGTCGGCACGCTCGCAGGGGAAGGCAAGCGCTGCTGATGTTCCTGGAGGTTTCGCCTTTTCGGCGGCGTGGTCGGCCGCGCACGCAGCACTCCTCGCGTAGAGTTACCGGCGATCAGGCGGTGCCGCCGGGCAGCGGCTCGCCAGATCGCCAACTTGCTCAGCGAGGAGTCGATTCGCGGGCGACCATCGAACGAGGAGAAAGTCATGGCGGAGACCTACAGCGGTGAGTTCTACTGCGTGAAGTGCAAGGCGAAGCGCGAAGCTTCGGGCGACGTTCATGTCAACGACAAGGGCACGCGGATGGCCAAGGCCAAGTGCCCGGTGTGCGGCACCAACCTCAACCGAATCCTCGGCAAGGCCTGAACCGCATCTCGCGCGGACAGCGCGCATACCACTTCAGGGGCAGCCAACCGGCTGCCCCTGACGCATTCCGCGGCCTGCTCTAAACGAACCCGGAGTCGACAACACTTCTACTGAACGGACAACACCCGCGCCTGTGGATAACACCAGGTGGCGCAGAGCGCGGTCGCACACTGATGCGATGACTTTGGAGCTTGCGGTCCCCGCCGAGCTCCGCTACCCCAAGCTTCGACCACAGATTCCCGTGCTGCAGCGCGGCGCAGGGGAAGTGCAGGTCGGTATCGATTGCGATACGGCACTGATCTTCAGTGAACCCAAGCTAGTTCCTGTCCTGCTCGCCTTGGACGGAGCCCATCACGTTCGCGACATTCGCAACGCCGGTGGAGCGGCAGGCTTGCGTGCCGACGAGATCGACGAGGTGCTGCGGCTCCTCGACGACGCCTGCATGCTGCTGGAAGGCGGGCGCGGCTTCAGGTCACACGACGCACCAGGCCGCCAGTCCGCACGGCTGATCGGGGCCAGCCCCCTGGGCGCGGCCGTAGCGAGGCTGCTTGCCGAAAGCGGCATAGGGCACCTGTGGGTGATCGACACCGAACCGAGCTGCGAGGCGGTCGGTAGCCCACCCGGCAGGCCAGGTACTAGCCGAGCAGAGGCGCTGCGCGCCACTCTGGCCGACGAGTTCGACACGTCCGTCACAACGGCGAAGCACTGGTCGCGACCTTCACCGGCCGAAGTCGACCTGACCATCATCGTCAGCGACACAGCGGAGGCCGACCGTCTCATCGCCGACGACTTAGTCCGGCTGGATCAGCCGCACCTGGTCGTACGCCCAGCCGGTGACTTGGTGACCGTCGGGCCGCTGGTGATCCCGGGCCGTACGGCTTGTTTGCGCTGCACCGATCTGACTCGCCGAGACGCCGATACCGCTTGGCCGGCACTGCTCGACCAGTTGACTCGCCTTCGACTGCCCACAGCGGTTGCGCTCGGTTCTTGGGCCGCGTCAATGGCGGCCACTCAGGCGCTGGCGTTTCTGCGCGGTAGAAAGCCTGAAGCCTGCGGCAGCACTCTCGATTTGAGTGAGCGCGACCTGGTGACTCGATGGCGGACGTGGCTGGCGCATCCGGCCTGCGGCTGCTACTGGTTTTCGGCTGGACAATGGGGTGCATGAGCGATGACCGAGTCGACGACCCGTTCGGCTCGGCCGACGAGAGCGCACCGAGCCGTCGAGTAGCGCCCGACGCCCTGGCGCGCTCTGCGCTGCGTCGTGGTGCCCGGCTCGCCTCCTTGCCACTCGGCCTTGCCGGCCGGGCCACGGTCGGGCTTGGCAAACGGCTGGGCGGGGCACCAGCCGACGAAGTCAGTGAGCAGCTCCAGCAACGAGCTGCGGAACAGCTGTTCCGGGTGCTGGGTGAGCTCAAAGGCGGGGCCATGAAGTTCGGTCAAGCGCTCAGCCTGTTCGAGTCCGTGCTGCCCGAGGACGTCGCGGCTCCCTACCGCGCTCACCTGGTACGGCTCCAGGACTCGGCGCCGCCGATGCCTACGTCGCGCGTTCACGCCGTCCTCCGCCGCGAGTTGGGCTCCGACTGGCGCAAGAGCTTCCGTTCCCTTGATGGCATGCCGGCCGCAGCCGCATCCATCGGCCAGGTGCATCGCGGCGTGTGGTTCGACGGTCGAGATGTCGCGGTGAAGGTGCAATACCCGGGCGCTGATGATGCGCTGCGCTCCGACCTCCGTCAGATCGGGCGACTCTCCAAGATCATCACGCCGGTCGCCGGCGGGATGGATGTCGCTCCATTAGCAGCCGAGCTGGCCGAGCGGGTCAGCGAGGAGCTGGACTACAGCCTCGAGGCGGCATCCCAGCAACAAGCAGCGACCGGATTCCGGGGGCACTCTGAGTTCGTCGTACCTGCGGTGGTGACCGCCACGCCGAAGGTGATGATCAGTGAGTGGGTTGAGGGTACACCGCTGTCCAGTGTGGCGGAGTGGAGTGACGCCGAACGAAACGCGGCCGGTCTGCGTTACGTACGTTTCCTCTTCGCGGGGCCGAGCACGGTCGGGCTGCTGCACGCCGACCCGCACCCCGGCAACTTCAAGATCATGTCCGACGGGCGGCTCGGAGTGGTCGATTTTGGGCTGGTGGCACGGCTCCCGCAGGGCCTCCCGCCAGCAATGGGCCGCATCCTCCGGATCGCCATGGATGGTGACGCCGAACGGGTAGCCGACGGTCTGCGGCAGGAGGGATTCGTGGCGTCAGACATTGACGCTGCGGACTTGATGGACTACCTGGGGCCCTTTGTGGAGCCGGCCGCTGTGGAGGAGTTCGAGTTCAGCCGGGATTGGATGCGGCAGCAGTTCCTCCGGGTACGCAATCCGATGGCGTCGGGCGGCGTCGCGATGAAGCTCAATCTGCCGCCGAGCTACCTGCTGATCCACCGGGTCTGGTTGGGCGGCATCGCCGTCTTGTCGCAGCTGAATGCTCGCGCAGCCTTCGGTGACGTGCTCGCCGAGTTCCTCCCAGGCTTTCGTGGCGGGGCCGCCTGACGTCGGGCGGGTCACGACAGCGCCCGACCGAGCCAGAGCCGGATGCTGTGGAAGATCCGTCCTCCTACGCCGAGTCCGGATGGCTCAGTGCGGGTCATGCTGCAGCTTCCCGATCCGACCGCCGAGCCGCCGGGGCAAAATCGGGCAGCGGATGTTTGCGGGGCCGCCCGCGTGGGCGCTTGCGCGCCACGATGGCGCCCTGCACGAACAGCTCGCCGCCCCAGACGCCCCAAGGCTCTCGCCGCTGCAGAGCGCCGGCTAAGCAGCGCTCCCGGATCGGGCAGTCGTTGCACAGCGCTTTCGCTGCTTCGACGTCTGCTGGGGCTTCGGCGAAGAACAGCTCAGGGTCCACCAGGCGACAGGGCAGCTCGGGAGGTCCTGCGTTGTGCGGCGTAACACCTGGGAACGTCATCACGCCGCCACCTGCCTCATTCATTTCGGCCAGCTTTTCTGCTCGTGAGCGCCCAGGCTCCTGGGCGACTCTCTTTGGCCGGAAATCACGAAGGCCGCGATTCCCGGTTTGTCTGGGATCACGGCCCTGGAGGCTGTCGGTGCGCTCTACACCGGCGGGCTGGTCGGAGGTGGTCCCAAACGAGTCGAAAACTTCATATCGGTGACGTACACACCGCGGGTTGCGGCGATGTGTCCGCCCTGAGTTGCGTTGATAGCTAGCGCGATCCTTGCCATGGCGTAGGCGTCCGCTGCTCCCTGCTGGAGCTGAACTCCCTGCGTCGCGGGGAGAGAACGGACGTTGAGGCGCCAGGACGCACGCCAGCGCGGCGCCTGCGTCGCATCTCGACGTACGACCGCGAGATCAGGCGCAGGTCCGGCGAGCAGCGGGCAATGCGTGAGGCGATTGTCCATCGTTGCCGCCCTCCTTTCACTGATCATGTTGCGGGCTACTCGAGCATCGTTTGACGACAGCCGCATACGCAAACTGGCGTCCTCGTTCACACTAAGGGACCATCGCAAACGTGTGCAAACACTTTTATGAAGAAATCGCGACCATTGATGTTGGCTCAGGAGCCGTCGGCCGGTGATTTTTCTTGCGCCAGGATGGTCAGGACCTGCTCTCCGTACTTCTCCGCCTTGGTCGGGCCGAGTCCGACAATCTTGATCAATTCGGTCGGCGATGCCGGCCGAGCCTCTGCCAGGGCAACCAGCGTGGCATCGGTGAGAACGCAATAGGCCGGCATGCTCTGTGCAGCGGCTTCCTGTCGACGCCACTCCTTGAGAAGAGTGAGCGTGCGCTCATCGAAGGTCGAGGGGCAATCGGTGTGCCGGCCGAGCTTGCGTTCCACCGAGTTGTGCAAGGTCTTGCCACACGATCGGCACTGCGCCGCCAGCACCGAGCCTTTCCCCCGTGGGCGCGGTGTCGTGGCGGTCAACAGTGAGGCAGGCAGGACCGGATCCAGGAAACGCGACGGCTTGCGGGCGTTGCCACCGCCGTTGCGGGTACGCGACCAGGAAATCCGGAGGTGTTGCCGAGCCCGTGTGATTCCGACGTAGAGAAGCCTGCGCTCTTCCGCAATCTGTTCAGGGGTACTCGCCAAGGCAAAGGGCAAGGACCCTTCATGCACACCGAGCAGCGCGACGGCGTCCCACTCGAGTCCCTTGGCGGAATGCAGCGTGGAAATGGTCACGCCTTGCGCCGCCGGTACGTGCTGGGCCTCGGCGCGCCGCTCCAGCTCGGCCACAATGGCGGCAAGATCGACCGGCTCATTGCCAACGGTTGACATGTCCTCGGCGACACTCAGCAAAGCGGCCAGCGACTCCCAGCGTTCCCGGACTGCTCCTGCTCCTGTGGGGGGCTCGGGAGTCCAACCGAGAGTGGCCAGAACGGCCTTGACTTGCTCCACGCCACCGACGCCTGGTCCTGGGCCGGTCTCGGTCGTACGCACTTCGGTCCGCAAAGCCAGGAGCGCCTGGCGGACCTCCGGACGCTCGTAGAACCGCTCGCCACCCCGCACGAGGTACGGAATGCCGAGTTCTGAGAAGGCCTGCTCGACCACCGGCGACTGGGCGTTGATCCGGAACAGCACCGCCATGTCGCGATAAGGCACGCCAGTAGCCGATAGACGGACGAGCCAGTCGGCGACCGCGGCCGCTTCGCTGGCCTCGTCTGCCGCTTGGGCGAACTCCGGTTCGGGCCCTGGTGGTCGCTGGGCCTCCAAGGTCACCGTGTGCAGGCCCGCCTCGGCGGCGAGCTGTGACATCACTTTGTTGGCACAACCGACGACCTGCGGTGTGGAACGGTAATCGCGCACCAAGCGGATGATGCTGGCCGACGGAAACCGTCGAGCGAAGTCGGTCAAGAAGCCGGCCTTCGCGCCGGCGAACGAGTGGATCGTCTGGGCGGGATCACCGACCACGCAGACCTCTTGACGGTCACCACGCCACAGGTTGACCAGTGCCTCCTGCAACGGGCTGACATCTTGGTATTCGTCGACGACCAGGTGCCGGTACGTGCGGCGCACCGCATCGGCCACCTCGGGATGGTCTGAGAGAAGCGCGGCGGCGCAGAGCAGGATGTCTTCGAAATCGATCCTGGACCGGTCGCGCTTGGCCGCCTCATAGCCGGCGAAAATCCGGCCGATGGTCTCGGGGTCCAGGGAAGCAAGCACCCGATTGTGCTCGGTGGCGAGCCGCGGATAGTCCTCGACCGAAACGTTGCTGACCTTAGCCCAGGAGATCTCGCCAACCAGGTCACGCAGCTTCGGGGTATCGACTCTGACCCGCAGTCGACTGGCCGCTTCGGCGACCAGCGACATCCGGTTGTCCAGCACCGCAGGCAACTCACCGCTGTAGATCCGCGGCCAGAAGTACTGCGCCTGCCGCAAGGCTGCAGAGTGGAACGTCCGGGCCTGGACACCGTATGCGCCGAGCTGCTGCAGCCGCCCGCGCAGCTCACCGGCCGCCCGCGTGGTGAAGGTAACCGCCAGGACGCTGGTCGGGTTGTAAGCGCCGATCGCTACCCCGTACGCGATCCGGTGTGTGATGGCTCGCGTCTTTCCCGTGCCCGCCCCCGCAATCACCGCCACCGGGCCGGCCAGCGTGGTGGCGACCTCACGCTGCTCGGGATCGAGCCCGGCCAGCAGCTCTTCCGGACTCGACCTCATGCCAACGACGGACACGCACGTCACCCTAATCGGGGCCGGTGACACCTCCACCGGCGCGGGGAAGTGCGTAAGCCAGCCGAGTCTGGAAGACCGTCGGGTTCCGCAGCATCGGCACCCGCAGCCCTATCGGCACGAATCCATATCGGAGATAGCTGCGCTCCGCGGTGACATTGCCGTCGGCGACATCCAGGACAAGGCGGCGTGAGCCTCGCACGATCGCCATCGTGGCGATCTCATCGATCAGTCGGGCGGCGATTCCTCGCCCGCGCGCCTCGGGTGCCACGTACATGGCGACGATCAACACGTCACCGTTGTCCTGCAGCAGGCCGACCGCGGTGCCGACCACCTTCTCATGATCCACAGCGAGATAGGTGGAAGCGCGCGCAAGCCGGTCGCGCCATTGCTGATCACTCAAGTGCTGCTCATCCTCGAAGGCCGATTCGTAGGCCTGCGGCTCTTCTCGCAGCGCGCGCAGCCGGATGTCGCGGCAGACCTGCCAGTCGTCGGCTTCCGCGCGCCTGATGGTCACACCCACGCGACTATCGTGCCGCTGTGGACGGGATGGCTGTTCACCGCTGCTTGGAAGACAGAACGGCACACTCCGGCCTTTTGTGTTGAGAGATGAACGGCCCCGCCGAGTGGCCTACTGCATGGTCACCGGTTGGGCGGTCGATTCGATCACATTGACCCAAAGATCACCGTCGGGCACATCCAACCCGGACGGCACTTCCGGAATGAGGACGACTCGGCAATGTGATGCCATCGCAGCAGGGCCATGGACGTAGCGTGAGCGTCGCACCCGCACTGTGACGACGGTGTGACGAACGCAATAGGATGCACGCGAGTCGGTCGAAATAGGTTCGCCACTCATCTCGTTATACATAACGTGACTATGGAATCGACTCCCGAGCTGCCGACCGTCTTCACGACCCGCTGGTGCGGGTACTGCGTGCGGTTGAAGTCACAGCTGAACCGGGCGGGGATCGAGTTCCGCGAGGTCGACATAGAGCGCGACGCGGGCGCCGCTGGTTTGGTCGCTCAGGTCAACTCGGGAAATCTCACCGTGCCGACCGTGCTGCTTCCCGACGGCTCAGCGCTGACCAATCCGACGGCGGCCGAGGTCGGCAGCCGTCTTGGAGTAGCCGCCTGACGTGCTTTCCCGGCCGTTACCTACCTGGCGAACGGACAACGTTGCGGAAACCAAGCGGACTCTAGCCGGCAGGTTGTCCTCGGCGCCGTAGGCGCACGCTAGCTCGCGCTCAGGCTGTCGGTGGGCCGCCTTAAGGTGGTCCGATCATGAGCCTGCATGTCCATCGCGCCGAGCGCGCCGACCGGCTCGCTCTGGCATTGGGTGAGCTGCTCCGCACTCCGCTGGAGGATCCCTTCGTCGCCGAGATCGTCAGTGTCCCCACCCGCGGCGTCGAGCGATGGCTAGCACAGCGTCTGTCGCACCAGTTGGGCACGGCCCCTGGCGCTGACGACGGAGTATGTGCCGGAGTTGAGTTCCCCTCCCCGCGCAGGCTCACCGCGCGCGCGATGAGCGGCGTCTGGAAGCTTGCGCCGGACGAGGATCCCTGGCACCCGGCGCATGCGGTGTGGCCCCTGTTGGACGTCATTCAGGCCGCGCGTGGCGAAGACTGGCTCAGCGTTCTCTGGTCATATCTTGGGGACCGTCCCGGTCACCGGCACGAAGACGGCGAATTGAGCGAGGTGCGCGGCGACCGGCGATGGTCCATTGCCCACCACCTCGCCGGCCTCTTCACCGGTTACGCGAGCAGCCGGCCAACCATGATCACTTCATGGCTCGGCGGCCAGGATGTGGACGGGGTCGGGCAGCCGCTGTCAGCCGACCGCGCCTGGCAGGCAGAGCTGTGGCGGCGGCTACGCGTACGGATCGGTGTGGCAAGCCCGGCGGAACGGCTGCCGGCGGGAGTCACCGAGCTGGCCGAAGCGCCCGCCAGCACAGACTTGCCGAGCCGAGTGTCGATCTTTGGCGCCACCAGGATCAACGCCGATCAGCTGCTGATTTTGCGCGCTCTGGCCGAACATCGCGACATCCATCTCTGGCTATCACAACCATCACCGACGCTTTGGTCGGCGGTCACGGGCGATCCGGATGCCGCCCAGGTCGGACCACGAGCCGCATACTCCACCGCGGCGCACGCCCGGCACCCGCTACTTCGCTCTCTCGGCCGAGACGCCCGCGAGCTGCAACAGATGCTGGCCGCCGGAGGGGGAATGGGGACGGATGAGCACCTTTCCCCGGCGGAGAACGCCCGTCCCACGTTGCTGGCGTGGCTGCAGCACGACATCGCCAGCAATCGCACCCCCCAACCGGGCGACCCGCCACTCCTCCATCCTGATGACCGGAGCGTCCAGTTCCACGCTTCACACGGCCCCGATCGCCAGGTCGAGGTACTGCGGGAGCTGCTCGTGGGGCTACTGGCCGATGATCCAAGCCTGGAGCCCCGAGACATTCTCGTACTGTGTCCTGACATCGAGACCTACGCGCCGTTGATCTCGGCCTCGTTCGGGCTGGATGTGGGCGAGTCAGTGGCCGAGCATCCGGGGCACCGGCTTCGGGTTCGACTGGCCGATCGCTCGCTCCGGCAGCTCAACCCCCTGCTCTCGGCCCTCAGCCGGCTACTGATTTTGGCGGAGTCACGGATGGAGGCATCGGCCTTCCTGGATTTCTGCGCCTTAGCGCCGGTCGCGCGCAAGTTCGGATTCAGCTCTGATGATCTTGGGCGCCTGCAGGAGCTGGTGCACAAGTCGGGCGTCCGCTGGGGCTTTGACGCCGCGCATCGCGAGCGGTACGGCATGTCCGACTTCTCCCAGAACACCTGGGCCGCCGGCCTCGACCGGATGCTCCTGGGCGTGGCCATGGACGAATCCGATGACCGCTTTCTGGGCACCGCGCTGCCGCTGGATGACGTGGACTCGCAGGACGTGGATCTGATCGGGCGGCTGGCTGAATGCCTCGACCGAGTTCGCACCATCACCGATTCCTTTGCGGCTCGCCGGCCGTTGGCCGGTTGGTGTTCAGCGTTCCGGGAGGCAATCGAGCTGCTGACGTCGGTCCTGCCCACCGACGGTTGGCAGCTGGCTCATGCCTACGCGGAGCTGGGCGGCCTGGCAGAGGACGCGACCCGGACTCCGGCCACCGATGGCGAGGCAACGGTCGACCTCAGTCTCGCCGAGGTGGCGGCACTGCTCGCCGAGGCCTTCCGCGGTCGAGCGAGCCGGGCCAACTTCCGGACGGGCACGTTGACGATGTGCACCATGCTCCCAATGCGCTCGGTCCCCCACCGTGTCATTTGCCTTCTCGGCGTCGATGACGGGATCTTTCCGCGCCACCTGGAGGTTGACGGCGACGATCTCTTGGCTCTCGACCCATGGGTGGGCGACCGCGATCCGCGCAGCGAGGACCGCCAGTTGCTGCTCGACGCCATCCTGGCGGCAATTGACCACTTGGTGGTCGTCTACGCCGGGATGGATCCGCGGACGGGCGCCAGGCGTCCGCCAGCGGTACCCATCGGCGAGCTGCTGGATGCCCTCGACCACACCGCTCGCACCGCCGACGGGATGCGCGTCCGGAGCAAGATCACGATCGAGCATCCGCTGCAGCCGTTCGACCTCCGTAACTTCGGCAGCGCGGTGACCGGTGTGGACACGCCGCCCGGTCTCGCCGATCGCGCGTTTAGCTTCGATCAGGCGTCCTGGCGCGGCGCCCGCGCCGCCAGTGGAGAACGCACCGTAAGCAGGTCAGTCTTCGGGTTGCTGCCTCTTCCGGCGCCGCCGCTCACCCAGACGTTGGAGTTGGACGAGCTCAGGCGTTTCTTCTCCCACCCAGTCCGCGCGTTGTTGAAGGAGCGCGCCGGTCTCAGTCTCCGCCAGGACGACGAGCGAGCATCTGAGCAGATCCCCATCACCTTGGCCGGGCTCCACCGCTGGGACGTCGGTAACCGGTTGCTCGGCAAGCACCTTTCGGGGAGGAATCTCGAACAGCTCACGGCCGCCGAGTGGCGGCGGGGCTGGCTGCCGCCTCGGGCATTTGGCTCCGCTGCCCTAAGCGAGGTGGCCGAGACGGTCCGTGAGGTGGCCCAGGCGGCTGCCCCTTACCTGACCGGACCGCCGGAACGTCGAGATATCTCAGTTCCGTTAGGCCTCCAGCTGCTGGTCGGCACCGTCTCCCCGATCCATCAGACGAATGTGGTCCAGGTCGCCTACTCCTTTCTGGCCGCCAAGCACCGGCTGCAGAGCTGGATCGAGCTCTTGGCCTTGACTGCCTGCTATCCGGGCCCCCCGTGGCGCGTGGTCACCGTCGGACGGGGCGGCCGCTCGGTGCTCGGCCCGGTCGATCCGGAGCTGGCGCTCAGCCTCCTGGCCGAGCTGGCCGAGCTGCGCAGGACTGGTTTGCGTGAGCCGCTGCCCTTCAGTCCGAAGACGTCCGCCGAATACGCACGGCTTCGCGCGGACGGGAAGACGATCGACTTGTACGAGAGGAAGCTGCAGGCGATCTGGTTGACCGAGCGTGATCGGGCGTGGGAGGGCTTCTTCGGGATCAAGGCAAACCTCGAGGACCTGCTGCGCCAACCGCCTTCACCCGATGAGGAGCGTCAGGGGTTGGCCGAACCGAGCCGCTTCGGCACTGTGGCCCGTCGCGTGTTCGAGCCGCTCCTGTCCGTGGAGACCAGTCGATGAGCACTGACTTGCAGCCGTTCGACGTCTGCGGTGAGCTGCCAACCGGAACCACCGTCCTGGAAGCCAGCGCAGGCACGGGCAAGACGTACACGATTGCGGCCCTCGCCGCTCGTTACATCGCCGAGGGCGTCGCTGAGCTCGGCGAGCTCATGCTTGTGACCTTCGGTCGGATGGCCACGAACGAGCTTCGACTACGTGTCCGAGAGCGGCTGGTCCGCCTTGAGGCCAGGCTCGCCGCTGCACAATCCCCGGAGCTGCGCGCCGGTAGGCACCAGCCGCTTGGTCCACCTGACGCGGTCGAGCAACTGCTGATCTGCGGTGACAGCATAGAGCTGTCGAAGCGACACCAGCGCGTTGCGGCGGCGCTCGCGGAGTTCGATGCGGCAACCATCGCCACCACGCACGAGTTCTGCCTCTCCATGCTCGATGGGCTCGGGGTGCTGGCCGATCGTGAACCGGCCGCTCGCTTCGTCGAGCAACTGAGTGACCTTACCCGAGAGGCAACCGGCGATCTTTATCTCCGCCGTTACGCCACTTCCGGGCGTCCGCTGTTGGGCTTCGACGCGGCTGTCGAACTCGCCCAAGCAGTGGTGGAGAACCCGCACGCCAGGTTGGTGCCGGCCAGTCTGAACCCCGCGGACTATCCCGAGGCGGCGGAGATGCACGCCTTCGCCGCCGAGGTCCGGGCGGAAGTGGAGCGCCGGAAGCGGGCGGGCCGGCTGTTCACCTACGACGACATGTTGATCAGGCTTCGCAACGCCCTTGCCGACCCTGTTCACGGGGCGGCCGCCGCAGACCGGCTGCGCAACCGGTACCGGATCGTGCTGGTCGACGAATTCCAGGACACTGACCCGATTCAGTGGGATATCCTGCGGCGCGGTTTCCATGGATACGTCACGCTGATCTTGATTGGTGACCCTAAACAGGCGATCTATGCATTTCGCGGCGCCGACGTTTTCAGTTACCTCGACGCGGTCCAGCAAGCCGATTCGGTTCGCACGCTGGCCACCAACTGGAGAAGCGATGCAGCGCTGGTTCAGTCGGTCGAGAAGTTGATCGGCGGTGCGGCGCTCGGCGACTCCCGCATCGTCGTCCGGTCGGTCAGGGCTAATCAGCCGGGCCACCGGCTGCTGACTCGATCCGGAGACCCCTGCGCCGCATTCCGGCTGCGGCTGATCGAACATGCCGTTGACGCTGAAACGGTGCCTTCCGTTGCACAACTGCGACCGAAGATCACCGCTGACCTGGTGGCAGACATCACGGCCCTGCTGGCTTCGGGTGCAACTCTGGCGCACGACGGGTCGCGGCGACCGATTGACCCAGCCGACATTGCCGTCCTGGTCCGCACGAACGAGCGGGGCGAATCGATTCGTGATGCGCTGGTCGCGGCCGATGTTCCGGCCATCATGTTCGGGGCATCCTCGGTGTTTGCGTCAACTGCTGCAGAAGACTGGTTGACGCTGCTCATGGCCTTGGAGCAGCCTCGGCAGCAGTTCGTGCGGCGCGCTGCGCTCACCTGCTTCTTCGGCTGGACTTTCAGCGAGCTCGCGACCGCCAGCGAACCTGCGCTGATCGCCTTGACCCAGCAAGTCCGGTCCTGGAGCCGCGTGCTCGCCGCCCGGGGCGTGGCAGCTCTTGTGGAGGCGGTCACCAGCCAGACCGGGCTGCCAGAGCGCTTGCTGCGCAGCACGGGCGGTGAGCGATTGTTGACCGATCTGCGCCACATTGGTCAGAGCCTGCACGCCGCGATGGTGTGGGGGCAGCTCGGCATCTCCACCCTGGTCGAATGGTTGCGAGACCGAATGGCCGAGGCTCGCAGCAGCGGGCTGAGTGATCGGACGCGGCGGCTGGAGACAGACGCTCGCGCCGTCACAGTCCTGACTGTGCACGCCAGCAAAGGTCTCGAGTTTCCACTCGTCTACCTGCCCGACGCCTGGGACCAGCATGTCGACGCCCGAGACGACGGCCGCACGCTCCAGCTGCACGAAACCGATGTCGATCACCGGTCGATCTGTGAGCTGGACGTGGGCGGCCTGCACGCACCGGGCCGGAGTGAACGATTCGCCCAGCATCTAGCTGAGGAGTCTGGCGAGCAGCTCCGGCTGCTGTATGTCGCGCTCACCAGAGCGGGGTGCCAGGTGGTGACCTGGTGGGCGCCGTCGCGCAACACACCGACCTCGCCCCTACAGCGGTTTTTGTACCGGCCGGGCGAGGCTGGCGCACAGCCGGCCGCCAGCTATGCATTGACCGGCGATCCGCACACCCTGCCTCGGCTGCGGACCGGCTTCTTGGTGGAAAAGCTCACCCCAGCAGCACCAACTGCATCATGGCGAACTTCGATCGAGCAAACCTCGCTCGGCACGCCACGGACCTTCGACCGGATACTAGATGTGCGTTGGCGCCGGACGTCGTACTCGTCGCTGACCGCTGCCGTTCACGGGTTGGATCTCGTGCCGGCCGGCGTAGGCAGCGAGACTGAGTCAGCAAAAGAGGACGACGAGTCGACGTCGATCCGCGAAGAGGTCACTCGGCGCGAGCAGGTGATCGACCGAGGTCCCGGCGGGGCGGCGACAGCCGTCAGCCACGAGGCGCGTAGTGAGCTGGTGTCCCCTATGCAGGACCTTCCCGTCGGCGTGGAGTTCGGCTCGCTGGTCCATTCCGTGCTGGAGGCGGTCGACCCACGTGCCGACCTCCTCGCCGCCGAACTCCGAAAGGCAGTCGCCATCGCCATAGCAAGGACTCCGAGTGCCGATATGTCAGCCGACGCCCTCGCCGACGCCCTGCTGCTGGCGATGCAAACCCCCCTCGGTCCCTTGGCGTACGGCCGGCGCCTGTCCGATATCGCGACGGCCGACCGGCTCCCGGAACTGACCTTCGAGCTGCCGCTCGCTGGAGGCGATCACCCAACGGCCGAGCTCACTTTGGGCGTCCTTGCTCCGTTGCTCCGCCGCCATCTCAAGGCTGACGACCTCCTACTGAAGTATTCAGAAGCGCTCGAGCATCCCCTCCTCGCGGGTGAGACGCTGCGCGGGTATCTCAACGGCAGCATCGATGCGGTGCTACGCGTGCCCGACGCGAACGGCGTGCCGCGTTACCTGCTGGTGGATTACAAAACCAACTGGTTGGGCAGTCAGGAAGGCGGTCGGCTGCTAGTGACCGACTACGCGCCACATCGCATGGCCCGGGCAATGATGGACGCGCACTATCCGCTGCAGGCACTGCTTTACTCGGTCGCCCTGCATCGGCTGCTGCGCTGGAGACAGCCCGGCTACCAGCCCGACGTTCATCTCGGCGGTGTGCTCTACCTCTTCGTTCGAGGCATGGCCGGACCGCAGACGCCGCAGATCGACGGTGTGCCTTACGGGGTTTTCAGCTGGCGACCACCGGCTGCGCTCGTCACCCAGCTTTCTGATCTGCTGCACGGGCGCGCGTCATGAGCGCTGTCATGTCCTCCGAGCTCCCCATCGAATCGACCGACGCCAGATTCGCCCACTACGCCCACGGACAGCTCCGGGTTTTCAACCACGCGGGAGTGCTCAACTCGGCCGATGTGCAGACCGCATTGGCCATCTGCCGCATCGGTCGCGAATCCGACGACCGGGTTGCGCTCGCGCTGGCGTTGACCGTGCGTGCGCTGCGGATGGGCTCGGTCTGCATCGACCTGGACACCGTGCACGCCCAGGTGCATGACGAGTCCGAGGCCCAGTTGGACGTCACGAAACTGCCGTGGCCGCAACCCGAGGAATGGCGGCACGCAGTGACGGCCAGCGCCTTGGTCGCGACGGAACCGGATGAGCCGCCAAGCCGACCCCTGCGGCTCGCCCACGGGCTGCTGTATCTCGAGCGCTACTGGCAACAGGAAGAACTCCTCCGGCGTGTGCTGCAGGAGCGGTTCCTGGCGGCGCCGCCGCAGGTCGACCAGGATCGCCTTGGCAGCGCCCTGCACCGCCTGTTTCCGAGGACTGGTGCGGTGAGCGACGAGATTGATCGCCAGGCCTTAGCCGCGGCCGTAGCCGTCTTGACCCGCGTCACCGTCCTGGCTGGTGGGCCGGGGACCGGTAAGACCACCACGGTGGCCCGGCTGTTGGCACTGCTCAGTGACCAGCCCGGTGTTGCGCCACGGATCGCGCTAGCTGCGCCGACCGGAAAGGCGGCGGCCCGACTGGCAGAAGCAGTCCGTATGGCCTCCAGCCAGCTGAGCCCCGACGACAAATCCCGACTCGGGGACATATCCGCATCAACGCTGCACAGGCTGCTCGGCTGGGTGCCGGAGAGCCGCGGGCGCTTCCGTCACCATGCGCACAACCGACTCCCCCACGATCTCGTGGTCGTCGACGAGATGTCGATGGTGTCCCTAACGATGATGGCCCGACTGCTTGATGCCCTGCGACCCGAGGCCCGGCTCGTGATGGTTGGAGATCCCGACCAGCTGTCATCGGTCGAAGCCGGCGCGGTGCTCGCTGACATTGCTCGTGCTCCGGGCCAGCCGAGCGCCGAGTTG
>DASQUD010000266.1:0-24664 GCA_035641455.1 Propionibacteriaceae bacterium | reverse complement strand
CAACCTCGATGTTGGCCTCAGTGTTCAGCAAGAACCATTCGACTGGCGTGTCAGCCGCATCAACCGAGGCAAGCGCGCGGCGCTTGAAGTCGTCGGCGTTTGCGAAAAACAGCGGCGCATCGTAGCGGTAGACCAGCAGTCCTGGAACTTGGCGGCCGGTGGCGTAGTCATCCACGTCATGCATGCCTGCGATCCCTGGGACGTAGCCCAAGATTCCATCGTGAGGGCGGGCGATGCGGCGGAGCAGGTCCAGAATCGACAGGCCCACGGCAACCGCAATTCCGTACAGCACATCCAAGATCAACACAGCGGCGGTGGTTGCCAGCGCCAACAGCAGCTCGCTCCGCCGGTACCGGGCGATCCGGCGGAGCTCCGCTATGTCGATCAACCTCAGTGCGGCGAACACGACGACGGCGCCCAGCGCAGCCAGTGGGAAAGCTGCCAGCGCCGGACCAAGAACCACCGTTGTCAAAAGCACGACCGCCGCCGCAACCAGCGAGTACAGCTGGGTGCGGCTGCCCAAGGTGTCACCGATCACTGTCCGGCTGCCGCTGCTGCTGACCGGAAATCCGGAGAACAAGCCGGCGGCCAGATTGGCCCCACCGAGGGCAAGTAACTCCTGGCGGGCGTCAATGGCCTCCCGCCGCTTGGCCGCAAATGCCCGTGCAGTGACCACGTTGTCGGAGTAGGCGACGATCGCCACACCAAGCGCTGCCGGGAGGAGGGCTCTGAAATCGATCCCGGTGAAGTCCGGTATCGATGCCGGCGGCAGCTGCTGAGGGATGTAACCGACGGTCGGGACTCCGGCACGGTTCAAATCCAGCGCCGCCACGGCGGCCGCTGCCAGCACCATCGCGATCAGCAGACCGGGCCACTTGGGCAGCAACCGGTGAAACAGCAGGACTATCAGGAAGGTCGCGGCAGCCACTACCAGCGTGGGGGGATGGAGTTGACCGAGATGGGCAGCGAAGAACCGAAGCTGGGAAAGGACAGAATCCCCCTCCACGGGGATACCGGAGATATTGCCGAGCTGGCTGACGATCATGAGCACTGCGATGCCGGCCATGTATCCGATGAGGACTGGATGAGACAGCAAGCTCGCCAAGAAGCCAAGCCTGGCGAGCCAGGCGAGCACGCAGAGTGCCCCGACCGCAATCGCCAGCGTGGCCGCCGTTTCGGCATAGCGCTGCTGATTGCCGGAAACAAGCACGGAGACAGCGGCCGCTGTCATCAGCGCAGTACTCGACTCGGGTCCGACTGAGAGCTGGCGAGAGGAGCCAAGGATCGCATAGACCACGAGTGAACCGACCGCCGACCACAGTCCAACTGCTGCGGGAAGCCCGGCGACCTGGGCGTACGCCATGACTTGCGGAACCAGGTACGCCGCGACGGTCACCCCGGCAAGAATGTCGCCCCGCAGCCACCTTCGCTGATAGCCGCGCAGCACCCAGACTCCGGGCAGGTAGCGGCGGAGCAGGGACGCAGGACGTTTAGCAGGCACCCGGTCAACAGTCAGGGGTCATCGCGCCTTTCTTCGTCGCCAGAGCCCCACGATCACTCGAAAAACGGCTGCAGTGTGAGGACCATCGTCCCTAGTTGTCCGGCGAGCTTGGAGAGAGCCTCGAGGTAGGAGGTAATCAAATGCCCAAAGCAATGATCGTCAAGTGGTTTCTCGGGAGTCTCATTGGATTGGCCGGAGGCTTCATACTGTTCCTTATTACCGGTGCTCTCGCCTTGGCGAATGACATCTTCATCATGCAGGGGCCAGACGTGGTGGGAGTCCGTTCCGGCGGACTGGCCTGGACACTTCTTGGCTTTGTCATCTTGGGGTGCCTCGTCATGATGGCAGCCGCCATCGCGATGTTTATCGCATGGATCGGTGCGGTGCTGAACACGGCGAACCTGCCCAGCAAGGCCTGGTGTATCACGCTGGTGGTCATCGGGCTGCTGGGCTTCCCGTTCGTTGCGACGCTGGCGTACGTCATCGCCGGCCCGGACGGTGCCCCGCAGCGCACATCGGTGAGCGGAATCACCGCAGGAACCGGGTCCGACGTACAGCAGACAGGGGTTCGGGCCGCCGGCTGACAGCGGTCGCTCCCAGCCCATCTGTAGGCTCGATCAAGCCCGAGGCGCACGTATGCGAACGCTTCCGCGCTTCATCCACTGCATCCAGCAAAGACCGGTGACAACGGCGACGGTGGCCGCCATCAAAACTCCGGCCATGGCGTAGATCATGATCAGTGCCACGGTCGGCGTGCTCGGGTTCACCAGGGGCGACACGGCAAAGGTCCAGCTGATGCCGAGCAACCAGCCCGCTGCGTTGATTGGGATCCACCACCCGGCTGTGTGAATCGCCTTTCGAAGCAGCATGAACTGAGCGGTCGGAATGGACACCACGAGCACTAGTCCGAGGGCGGCGGCCACCAGCCAGGTCACCGGGGAGGACCAGGGAATTCCGGGAATCGAGCTGGGAAGTAGGCCGATGGACCAAGCGACCACCGCTGCAAGGGTGGTGACGGGCGGCCAGCGACGCAGGATGGTGGAGGGCATTTTCCGTCTTGCTTGTCTACCGGGGTGGACATGAGCGCTATGAAGCCGCCGAGTTGAGGAACATGACCGGACAGACCGCCTTCCGCATAACCGTGCTTGCCAGGGATCCGGTTCGAATACTCCATCTGTCATCGGAGTGCTTACAGGCCATCACCAGGAGATCCGCCTCCGTGGACATCTGACTAAGGCGGAAGGCTATGTGATTCTCCGGGGGGTGAATCACGTCGAGTCGGATGCCTTCGGCGCTCGCCGCAGATCTGACCAGCGCCTCCGCTCGCAGATGATCATGGTCTGCCGAACCGAGCTGTCCCGAGGGTGCAGCGCTCTGGGGGATGAGGACAGTCAGCGCGGCGTCGCTGAGCACGGCCTCCCTGCATGCGCGAGTCAGGACATTTTCACTGGTAAGGCCCCCGGTCCACACGGCAATGACACGGTGTCGCCGGTCATACCCGAAACGGGGGTTCTGGGAGACGGTCACCACGGGGCAGCTGGCGTGGACCAGCAGCCGATCCTCCACGCTACCGAGGGCACCGTGTGCGGAACGCTCCTTTGCTGAGTCGATGCCGACCACGAGAAGCGCGGCGGATTTCGTCAGCCGGGTCAGCTCCTCGCTAACGATTCCGCGCAGCAGCAGTGTTCCCACAGCAACGCTCGGCTCGCGGCGCGATGCCGCGGCCGCGCTCGAATTCAGCAGTTTCTCCAGGTCGAGAGCCGTGTCGGGACTTCGATTGGCGCCGCTTGGAGTGACGTGGGCGATGATGAGATCAAGACGTTGAAGTCTGGCTTCCTGTGTGCCCCACAAGACGGCGTGCTGGGCTACGCGCGAGGCATTAACTCCGACGACGATGCGCTGCCCATCAGCGGTAGCCACTTCCTTAGCATCGGCGGCCGTCGCCGTAGCGAAATAGAGCCGTGAGTCCCTGCCGCGTGAGGACCTATGTTGGTCCGGCGGAACGGTCGCCGGGCGGTCGTGGCAACTGCGCTCCGAAGACGGCGGCTTGGGTGCGGCTGGCCATGTTGAGTTTCATCAGCAGCGCCGACACGTAGTTCTTGACTGTCTTTTCGGCAAGGAACAGTCGGGCACCAATCTCTCGATTGGTCAGGCCCTCTGAAATCAGATCGAGGATCTCTCGTTCTCGGGCGGTGAGAGATGCCAAGCGGGGGTCCTCTGTCGGCGGATGCCGAAGCCGCTCTAGGAGTTTGCCGGTGACAGCAGAATCAAGAAGCGACCGGCCGGCAGCAACTTGGCGAATCGCGTCCGTGAGCGACGATCCGCCGATTTCTTTGAGCAGATAGCCGGCAGCCCCCGCCATGACCGCCGAGAACAACGCTTCGTCGTCGTCATATGAGGTCAAGATCAGACACTGGGTATCTGGAAGCGAGGATCGGATCTCGCGGCACAGTTCGATACCGCTTCCGTCAGGCAGTCGCGCATCCACTATTGCAACATCCGGCCTGGCCGCTGGAATGCGATGTAACGCCTCGGCCACGGTTTGCGCCTCGCCGACGACGGAAAGATCCTTGGTTGTACCCAACAGATCTGCTATCCCGCGGCGCACGATCTCGTGATCATCCAGGAGGAAGACCGTGATCCGTTGGATTTCTGCGGAGGAATCGTCCATCATCAGTCGGTTGTCTCCAGCTAACGGAAAGTAACACTTGCTCCATCCTATGAGCTGAACCATGTCCTGGAGCGGCAGGCCCAGCGTGGCGGCGTGACCTGCGCTTCGGTTGGGCTGCCTTCTGCTGGCGATTCGCGGCTGTATGCGAGGGATCAGTCAAGCGGACCGCTTCCTTACCCTTGCGCTTGCTCACCCGGTCTTGACTCGGGTTCGTCGTCGACTGAGCGCTGGCCGACCAGCGCCTCGGCCCGTTGCTTCACTCCATGGAGCATGTCGCGGGACATCATGAAGTCGGTGGGAACGACTACCAGCCAGCCGACCAAGGTGAACCACCAGGGGGCGGTCACCCATCTGGATCGGAACAAGAATCGGGTTCGTTGCCCCTCGTCGAGTGGAAGGAGCACGAAAACCCACGACCAATCAAGAGACGCTTTCTCGCGCCAGCTCAGCGGCAGATGGCTGGTCGAGTGCAGTGCCATCGCCCGACCGGGATCCAGTTGCTCCACGACCAGCCCGCACTTCGTCTCGGGGGCACCGTCGGGAATGAAGTCGCCGACCTCGATGTGCTGCAGTTCCGGAATAATCCTGTTGGCACTTGGCCAGTTCAGCAGGAACAGGAGCTTGTCGACCCAGCGGGCGGTGTACCAGCCGGCACGATGCCATCCCATTTGGACAAGCCATGGCCACACACGGTCAGGAGGCGCGCCGATTGTGATGGCATGGTTCGTGACTACCTGCGGATCGGGCACGATGCGATCACCGGGCAGGTGCATGGCTCGCTCCTCACGGGTTGAGCCGTAAATTTGGCCGAGCCGGATGAGTGCTGCTTCGGCCAGAACGCCAGTACCGAGACCGGCTGCCATCATTCGGCCGTACCTGCTCCGCCCGTCTGCCTGACTCCGATCGGCATGGCCCGCACGGGATGTGATCACAGACCCATTCTGGTTTGCCCTGCCGCTTTCCGGCAGTGACGAGATCCCTACACGGCGGAGGACTTGCTGCTCTGTTGCCTGCTCGTCAGGATTGGAGCGCGGGTCAATGGGCGGGGCGCGCAATCGAGCAGACGACGCGGCTCCTATCGAACACATGGACTTTCGGCCCTGTGACGTCCTCTTCGAGGCTGGCAGGTTGAAAAAGAGGGGACCGTCGACGGCCGCCGACGGGGCCATCCGCGAGATGGGAGTGATCGTGACCAGGATCTTGATTGCCTTTGGAACTACTGAAGGCCACTCGGCGAAGATCGCCGACTACATCGCCGAGGTGGTTCGGAGCCACGGTATCGAGGCGGACGTCGTTGACGTGAAGCGGTCCGGGAATGTGCATCCGGACCGTTATAACGCCATCATCGTCGGGGGATCGATTCACATGGGCAAGCACGGGGACCATGTTCGCAACTTCGTTGAACGGAACCGGGCAGTACTGGATCGTCTTCCGTCGGCACTGTTCTCGGTAAGCCTCGCCGCATCCGGTGACCTGGAAAACGCGCAAGCCTATGTGGATAATTTCACGCGAGAGACAGGCTGGCACCCAGCTCAAGTCGGGTTGTTCGCGGGCGCGCTTTTATACACGCAGTACGGATTAATCAAGAGATACATGATGAAGAGAATTGTCCGTGATAAGCCGGGTGCTCTGAGCACCGATACCTCGCGCGACTATGTCTACACCGACTGGGACGCGGTCAAGCGGTTCAGTGAGAAGTTCCTAGAGGGAGTGGTTCAGCAAACCGAAGGAGCCAGAAGGAGCTGAAAAGTAGCTGCGTGGCGCAGCCACATGTGGCTTCGCTGTTAGGTCCCTGTGATGGTGCGTGGATCTTGATCGTCAGCAGCTGAGTTGGCGCCGGTGGTGATCGAAGTGCACCGTGCCGTAGTGGTAGACGTTCAACACGGTCATGGTGGGCTGGAAGTAGGGGTCCCAGGCGGGTGGGAAGTGCATGGTGAGGTCCAGGCTGGGGTCAGTCTCGCTGGCGAGTCGGTGCTGTAGTGCGCGGATGGTGCGGTCCATGAGGTGGGCCATGGTCTGCGGAGTGAGGAGTTGTCCGCCGCCGACTGAGCCGAGGTAGTTGATGAGGTGGAAGGGTCGCCGGGCGGCGTTCAGGGTGGCGGCGAAGCGGCGGCTCCAGCCGAGTCGGCCGAGGGTGTGGACGAGCGGCATGAGGGTGCGGACGATGAGGTAGCCGAACACCATGTGGAACAGCAGCTGCCGGTTCGTCCAGCGAGTGCCGTTGGATCGTTCACGCAGGTCCTGTGCCGAGGTCTGCTGGACCAGCTGATGGAACGTGAGGCGTGCCTGTTCCATCTCGTCGTGGATTTCGCTCCGGTTCATCGCGCCTCCTGGTCCGACGGTAACCCGCGTGCGGCGATGCCGGTCAGCCTGGCAGCAGCTCCTCGACGAGTTGTTGAACTCGGCTGCGGATCTCGTCGCGGACGCGGCGCACGGTGTCGAGGTCTTTGCCGGCGGGGTCTTCGAGGACCCAGTCTTCGTAGCGTTTTCCGGGGTAGTAAGGGCATGTGTCGCCGCATCCCATGGTGATGACGACGTCGGAGGCTTTGACGGCGTCGGTAGTGAGGATCTTCGGTTTTTCGGCGGTGATGTCGATGCCTTCCTCGGCCATGGCCCGGACGGCGATCGGGTTGATGTTCTGCGCGGGTTCGGAGCCGGCGGATCGAACCTCAATCTTTCCGTCGGACAGGTGAGTCAGGTAGCCGGCGGCCATCTGCGATCGGCCGGCGTTGTGGACGCAGACGAAGAGGACGGACGGTTGGTTGGTCATCGTGGGTCTCCTGCGGCTAGAGGTTGAGGTACCGGCGCCGGTTGCGGGTAGAGGGTTCTGATCATGGCCAGCGCGGCGGCGCCGCCGAGCACCTGCATGAGAATGAACACGCCTGCGGAGGCAGGGGCGATGCCGGCGAACGTGTCGGAGAACATGCGGGCGACGGTGACGGCCGGGTTCGCGAAGCTGGTGGAACTGGTGAACCAGTAGGCGGCCGTGATGTAGGCGCCAACCAAGTAGCCGACCTGATGTGTCCGACCGGCGCGGATGGCGCCGAAGATGACCAGCAGTAAGCCGAGCGTGGCGACGACCTCACCCAGCCAGAGCCCGCTACCGCTTCGCGTCTGGTCGGAGACCGTGATTGCCGGCAGGCTGAACATCAGGTTCGCGGCCACGGCTCCGGCCAGCCCACCGACGACCTGGGCGGAGATCAGCACTGCTGCCTGGCCGGTGGTGACCAGGCCGATGGCGCGTTCGACGAGGGTCACGATGGGGTTGAACGCGGCCGAGATGGGCTGCAGGGCCACGATCAAAGCGACTAGGGCGGCGCCTGTGGCCAGGCTGTTCTGCAGCAGCTGTAGCCCCACGTCGCCAGGTGAGAGTCGCTGCGCAGCAATCCCGGAGCCGATCACGGCGGCGACCAGGAAGGCAGTGCCCAAGGTCTCGGCGGCCGCCTTCCGCAGCAGCAGGCTCACCGGCAACCGCAGCTGGTCGTCGCTGTCGCCGCTGTGGCGGTGCTGCCGCAACATCCGGCCTTGGCGTCGGGCTCGCAGCAGCTGCCGGCCTCGTCATGACTGCAGCAGTTCGTACTCTGCTCGGCAGCCGAGGAGGAGACCCGCTCGGCCTCGGTGAGTTTGGTGGCTTGGATGATGGCAGCGTGCATGCCGTCGGCGGCGGGGTGGGTGAACCGGACCGAGGCGTCGACGAACCCGACGTCGGCCAGCCCGTCCAGGTACTCCGTCCGCGAGAGGGCACCGGCGATGCAGCCGACGTACTCACCCCGCTCGGCCCGCTGCTCAGGGGTTAGTTGGTCTTCGGCGACGACGTCGCTGATCCCGATCCGCCCGCCGGGTGCCAGGAGGCGGAACATCTCGGCCAGCACCTTGGGCTTGTCGACCGACAGGTTGATCACGCAGTTGCTGATCACCACGTCGACCGAAGCGTCAGGCAGCGGGACGTCCTCGATCGTGCCCTTGACGAACTCGACGTTCGTCGCGCCGCTTCTGGCCGCGTTGGCGCGGGCCAGGTCGAGCATCTCGTCGGTCATGTCGACCCCGTACGCGAACCCCGAAGGGCCGACCCGCCTGGCCGACAGCAGCACGTCGATGCCGCCGCCGGAGCCGAGGTCCAGCACCCGCTCACCCTCGCGCAGATCGGCAACCGCTGTCGGGTTGCCGCAACCCAGGCTGGCGGCAACGGCGGCAACCGGAAGGCTGTCCCGGTCCGCGGCGGTGTAGAGACCGGAGCCGAATGTCTCACCGACCTCAAGCAACGTAGAGCCGCAGCAGCTCGTCTCGTTCACCTCCGTGTCCGTGGTGCTGCCGCTGCAGCATGAGCCGTCACCGCAGCACGCTTGCGCATCCTCATTGATGGTCACGGTGCTGGCCGCAGCCGCGTAGCGCTGACGAACCTGATCACGTAGCAGCTCCGCCGTCGTGTCGGTCATGATGATCTCCTCGTTCACATTGATATATGTCGATGCGAGGGAGTATAGCCATGTCGCATCGAATCGCGTCAATGCGTGTCTTAGAATAAGGCCATGCCCACCGCGACGCTGCCCAGTCGGACCGAGCTGCCGCTACTCAGTGACTGCTGCTCACCCGTCATCGGGCAAGTGATCGCACCGGCGGAGGCTGAACGGCTCGCGGCATCACTGAAGGCCATCGCCGACCCAACCCGACTCCGGCTCATCTCCCTGGTCACCGCCCACGCCGACGGAGAAGCCTGCGTCTGCGACCTGACCGAACCGGTCGGACTGTCCCAACCCACCGTCTCCCATCACCTCAAGATCCTGGTCGACGCCGGCATCCTGACCCGTGAGCAGCGCGGCAAATGGGCCTACTACCGGATCGTGCCCGACGCCCTGGACGACATCGCCCGCCTCATCGCCCCGGCGTAGCTTCGGGTGCCCCATACGGGCCCACGCAAAGACGATCAAGGTTCACATGGGGGCAGCAGCAGGTCGATGCTGGCGCACCGCCTCCATGAAGCCTTTGGCATCGTCGGCGTAGAGGTTCACCTGGCCCACCGTTTCGATACCGTGTGGAAGCCTGAACGACATCGGCCGTTCGAGCTTCACCTCGATGTTTGTCTCGTTCTGCATCCGCATGTGAAGGGTGGCGTCGCCGTTGTCGTCGACGGTCACTCGGGGTTGCTTCCCTTCCACCATGTCCTTGCGACGGGTCACGGAGTAGATGTCGTTCCAGGACAGCGGGATGTCGATCTCCGCACCCGACCGGACGCGGATGCCTTGTGGTCCGATGGCGTGCGGACGGGTGAGCATCCCGAACAAGAGCCCGAACATGAGGATGAGGCCCCAGCACCCGAGAACCAGCAGCGGGATCCGCATTTGTGGCCACCAGCGCTGCACGACGACGTCGACGACGACCAGCTCAACGGCGGACACGACCACGAAGACGATGAGGATTTGGAGCACAGATCGGTGATAGCTGAAGCCGGTCGCGCCTGGGGGAACCTTCGGCCGACGGAACAGAAACCGGTAGATGCTCTGGTAGCCATGGACTTCCAGCATGGTGGCTCTGCGGACTAGGTACCCGGCGAGCCGCCACCCGGTTCGCCTCGGCTGCGGCGTCGTTGTCGTTGTCATGCCGTTACTGGTGTCGGGGACTGGGAGGACTCGACGAGATCACGAAGGCGTCCGGTGACGATGTCCAGGCTCCGCGCGAACTGCATGAGTTGGTCCTCGCCGAAGTCGGCCACCAGGTGTGATGCGATCAGCTTCCGGTCTCGCACCATGTCGGCCATCGTCTGGCTGCCGAGTTCGGTCAGCGTCACGAGCGTCGCTCGGCGATCCGTCGGATGTGGCCCGCGATCCACGAAGCCAGCTGCCTCCAACGCGTCGACCAGGCCGGTGACGTTGCGTGGGCTGACCTTGAGCGCAGCGGCTAGCGCCTGCTGAGTTGACGGCCCCATGCGGCGCAATTCCCAGAGCAGGTGAGTGCGAGACGTGGTGAGGCCGGTGCCCGCGAAGGACCTGACGAGGTCGGCCTGAATGAGCACGGCGATCTCCATAAGACGGTCGAAGACGTGCAGCTCGCCTGTCATCTCGTGATGTTACTACACAATGTATGAACTACACTAACTCGCTGACGGCTGAGTCGTTGACGGCGGCATGTCTGATCTAGCCTCGATGGCAGTGAAGAAGTCTCTGGGCCGTCTCGAAGCGCCGACGTGGAGTGTGGAATGACGCTAGTCTGAGGAATCTCGCACGAGGCGATTGAGCCGAAGGGGATATCACCATGGGGCTTCGAGATCGCAACGACCGCAATGCGGACGTTCATCGGTACCAAATGCGTGAGCAATTGCTCGCCATAGGCGACGATTACTGGATAGAAACCGACTCCGGGGAACGTGCGTTCGAGGTCGACGGCAAGGCGATGAGGATTCGCAAGACATTCGTGCTGCGTGATGCCTCGGGCGCGGAGGTCGCCAAGATCCAGGAGCGAAAACTTACCGTGCGCGACACGATGACGATTGAGCGTCCTCACGGCGAGGCGACTGTTCGAAAAGCGCTCGTCGGTATTCGAGATCGGTTCAAGATCGAAGTTGAGGGCGGCGCCGATATGCATGCGCACGGCAACCTCATTGACCATGAGTATGAAATCGAACAGGACGGTAAGACGATCGCGACCGTTTCGAAGAAATGGTTCCGGATCAAAGAAACGTACGGCGTCGAGATCCAACCGGATCAAGACGATGCACTTCTGCTGGCGGTCACAGTCTGCATCGATTCCATGACATGATTTCAGCCCGGTAGGCTCTTTGGCGCACCTTCGCCCGGGGTCATTCTGTGGAGTTCTTTCACCCTCGAATTCACTAGCGATGTTCATCTGGCAGAACTAGGATCGACAGTGAACCGAACGGGAGGAAACCGTCATGGGCCGCTGGCGTGGATCCGTCGTTCTGATCGCTGCAGTCACAATGCTGGTGTCTTGTTCAGTGACGACCGGCTCGGGAAACGTGGTCAGCGAGTCCCGGAACGTTTCCGGCTTCACCAAGATCGACTTGAGTGGCGCCGGCGAGGTGACCATCGATCAAAACGGCACCGAGGCCCTGACGATCGAGGCCGAAGACAACGTCATGCCGAAGGTGACCAGCGAAGTTGTGGACGGCACACTGCGCCTGGGTGAGAAGTCGAGCCTGACAATCAACCTCACCAAGGCGGTGAAGTATCAGGTCTCGGTGAAGGAGCTCTCCGGGTTGATGATCTCTGGCTCCGGAGCGGTGACTGCGGCGAAGATTACCGGTCCCAGCCTTGCCGTGGACATCAACGGATCGGGCAAGGTCACGGTCGGCGGGACCGTGGAGAATCAAGACGTGGAAATCAGCGGATCAGGTGACTACCAGGCGAAAGACCTGCAGACCAAGATCACCACCGTCAAGATTTCAGGTAGCGGGGCTGCATCGGTGGCAGCTAGTGACAGCTTGGATATTGACATGAGCGGTAGCGGGAAGCTCACCTATTACGGGAGCCCCCCGCAGATCAATCAGCAGATCAGCGGTTCAGGAAGCGTGACAAAGGGATAGGCAGCAGCCCTACGTCCGGCTGCACCTTCGGCCGGCTCCATGACCGGATCGGCGCGATAACGGCGCGTTTCGTGACGAAAGGCTGCGATCCATTTTCGGCCACAAGCCTGAAACAATAGGGCGAAAGGCGCCTCCTGAACTTGGGGAAATCTATACCCCGATGCGTCCGTCGATGCATTCACGCAGCAGATCGGCGTGGCCGTTGTGGCGGGCGTACTCCTCGATCATGTGAACCAGGAGCTCTCGCAAGGAGATCGGGTTTCCAGCGCCGTCCTGTCCAATGAAGCCGAGGTCGGTGTCGCGAGCAAATTGCTCGGCGAAGGCGACCTCCTCGCGCCAGGCGGCCCAGGCCTCATCCACCACAGTTGGCTCCGCTACTGCACCGTCGAAGTCACCGTCCGGCTCGGCCTCCGACTGGTAACGCTTGGGGATGTCCTGACCGGAAAACCGGCGCCGGAACCACGTTCGTTCCACTTCTGCCATGTGCCGGACGAGACCGAGCAGCGATACGGTTGACGGCTCGACGGCGCGGCGAGCGAGCTGTTCTGTGTCCAGGCCCTCGCACTTGATCTGCAGGGTGAGGCGTTGGCGCCGGAGGTATTCGGCCAGTGTCGCCCGCTCGTCGCCCAGCGATGGGCCTCCCTTGCGAGGGTCAGCTTCGAGTTCGAGAAATCTATCGGCGCGGTGCTGCGGCTTGTTCACCCTGCAATGGTCGCCGTGTCACCGGTGCCGCAGCAACCCGGGTCAATACGGGTCGGCTTTCGAAATCTGACGCTATGAGGGAGGCGAAGAAACGTCACAGCGACAAGCGTGTCGACAGCCAGGTTCCGCACCGCACGCGGTGATACTTTCGATCGATGAAACCGTGGCGACGTCAGCCGCCGAACGGTGTCGAATGAAGGTCGGGCGCCTGGTCCTTGGTGCAGCAGGAATCCTGTTCTCAGCAGGATTGTTGTCGGTCTCATTGCCGGCAGCCGCCGAGCCGGCCACCACCGTCAGGTATTCGAGGGACGCCTCCGCCACCCGCTTCAACGGCTACGCCTTCGATGCCTGTACGGCTCCGTCCGCCTCGACCATGAAGGCGTGGGCGGCCTCCCCCTACGACGCAGTAGGGGTCTATGTCGGCGGGGTGAACCGGGCCTGTGGCCAGCCAAATCTCACCTCAGCCTGGGTTTCCACGGTGTCCGTACAAGGTTGGCGGCTCATTCCGATCTACGTCGGCCATCAGGCGCCGTGCACCGGGAGGGTGAACGCGGTCAAGTTCACGGCCAGCTCGGCCGCTGCGGACGGAACTGCCAACGCGGCCGACGCCGTCGCCAAGGCGAAGGCACTCGGCATGCTTCCGGGAACCGCGATCTACGGCGACATGGAGAACTACTCGACAACCGACGCGACCTGCCGGACCGCTGTACTAACCTTCGTCTCGGCCTGGACCAAGGAGCTGCATCGACAGGGCTACCTCTCCGGCATGTACGCGAATTTGACTCTCGGAGCCACGCAACTGTCGGACTCGTACAACTCCAGCACCTACGCCCGGCCCGACGCGCTGTGGATCGCGCGTTGGGATAGCAATGCGACGCTCACCGGGTGGTCTGGCATTCCCGATTCGCAATGGTCAAATCATCAGCGCGGCAAGCAGTACCGGGGCGACCACAATGAGACGCACGGCGGTGTGACGATCAACATCGACAGCGATCGCTTCGACGCGCCCGTCGCGACGGTCGGCTACAACTACCGCGTCACCAGCACCACGGATCTCAACGGGCGCAGCGGTCCGACAACCTCCGCGTCGATCGTCAAGACCTACGCTCCAGGTTCGACGGTCAAGGTGGTCTGCCAGACGCCGGGCGCCACTGTGGGCAGCACGGCGGTGTGGGGCAAGCTCAGCGACGGCAATTACGTCTTCGACTACTACGTCAGCACGCCGTCGCAGACGACGTACAGCGCTCCGCTGCCGCGCTGCACGTATCCATACCAAGTGACGACGACGCTGAACGAGCGGACCGGGCCAGGCTCCAGTTATTCGATCGCGCGGACATTGTCGAGTGGTGCCCTGGCCTGGATCTACTGCCAGCGATCCGGATCAGCGGTGAACAGCACCTTAGTCTGGGACCGGCTGCAGGACACGTACTACGTCTCCGACTATTACGTATCCACGCCGAGCAAGACCACCTACAGCGCACCCATCCCCCGCTGCTGACTACGGCCTGGTACGCATGATCACTTAACCTGGCTTGAAGCTGGCTCACCGGGCCGCGATCATGGCGACGTAAAGCCCGTTCGGTCGAGGTAAGGAGCGCCCAGGTGATTGTTGAAGACTTCCGCGAGTATCTCGCCGACATCCTGCGTGAGGGTTACAGCGTTCGCCACGACGAACACGGATCGGACCCCGATCTCATCGACCCAGGTGGCAATCCCGTGGAGACCTGGCGCGCGGACTACCCGTACGAGGAGCGGATGGAGCGTGACCTGTACGAGGACGAGAAGTACGCCCTCCAGATCGAGCTGCTGAAGTTCCAGGACTGGTCGCAGGAGACCGGGTCCAAGCACGTGATCTTGTTCGAGGGCCGGGACGCGGCGGGCAAGGGTGGCACGATCAAGCGCTTCATGGAACACCTCAACCCGCGAGCCGCACGGGTGGTGGCCTTGACCAAGCCGACCGAGACCGAGCAGGGCCAGTGGTACTTCCACCGCTATGTTTCTCACCTGCCAACTGCAGGTGAGATCGTGCTGTTCGACCGGTCCTGGTACAACCGGGCGGGCGTTGAACGGGTGATGGGCTTCTGCAACAACGAGGACTACGGGCAGTTCCTGCGCCACGCGCCGCTGTTCGAGGAGATGCTGGTCGAGAGCGGCTTCTCCCTGACCAAACTGTGGTTCTCGGTCACCCAGGCCGAACAGCGAACACGTTTTGCCATCCGGCAGATCGACCCGGTGCGGCGCTGGAAGCTGTCACCGATGGACGTCGAGTCGCTTGACCGCTGGGACGACTACACCAGGGCCAAGGAGGCCATGTTCCTGGCAACCGACACCGAGGACGCGCCCTGGACCGCGATCAAGAGCAACGACAAGAAGCGGGCCCGGATCAGCGCTATGCGCTTCTTCCTCCATCAGTTCGACTACGAGGACAAGAACACCGACGTGGTCTACGCGCCCGATCCGCTGATCGTTACCCGCGGGCTGAACTCGATCGATTAGAGCCTGAGGCTTGCTAGGGGAGCTGCTATGCCGGGTAATCCACCGTCGGTGAGCACCGAGCGCGAGGCGCTCGTTGCCTATCTTGTCCAGCAGCGCGACGGCTTGAAGTATGCGGCGTATGGGCTTACCGAGGATCAGGCCCGCGCCAAACCAACGGTAAGTGCGCTCAGCGTCGGGGGGTTGATCAAACACGCGGCCGTCATGGAAAAGGGCTGGATCCAGACCATGGTCGGCAATGTCGGTTACGCGAATGAGCAGGCCTACTTGGACAGCTTCACCTTGGCCGACGAGGAAACGCTCGAGTCCGTTATCGCCGATTTCGACCAGGTCGCTGCTGAGACCAGCGCGGCGGTGGCTGCTCTGGACGATCTCGGCGACAGGGTGCAGCTGCCAGAGGCGCCCTGGTATCCGCAGAATCCGGAGGGCTTCTCAGCTCGCTGGATTCTGCTTCATGTCCTCGAGGAGTTAGCCCGGCATGCGGGTCACGCGGACATCATTCGGGAGCACATCGATGGTGCAACCATGTACGAGCTGATGGCCGCCGCAGAAGGTTGGCCTGAGACTGATTGGCTCAAGCCTTGGCGTCCGAAGGTGGAGGCGGAGTCGCCTGGGCGACCGAACATGGAAGAAGACTCGGGTCGGAGGTCAAAGGCAGGCTGAGACTGGGCTGGGTTCGAGGGCCGACGCGTAAGACAGGCTTCTCGTCGGCGATGAGGACACGGCAGTATGGCCGAGACGTCTACTCAACGGGGGATGACGATGGCGGCACCGGTGGGCCGTTGGCGGGCGACGTACGCGCCAGGGAAGTCGCTGATCCTGGCTGGACCTACATCGCTAGTGCTGCTGAGAGAGCCAGCCCCAGTCCAGGAAAGGCTCGTCAACGCGCTGTGGGAGCAGGTCATCCGATCGGCGACCATGAGCGAGCTGGCTGCACGGCTCGCCGTCTTCTCGCTCGACAGGCTGCCGGGCTTCGCCGCCTTGTTCTGGACGACGAGCGGGATGCGTTCGCTGGTTCACGGGGACGTCACCATCACGGATCCATCCAGCGGAAGCGTGATCGCCAACGGGTCAGATATCACAACGTGGAGTGAGTCAAGTCTGCGCGATCTGACGCGGGTGAGCGTCGTCACTGGTGAAGACAGTGAATCGGGACCGATCCTGCCGCTGGTGGTGGGAGTTGCGTACGCATCCTGGGTCTCGCTCGACGCCTCACCTGACGCTCAACTGACATCCCCGCAGGCTTCGGAGGAAGAAAACGAGCACGCCCAGCCCGTTACTGCGGCAGCGACCTCGATGAACGGCGCTGACTCCTCAAGTAGTCAGCCTGCCATGTCGGCGGGCCAGGATGCGTGGGTGAACCCGGCCGCATCAATAGGGGATCTTGCTTCTCCGCCGGTTGCTTTGGCGTCGCCACCGATGCGCTCAGCTGCTCCGCCCGTGCGGACCGCGGCGACAACAGCAGCATTCGATGCCGGTTCCCCGTCCGTCTCCAGCGAGGACCCGTGGGGTCCCGACGACGACGGTCCGGACACTGAGCCAATGGCGGCCATCGAGGACGGCGATGATCAATGGTCGGATGGGGCAGTGCCGGTCGCCAGACCGGCCGATCTCGTCGAGCAGCGAGATCCGAATTCGAGGCCCACGGAGTTCGCCGGAGACGACATGCTGGAAGGTGACACTCGGCTGATGGGCGCGCCGGGTGAGCGCAGGCCATATGACTGGTCCGACCCTCAGCTGTTCCCACCACAGCAGGCAGCCACCGCTCAGGCGGCAATGCCGCCGCCGGTCTCGCCCGTTGAGCCGCCGCCCAGTTTGACCTCGTCAACTCCGGTGCCCAGCACGCCGCCGCCCGATGGCTCCTCCACCGAATCCTTGATTTTGGCCGCGGACTGCCCATCTGGGCATAGCAATCCACCGGCTGCGTCCAACTGTCGTATATGCGGCGCTGCGATACCGCCGCAAGCGCCGCGTGTCGTGCGCCGCCCGGTGCTCTGCGTCCTCCGGGCCAGTGACGGAACGACGGCTGACGTGGACCGAGCGGTCCTCGTTGGGCGCGCGCCGGATCCAGATCGTTCCAACTTCAAGGCGCCGCGGCTCATGTCTCTCCAGAGTCCGGGACACGACATCAGTCGCACTCATGTTGAGGTGGCGCCCGAGGGTTGGCAGGTGGTGGCCACCGACCTGAACTCCACCAACGGCACGGTGTTGGTTCGTCCGGGTGGTTACGAGCGCCAGCAGCTGGCGCCCGGCGAGCACGTGCCGGTCCAGCCGGGCAGCGTCCTGGAACTAGGCGACGGAGTGTCAATCACCGTGGCACTTCCTTCTTGACGCCGGATCGGCTGGCTTGTTCGACACAATAGGATTCCTCGACAGCACTGATGAGGAGATCCGCATGGTATCGCCGCAGCCGGCTCCGCCGGTCAACGCCACTGGCCTGCCGCCAGGCGTGGAGGTCGGTGGGCTAGGCAAGCGATTTCTCGCTCAGCTGATCGATCGGCTCGTACCAGCGCTGTTGGCTGCGGCCGCCGTCTATCTGGCTCCGCGAGTGGGCGGTGAGATCGGCGTCGTCATTCAGATTGCGGCCGCCGTGCTCACGTTGGCCTGGTGGTTGCTCGTCTGGTGGGGCTTCGCCGAACGCGCAGCCGGTCCCGGTATGCGGCTGATGCGCCTGCAGCTGGTCGGATTCTACGACGGCAGACCGATCGGCTGGATTCGGTTCCTGCTGCGCGCACTGGTGCTGGCCGCGCTGAACGTGACCGGCATCGGATTGTTGCTCATGCTCATCTTCCTGGTGATGCACCCGCGTAAGCAGGGCTGGCACGACCTTCTCGTGCATGCGGTGGTGATCAAGCAGCGGGCCCTCGCGCCGCCGAAGTCCAAGGTCGCGGCCGAGCAGCGACGCGCACCGGAGGCGATGACCACCGCACAGCAAGATCAGCTCGCCGGAACACCATCGAACGGTGGGCAGCCGCATCCATCGCCCCAACCGCTGGCTCCACCGGCCGGGGTTGGTGGCTACGGTCCGCCACCGGTACCGGCCGGGCCGCAACCCAATGTGGCTCAACCGTACGGCGAGCCATCCGCCGGAGCTGGCCCCGCCTGGCAGCCCACCGGCTTTCCGCCGGTTCCAACTCCTGAATCGGATCAATTCCGTCGACCGCAGCCCGCCGGCGCGACCGCACCACCCGTGCCGCTTACTCCACCGGCCGGCATGGCAGCGCCGACCGAAGGTTCCGTAGAGGCGGCGCCTTCTGCCGGGTCCGCGACCTCTCCCGCCGGGGCCACCAACGATCATATTCATCCGGGTGGTCAGAACGGCGGCAGACCTGGTGACCGGCCACCGCCGACCGAGGCGGGTTCGACCTCGGCTGGTCCCGTCACCCGGGTTTCACCGTCGATTGCCGTACCGGAATCGTCTCGGGCCGACGGTCAGACGGGTTGGTACGCCGTGCTGGATGACGGGCGTGAGATCGACGTCACCGGCTTGGTACTGCTGGGTCGAAATCCCCACGCTCAGCCCGGCGAGGAGGATGCGCAGCTGATCAAGATCGCCGATGAGACCCGTACGGTCTCCAAGTCGCACCTCGCTATCGCCACGGACAGTGACGGAGCATTCGTGGTCGACCGCGGCTCCACCAACGGATCCACAGTCACGACAAGCGGCGGCGTATCGACGAAGTGCCGGATGGGGGAGCGGGTGCGGGTCAGCGAAGGTTCCATCGTATCGATCGGCGACCACTGGCTGGAGATCAGACGCCGGACCGACTGACCAAGGGCGGCCGAATCTGCCGCTAACGTTGCGGCCATGTTGCTCTCGGACCGCGACATCAGAGCTGAGGTCGGCGCAGGCCGGATCACGATGGAGCCGTACGCGCCTGACCTGATCCAGCCGTCCAGCATCGATGTCCGGCTCGACCGTTACTTCCGGGTTTTCGAGAACCATCGTTACCCGCACATCGACCCCGCCGCCGATCAATCGGAGCTGACCCGCGCGGTCGAGCCCGCTGGTGATGAGCCGTTTATCCTCCACCCCGGCGAGTTCGCCCTCGGTTCGATCTACGAGGTGGTGACATTGCCTGACGACATCGCAGCTCGTGTCGAGGGCAAGTCGTCGCTCGGCAGACTGGGCCTGCTCACTCACGCGACCGCCGGCTTCATCGATCCCGGCTTCTCCGGCCACGTGACCCTGGAGCTGTCCAATGTGGCCACCTTGCCGATCAAGCTATGGCCGGGGATGAAGATCGGCCAGCTGTGCTTCTTCCGGTTGAGCTCGCCGGCCGAGTATCCGTACGGCTCGGCGAAGTACGGCTCGCGTTACCAAGGCCAGCGCGGCCCTACGCCGAGTAAGTCGCACCTCAACTTCCACCGCACGCCGATTTGAGGCCATCCCGGGACACCCGATCTATCTCCGGCCCTGCCGCAATTCGACGTTGAGCCCGTTCGGCACACTTTGAGCCTGGTCTACGGGGCTCGACGTGAGCCGATGGGGCTCAAACGTCGATGAGAGACTTCACTGTCGTTGATCGACGCCGGGCAGGAGCCGCCGCGGCGACTGCCGACGAGGGGCGTCAGGCGCGGTAGACCCCGATGTCGCCCGAGGCCGTACGGGCCCGGACCGATATGTAGGGCTCGCCCGGCTCAGGCTGGTTGATGGCCTCCAAACCGATCGCGACGCGCCCCGAGACTGAGCTGAGGTCAAGCCAGGTGGCCAGTCGATCGGCCACACCGACGCTCACCTCACCTGAGGCCGAGCGGATATCCACAGACCCCGTCGTCGAGTTGACCGACACCTCCCCCGACCCTGAACTGGCCTGCAGATCGGCGCGGTTCAGCGATGTGATGTCGATGTGACCACTGCCGGACTTCGCCGAGATCGGACATGAGGCGGCGCCAATCGCCAGGTGTCCTGATCCTGTGCTGAGCCGGGCGCCGTGACCGACCAGTTCGGAGACGTGGACGTTGCCCGAGCCGGTGGAGCAGTCAAGATCGGCGGCCCGGTTGATGTTGATGTGTCCGGAGCCGGTGACGATCTTGGAGCGCGCGATGGCGACCCCGAAGGAGACATCCGCGCCTCCAGTCTTGATCACAAACGTCAGGTCCTCCGGGACGCGGAGCCTGAGGTCGACGGTGCTCCCGCGCCAGATCCCCTGCGGCAGGCTGATCCGCAGGCTGTCACGGGCCTGGCGGATCTGCACATCGGCCAGCAAGGAATCCCCTGCCTCGATGGACCCCTCCACCGCATCGCCATCGATGCCACCCTCGACCAAGATCGATCCGTCACCGAGATTGTCGATGACGACTTGCGTGATGCCCGAGTAGTCGAAGGTCCGGACGCTCATCGCGCCCATCCCTGCACGCTGCCGCCACGATGTCCAGGGCGGGAGTCATGGGGTGCCCAGTCGCCTCGTGGCCGATCGCCCTCGTGCTGCGCGTGATGACGAGCCGCCTTTCCGCCGCCGAACACGCCGCCGAGCCCGAAAACGCCGCCAGGACCGAACACGCCATGGGGGCCGAACGGACCGCCAGGCCCGAAGAACGCTCCCGCAGGGGGAGGAGGCGGCGGTGGGGGCGGCTCCGGCCACGTCGCGCCGACTCTTCGCTCGGCCAAGGCGTCCATCACTGCTCGGACGAGCCAGGCATTCGTGGAGATGCCGTCCTTCGCGGCATGCTCGTCCACGCGTGCCTTGACCGAAGCCGGCAACCGGAGGCTGATCCTGGACAGCGGTTCGTCCTCATCCAACTCATCCACCTGAGCCGCATCGGTCGGCTCGTCCTGACCCGAACCCAGATCGGGACGGAGGATGGTCGGTTCGGCGCTGGGCGACGACACGGTCACCACGAATTCCGGATCGTCTCCGCTCATCCGCAGCTCCACCGAGGATGGCGCGAGCTCTGCGCTGATCACGCCGGTCGCGTCGGAGAGCGCCGAAATCAGGGCGAGGCGGGTGGCCGACTCGACGGCCGTGCCCAGCTTGTACGCGACCTGCTGAGTGTCCTCGTCAGCCAGGGCAGCGGCGTTCTGTACACCGGTACGAACGCTTTCGAGATAGGGAGAAAGGTTCATGACGCCATAGTGACATCACACTGGCGCTAATGCAAGGCCTAAGTGGCGTCATATGGCGTCAGGTTGGCGTCGAGCGCTTCACCGACTCGAGCAGGAGCTGGGCCACGTCAAGAACTTCCATGCTCTCTGGAGCGCCGCCATCGGCCTGTTGAGCTGTGAGACCGTCACTGAGCATCACCCTGCAGAAGGGGCAACCCGTCGCAATGGCCGCCTGCTCGCCGCTGGTACTGCTCCAGGACAGCGCACGCACGGCCTCGGCCGTACGGTCGGCGTTGATTCGCGTGCCGATTGACTCCTCCATCCACATCCGTGCACCGCCAGCCCCGCAGCAGAAGGAGCGATCGCGGTTGCGAGGCATTTCGGCGACCGTGGCGCCTGGCAGAGAACTCAGCAGCTCACGCGGCGGGTCGTAGATCTCGTTGTGCCGCCCCAGGTAGCACGGGTCGTGGTAGGTGATGTTGCGGTCTTTCGATCCGGGCGTGGGCGGCACGGGCCTCAGCCGGCCGTCGCGGACCAGCCGATTGAGTAGCTGCGTATGGTGCACGACCTCGAGCTGGACTCCGATCTGCGGATACTCGTTCTTCAGCGTGTTCAGGCAGTGCGCGCAGGTGGTGATGATCTTGGTCGCCTTGGAGTCTTTGAGAGTCTCCGCGTTTTCCATGGCCAACTGCTGGAAAATGAATTCGTTCCCTGCGCGCCGGGCAGGGTCTCCGGTACAGGTCTCACCATTTCCGAGGACTGCGTAGGAGACTCCGGCGGTGTGGAGCAGTTCCGCGACGGCCTGCGTCGTCTTCTTGGCCCGGTCCTCGAACGCCCCGGCGCAGCCGACCCAGAAGAGGTACTCCACCTCGGTCAGGTCCTCGACATCCTCGCCGACCACGGGCACGTCGAAGGGTAGGTCCTTGGCCCAGTCCATCCGTCCGCGCGGGCTCATGTTCCACGGGTTTCCCTTGCTCTCCAGACCCTTGAAGAGCCCACTGAGTTCGCGGGGAAACTCCGATTCCATCTGGACGGAGAAGCGGCGAAGATCAATGATGTGGTCGACGTGCTCGATGTCCACCGGGCACTGCTGGACGCAGGCGCCGCAGGTGGTGCAGGACCACAGCACATCAGGGTCGATTACCCCCGCCCGCCCCTCAACGATCTTGATCGGCCCCACCAGTGGGCGCTGAGCCTCGTCCTGGACAGCTGCTGGCAGGGAAGCCCGTGCGGCCTCGGCCGCCTGCAGATACGGCGCCTTTGCGTACGCATGCTCCCGCAGCTGCATGATCACCAACTTCGGTGACAGCGGCTTGTTGGTGTGCCAGGCCGGGCATTGGGACTGGCAACGTCCGCATTCTGTGCAAGACGTGAAATCAAGCAGGCCCTTCCACGTGAAGTCCTCGATCTTGCCCACACCGAGGGCGGCGTCCTCGTCGAGGTCTTCGATGTCAGCGAAGTCCAGCGGTTCTCCGTCGACCATCATCGGCGGCACAGCGCCCAGCGCCGGACGTCCCGACGACTCGCGCTTGAACCAGATGTTGGGCCAGGCCGTGAACCGGTGCCAGGCCACTCCCATGGTGGAGTGCAGGCCGATCACGATGAACCAGGCCATCGAGATGATGATCTTCACGGCGGAGATCACCACGATCGCGGTTTCCAGAACGGGGACCGGGAGACCGACGGGCAACAAGAACCACGTCGTCGGGAAATGCAATCGAGAGGTCTGGGCGCCGAGCAGCTGATACTCCAGCGCCCGCAACGCCAGAACGCAAAGAACGATGCCCAAGATCGTGAACTCAACGTAATAGCCCTGCCAGCCGCGAGAGCCGAAGAATCGGGATGCCCGCGTACGGTTCGGTGACAGCGCTCGCACCGTGATCAAGTACAGGATCGAGCCCAGGCCGGCCCAGGCGATCAGCTCACTCGCCGCTTCGTACGGCACCCAGTGACCGATCACCGGGAGCGCGAACCGCGGGTCGAACAGCTGCCCGTACGCGGTCAGCAAAGTGAAGAAGAGCGCACCGAAAGCTACGAAGACGAACCAGTGAGCGATGCCGATGGTGTTCCACTGCAGCATCCTGGTGTGCCCGAGGGTTTCGACCAGCAGGTATTTCCAGCGCTGCCCCGGCCGATCGCGACGTCCGGGGGTCGGGCGCCCGAGCTTGACGACGCGGATGATCGTGCGCACGGCCCGTGCGAAAAAGCCCACGCCCACTAGCGAGATCGCCAAAGCGATGACGATGGCTCCGACCTGCACGACTTCCATGCTCGACTTCCTGGCTGGATGGGCTGGATCTCACTCAATCAGGCTTCACGCGTGCATCGTTAGGTTACCTGCGAGTAACTAGCGGAGCGTGCTCCCGGCGCCCCGAGAAGTGAGGGCACGCCGGGCGGTGTCCGGATTATTGTCTGCAGCGGCAGCTATGGTCGTCTGTGACCTGCACCGGTGCGGGTAAGGGGGCCCATCGGGGGTGGCGGCACTCCGAAAGGACAGATGTGGACGAGCGGCGGGATTGACGTGATCCAATTCGAGTCAGTCAGCAAGACCTTCCGAGACGGCACGACCGCCGTGGCCGACCTGAACCTGACGGTGCCCTCGAACAAGATCACGGTGATCGTCGGTCCCTCAGGATGCGGCAAGACCACGACTCTGCGGATGGTCAATCGGATGCTCGAGCCCACCAAGGGACAGATCACCTGGGACGGGACTCCCTTGCGGTCCAAGCGTAAGACCACGCTGAGACGCCAGATGGGTTACGTCATCCAGAGCGGCGGCCTTTTCCCGCACCGTACGGTTCTGGAGAACATCGGGACGGTTCCTGGCCTACTGCGCTGGGACAAGTCCAAGATTCGCAAACGCGCCCTTGAGCTCCTCAGCAGCGTCGGATTGGACCCCAAGCTGGCCAACCGCTATCCGGCGCAGCTGTCAGGTGGCCAACAGCAGCGCGTCGGGGTCGCCAGGGCGCTCGCTGCGGATCCGCTGGTTCTGCTCATGGACGAACCGTTTTCGGCGGTCGACCCGGTAGTGCGAGGGGAGCTGCATGAGTTCTTTCTCGAACTGCAGCGCCGGTTGAGCAAGACAATCATCTTGATCACCCACGACGTCGACGAGGCGATCAAACTGGGCGACCAGGTGGCTATCCTGCGGGTGGGCGGCCGTCTGGCCCAGGTGGGTACTCCGCAGCAGCTGCTGGACGAGCCGGCCGATGCGTTCGTCGAGGGCTTCATCGGCAAGGACCGCGGTTATCGGTCGCTGTCCTTCGCGTCGGCCGCGGATCTGCCGCTGTACAGCGTCCCCGTCGTCCGCGACGCTTCGGCGGCACGAGACAGGCCATCGCTGGTCGTGGACGCCGACGCACGCCCCCTGGGTTGGACTGATCCCAGCCGGCCTACAGGCCTCCACCCGGTGGGCTCGACCTTCGATCCGGAGACCGACACCCTGCGGACAGCGCTCGACGCCGCCCTTACCTCACCGGTCAGCCTGGCGGTTGCGGTCAACCGGGCCAGCGGACGTTTTGCCGGTGTGGTGTCAGCCCAAGAGATATTGGCGCAGGTCGCCGAAATCAAGTCGGCGCAGCAGGAGTCGATCGCGCCGGCGGACGCAGAGGACGGTCAGGCGGTGGAGGTGGGCGACCAGAACACAGCCAGACAGCCAGGCGTTGTTGAAGCGGCCGGAGCGGCGGCCGGTGTTGATGCGGCCGCCGGAGCGGC
>DASQUD010000265.1:0-7467 GCA_035641455.1 Propionibacteriaceae bacterium | reverse complement strand
CGCGCCGCCGACCGGTAGCACGAGCAAGACACCGAGCACGGCGCCAATCGCCGCGAGCCCGACGCCCAGCAAGGTCGACGGGAAGGCAACGACCAGTACGCCCAAGCCGATCGCTGCGAGCAAGCCGAGACCGTACAAGATCGGATACCCGGGGAAGGTGATGGGTCGCGTGGTCATCAGCTCCTGAAGCTTCAAGAACGTGATGATCGAGCCGGCGAAGCTGATCGAACCCACGAGGACCGTGAAGGCAGCGGCGATGAGCTCGATGATCCCTCCGGCGGCCGGCTGCTCGCTCAGCTGGCCGAGTTCCAGCAGGGCGACGATGGCCGCGGCGCCGCCGCCGACGCCGTTGAACAGCGCGACCATCTGGGGCATCTGCGTCATCTGCACCCGGTAGGCCCCGATGGTGCCAACGGCGGACCCGATGGCCACCGCAGCCAGAATGGCCAGCAGATGATCAAGGTCGGAGCTGACCGCCACCGTGATGCACGCGATGAGCGCCCCGGCGGCGCCGATCAGGTTCCCGCGTCGCGCCGTCCGTGGCGAGGACAGCCCCTTCAACGCCACGATGAAGCAGACGGCCGCCAGCAGGTAGGCCAGCTGCGCCCAGACTGGGATCACCGTTCCAGCTCCGCACGTTTGGCTTTGTCCACTGCGCGGCGCCGGTTCGAGAACATGGTCAGCATCCGGTCGGTCACCACGAAACCACCGACCATGTTGATCGACGCCAGCACCACCGCCAGCAGGGCGGCGATCAGCGTTCCCGTCGAGTCCGCCGTGCCGGCGACCAGCATGGCGCCCACCAAGATCACGCCATGAATTGCGTTGGCACCCGACATCAACGGCGTGTGCAGCGTGGAGGACACCTTCGAGATCACTTCCACGCCGACGAACGCCGCCAGCACGAAGAAGGTCAGCCAGATGAGCGGCTCACTCACGCTGTATCACTCCTGATCCGCAAGACCTTCATTGCCGAAGCACCTTCCCGGCGTGGGTCACGCACATGCTGGACACGATCTCATCGTCGAAGTCCGGCGCGAAGGCCTCGTCGCGGGTCATCAGCATGATCACGTTGACCACGTTGGAGGCGTAGAGCCGGCTGGCGGGAGCGGGCATCTGGCTGGCTACGTTGACGCCACCCCACAAGAGCACACTGCCGATGTCCGATGCGCACGGGACCTGTGCGACCTCACCCGGTAATGCGCCTTGGACGTTGCCGCCAAACTCGGCGGCCAGATCGACGACGACCGACCCCGGCTTCATGGCTGCGACCATGTCGGCGGTCACCAGCAGCGGCGCCTGCCGGCCGGGTACCGCGGCCGTGGTGATCAAGGCATCAGCAGCGGCCACGTGCGGGGCCAGCAGCTCACGCTGCCGGGCGGCGCGCTCCTCGGTCATCTCCCGCGCGTATCCTCCGGCGCCCTCCAGGCTGGGAAGGCCGAGTTCGATGGCGATCGCACCCATCGAGCGGATCTCCTCCGCCGCGGCCGCGCGCACGTCGTAGCCCTTGACCACCGCGCCGAGGCGCTTGCAGGTGGCGATGGCCTGCAGGCCAGCGACGCCGGCCCCCAGGACCAGCACCTGCGCCGGAGGCACCGTGCCAGCCGCGGTCATGTTCAGCGGTAGGAACTGCCGCAACCGGCTCGCCGCCACGATTGCGGCGCGGTAGCCAGCAACAAGAGCCTGGGAGCTGAGAGCATCCATCGACTGTGCGCGGGAGATCCGCGGGACGTACTCCATGCCGAATGTGGTCAGCTGCCCGGCCCGGCGCGCTTCGGTCTCGGCACTCGACGACCGGTACGGAAAGAAGGACAGCGTCGCGGTCCCCGGATGTAGCACTTCGCAGATCTCGCGTTCCAGCGGCTGGACGCTGAGCACCAGTGAGGCGCCCTCGAGCGGGTTTGCGGTGACGAACGCACCGGCCGATCGATAGACCTGATCGGAAATCAAGGCCCCCGCACCGCAACCGGCCTGAACGGCGACCTGGTAACCGGCGGCCCGAAGCTTGCCGATCAACTCCGGCACCAGGGCGACTCGCGCCTCACCCGGCGCGGATTCCCGGGTCACCGCGATACGCACCAGTAGAACCTAGTGCACCGCCCCACCCTGGCGGGGAAGGTCGGCTGACTAACGGACCTTGACCGTGATCGTGTGATATCCGGTGGCGCCATCAGGTGCGGGAGGCGCAACAGCCGCAATCTGGAGGTTGCCCTTGGCGTCGGTAGCCCGAACCGCGAGCTCGTGGGTGCCTTCGGTGGCCGGCCAGGAGAATCTCCACTGCCGCCAGGTGTCGGGGCCGGTGGTCTCCGCGAGATCTGCCGGCTGCCAGTCGCCTCGGTCCACCTGCACTTGGACACCGGCGATCCCGACGTGCTGCGCCCACGCGACCCCGGCGACTACCACGCTGCCCGGCTGGACGGAGCGCCGGGGCACGTCGATTCTCGAAGCGATCTTGATCGGACCCAGCGCCGCCCAACCCAGTGGCGTCCAGTAGCCCTCGTCCTGATCGAACGTGGTCACCTTCAACGACTTGACCCACTTGGTGGCCGAGACATAGCCGTACAGGCCAGGCACCACCATCCGGACCGGGAAACCGTGTTCGATCGGCAGTGGCTCGCCGTTCATGCCGATGGCCAGCAGGGCCTCCCGGTCCGGATCGGTCAGCGCGGTCAGCGGCGTGCCAGCCGTCCAGCCGTCGTCGCTGGTGGACAGCACCATGTCGGCGCCGGGCAGCGGTCTGGCGTCGGCGAGCAGTTGGCGGATCGGATAGCCCAACCACAGCGCGTTACCGGCCAAATCGCCGCCGACCTCGTTGGAGACGCAGGTCAAGGTCGTGTAGTGCTCGACCAGGGGCTTGGCGACGAGGTCGGCATAGCTGATCGTGATCTCCTTCTCCACCATCCCGGTGATGGTGAGGCTCCAGGCCTCCGGATCGACCAAGGGAACTTGCAGGGCAGTGTCGATCCGATAGAAGTCGGCATTGGGTGTCTGGTACGGCGTCAGCCCGGGCAGGTCAAGATTCGCCCCGGCGGGAACCGGTTCCGCCGTTCTTGCCGCCCGCGGCAGCTGGAATCGAGAACGCGCCTGCGACACGGCGCCCGCGGCGTTCAGCAGCACCCGAGAGGCGACGGCCGTGACGGTCGCGGCTGCCCCCAGCAGCAGAGTGAGTCCGAGGAAGCGCCGTCGGGCGGCCGATTCCGCACTTCCGGCCTCGGCTCGCTGCGCGTCGCCCTGTGGTCGCCACTCACGCAGCCGATTGATCATGGGGTGCAACACCAGGTAGCCCGCGAGCAGGCCGATCAGCACCGTCAGGTAACCACGCACCTGCGCGTCGGCTGCCGCGGCCAGGGCCACCACCGCGATCACAGCCAGCCCGACGAAGATGGGCGCCCCGGCGTACCGTCGGTGAAGCTCAAGCTGGCCGGCCAGGCCGGCGAGGATCAGGACCCCGGCGAAGATCACGATCAGCAGGACGGGCTTGTCGGCGGTGCCGAGGGTGTCCTTGCCCCAGTTCACCAGGCTCGCGGGCAGTAGCCCGATGATCAACTCGCCAACCGCCGGTACGACCGAACTCGTCGGAGCGATGAGCCAGGCAGCCAGATCGGCCACGGCCAGTCCCACCAGGCCGGCCACCGCTCCGGCGAATCGAGCCCACCACCGGGTGGACTGATCCGCGGCCGGTGTCGCCGAGCCCGCCGCCTCGGCGTCGACCGCCGGGCTGGTTGTCATGAGCCCATCCTGCGCCGTACGTCGCGTCGGGACAATGACACGGCACTGACACCTCGACGGCTGTGGCGTGCCGCCCGGCATGCGATCGGACCGCATCTGTGGCTTTGTGCGGAAAGATGGACCGGTTCCGGCCCGTTGCGGCGCGCGTATGTGGCCTTGTGCGGAAAGACGCCGATCAGCGCTCGCACCAGTTAATGCCCTGGTGGGCGGAGGTGCTAGACAGGGAAGGCACCGTCCGACTCGACGAAGGAGTATCGCCATGCCCGACGTGCCGTCCAATCTGACCGCGCTCGTAGGTGAGTTGACCCTGGAGGAAAAGGCGTCGCTGGTCATCGGGTCCGATTTCTGGCACACGGCGGCAGTCGACCGGTTGGGCATCCCGCGGATCATGGTGTCGGACGGGCCGCACGGGCTGCGGGCACAGCTCAAGGAGGCAGACCACCTGGGTCTTTCGACCAGCGTGCCGGCCACGTGCTTCCCAACCGCGTCCGCCCTCGGCTCCTCCTGGAACCCCGATCTCTTCCGTACGGTCGGTGAGGCCCTGGGCCGGGAGGCGGCGGCCTGCGGCGTCTCTGTCATCCTCGGCCCCGGCATCAACATGAAGCGCTCGCCGCTGTGCGGGAGGAACTTCGAGTACGTCTCGGAGGACCCATGGCTCGCCGGTGAGCTGGCCACCGCCATGGTCCATGGCACCCAGAGCCAGGACATCGGGACCTCGGTCAAGCATTATGCGGCGAACAATCAGGAGGATGACCGGCTGCGGGTCAGTGCGGAGGTCGACGAGCGGACGCTGCGGGAGATCTATCTCCCCGCGTTCGAGCGGGTGGTGAAGGATGCGCAGCCCTGGACGGTGATGTGCGCCTACAACAAGCTCAACGGGACGTACTGCTCAGAGCACCACTGGCTGCTCACCGAGGTGCTTCGCGGTGAGTGGGGTTTCGAAGGCCTGGTGGTCTCCGACTGGGGCGCGGTCCATGATCGGGTTGCGGCGGTGCGTGGTGGCCTGGATCTGGAGATGCCGCCCAACCTCGGCGTCAGTGACGCCGCAGTGGTGGCGGCAGTCCGTAGTGGCGAGTTGGAGGAGTCGGTGCTGGACGAGTCGGTGCGGCGAGTGCTTCGGCTGGCCGAGCGGTCACAGCCGGCGCTGGCGAAGGGCGGCTCCTTCTCCACCCTTGACCATCACGCGTTGGCGCGCCGGGCGGCGCACGAGTCGGCGGTGCTGCTGAAGAATGACGGCGGCGCGCTGCCGTTGCGGCCGGCGCCAGGTAGCCGCCTGGCGGTGATCGGTGAATTCGCCCGGACACCGCGCTACCAGGGAGCGGGCAGCTCACAGGTGAATCCGACCAAGCTCGACGTGCCGCTCGACGAACTGCGGACCGGCGTCGGCAACGCGGTGCAGGTTGATTTCGCGGCCGGGTTCGGCGTGGGCACCACCCAGGGTGACGATGAGCTGGCTCGGGAGGCGGTCGAGCTGGCCCGTGGTGCTGATCATGTCCTGGTCTTCCTCGGCTTGCCGGCCGCCGACGAATCGGAGGGCTTTGACCGTACGCACATGGAGTTGCCGGCTAACCAGGTTCGGTTGGTCGAGGCATTGGCCGCGGTACACAACCGGTTGATCGTGGTGCTGGCGAACGGGTCCGCCGTACGCCTCTCGACCTGGCAGGACAAGGTGCCCGCGATCTTGGAGTGCTGGCTGTCCGGCCAGGCTGCGGGCGGAGCTGCGGCCGACCTGCTGCTCGGCATCGCGAACCCTTCGGGCAAGCTCGCCGAAACCATTCCCGTTCGGCTGGAGGACAACCCGTCCTACCTGAACTTCCCCGGCGACTCCCAGATCGTCCGCTACGGGGAGGGCATCTTCATCGGCTACCGCGCGTACGACCGGCTTGATCAGGCTGTCAGCTACCCATTCGGCTTCGGCCTTTCGTATACGACCTTTGAGATCTCCAATCTGTACGTCGTGGTGAACGGTTCGGTAGAGAACGGCGATCTCGGGGTCAGCGTCACGGTCTCGGTGGCCAACACCGGTCAGGTCGCTGGTGCCGAGGTCGTCCAGGTTTACGTCCGCGACGTCGAGAGCTCCGTAGCTCGGCCGGTACGCGAACTGAAAGCATTCGCCAAGGTTGCGTTGGAGCCGGGCGAGAGTCGGCAGGTCAGGTTTCAGCTGGATGAGCGGTCGTTCGCCTTCTGGTCGGTATTGCATGGCCGCTGGGCCGTGGAAGCCGGCAACTTCGAGATCGCCGTCGGCGCGTCTTCGCGCGACCTCACCCAGACGCAGACGATCACCCTCGACGCGCCTCGACTCGCGCTGCCGCTCACCAAGGACTCCACCCTGCAGGAGTGGCTGGCTGACGAGAAGGGCCGCGCACTGCTGGAGAGCGAACACCCTGAAACGCCGTTGGTGAAGGACCCGGAGTTCGTCACGGTGATCGGCAGCATGCCGATGAGCACTCTGGCGGGCTTTCCCGGGATGGGCGTGGACCACTCGGCGCTGGACAACCTCGTCGCCCGCCTTTGACCCGTGACGGCCTCGGCTCGTGCCCCGGGAATGCCACCCTGCATCAGCTATCACCCCGGCTGGTGGCCCGACCCAGCGGAAACCTTTGCGTTGCTTCACACGGAGATTGCGTGGCAGCAACGCGACATCACCATGTTCGGCCGGACGATGCCCATGCCTCGGTTGACGGCCTGGATGGGCGAAGCTAGCTACACCTACTCCGGGATCACGCACGGGCCTGCTCCCTGGCCGCTGACGATCTCGGCCATTCGGGATCGTCTGATCGCTGAGTTCGGGGTCAGGTTCAACACCTGCCTCGCCAATCTGTACCGCGACGGCTCTGACTCGATGGGCTGGCACAGCGATAACGAGCCGGAGCTGGGACGGCGGCCGACCATCGCCTCAGTGAACTTCGGCGCGCGACGCAGCTTCGTTCTCCGCCACCGCGGGACCAACCAGCGCTGGACGTACGAGCTGGGCGAGGGCGACTTGTTGATCATGCGTGATGAGTCGCAGGAGGAGTACGCCCACGCGGTCCCCAAGACCGCCAGGCCGGTGGGGCCACGGATCAACGTGACGTTTCGGACAATCCAGCCGGATCAAACGGTCGTGAACTCTTCTATCGCGGCGGCGAACTGAGAGTTGTAGAGGTCGAAGTAATGGCCGCGCGCCTCCAGCAGCTCGTGGTGGGTACCTTGCTCGACGATCTGACCGTCTTCCATCACCAAGATCACGTCGGCGTCCCGGATGGTCGAGAGACGGTGGGCGATGACGAAGCTGGTCCGGTCCGATCGCAGCGCCGACATGGCGCGCTGCACCAACACTTCGGTCCGGGTGTCCACCGAGCTGGTCGCCTCGTCCAAGATCAACAAAGCCGGGTCGGCGAGGAAGGCGCGGGCGATGGTGATCAGCTGCTTCTCGCCGGCACTGATGTTGCTGCCCTCCTCGTCGATCACCGTGTCGTAGCCATCGGGAAGGGAGTGCACGAAACGATCGACGTAGGTGGCCTCCGCGGCCGCGTGAATCTCCTGCTCACTCGCTCCCGGGCGCCCGTAGGCGATGTTCTCGCGGATGGTGCCGTGGAACAGCCAGGTGTCCTGCAGCACCATCCCGATCTGCGATCGCAACGTCGCCCGAGGCACCGATGCGATATCCGTGCCGTCGAGTGTGATCCGGCCACCATCCAGCTCGTAGAACCTCATGATCAGGTTCACCAGCGTGGTCTTGCCGGCACCCGTTGGTCC
>DASQUD010000264.1:0-18769 GCA_035641455.1 Propionibacteriaceae bacterium | reverse complement strand
TAGAGAGAGTTGTTTTGACTGGCGGGTCATCGGTTCGGCTGGCAGTTTCGCGATTGAGCAAATGTTCTCGCGAGATGTGGTTGTGCCCCATCGTCCACAGGAAGATTCTTCGTTTTCGGCTGCAATTCCGGTAAGATTGTTTGCATGGGTGTTGCGTCATCTGAGGCTGCTAGGGCCCGCGGTGGTTGGGGTGATGACCGGGTTTCGGTGCGGTTTGGGCCGCCGGGTTTGCAGGCTCGTATTGCACACGCCGACCAAGAACTTGAGCGGCAGGGTCGTCTTGAGGAGGAGCGGCGCCGGGAGCGTGTAGCCGATTTCGAGCAAGCAAGTATTGCCGCGAGCGTTATTGATGCGATGGAGCGTGGCGAGTTCGTCTCCGCGCGGGATTACGCAACGGGTGTCGGCCGCACGCCGCAGGAATCGCGCGAGTATTTTTCGGCGTTGCAGGACGTCGAGGACGCCCGAGCCACGGCCGCGGAGGCTGCCGCATATCGTCGTTGGCAGGTGCAGCGGTCTGATGCGTTGAGCGGTGACAACACCCCGCCGTCTGAGATGGATGTCCGCGAGCTCGAGGACATGAAGGCACGCGCGCTTGAGTATCGGGTGCAGGGGTCGCGATTGCGTCGGGTGAAGGCTGAGGCGGTTGCGGAGGCACGCCGGCTAGCGAGTCAGGACCGCCAGAATCGTTACCTGTATCGAGGGGAGTCGGCATGAGTGCCAGTGGGGCTGACGTGGCGGCTGCAGCGAAAGCGCTGGACTCCGCTAAAGCGGCCGCGGCTAAGGAGTACAACCCGAATCAGAAGCCTGCGACTGGGAACCTGCCAAGCGATGCGCAGGGGCCACACAGGACGTCTCGCTAGCGTAGGGACCACGGTCGGGGCCATCGGTGTGTCGACGTCGCCGGTGGCCCCCTCCGCACAAATATCGCCACCGTGAAGGCGAGAGAACTCGTCATGGATGGCCGGGTTGAAGTACCTATGCAGGCGACGAGTTTCGTTGTATCGCCAGTTCAAGCGCTGAAACATGTAGCGCCGATACCAGTTTGCACGTGTTCACTAAGCCCTGATCGTTCGTCGTCATGAAAACGGACTCACCACCGGGAATCGGGATAGACCGGCCCTTATCGACTCCGGCCAGCAGTGCGTATGAGAGCCCATGCTGGAGGCCAGATAAACGGCGCCAAACGCTTACAAATGCCTTGTTAATGTCGTCGGAAATCCTATCGCGCGTATAACTCAGCTTGGGCAGTTCACTTACAATATCCACCCTCTGATTTGCGAGGCCCCAATCTAAACCTAGCTTCTGCGCCTCCTGACTGTAGACCCTTGTTGCCTTAGCGTCACGCTCCTCGAGGGCCGTTACGGCATCACGGTCGAGACCGAGCTCGGCAAGAGATTTGATCCACGCTCTCTGCGCCCTCGCGTCCAAGACCTCCTGCCGTAAACCCCTCTTGCGTCTCTCCCGGCCCTCTGTGGGGTCGAGTGTCCAAAGCGCATAGAAGGAAGCCTCAAATACAGAGCGGAGCAAGCTCCATTGGGACCAGTGAGTTACTCCACGCGTCGTGATCAGCGATTGGAAGGCTTCCTGGTTGTCGATTGCGATATTTAGCATCCTGCTGACACCGATATGCGTTCGGTGTCCTGCTGGCTGACTCTCATCGAAGAACCGGGCAGTGAAGTTCATTGAGTGCCAAGATTGCATCGCCTGATGAGCTTGGTCGTCTACTTGGGCAACTCTCTGCCAGTAGCTTTGGAGATTCTCGAGATTGACCGGCTCCCGTTGGCGCTCCATCCGTTGTGGCACCGGTCAAGTCTGTCCTTCGCTGAGCGTGCTGTCATTTCGTTTGTCATGAGACCCGAGGGGTGCTCGCCCGGGGGGCTAGCGACCTGCCTCAATCGGCCGCCAATTGGCAGACCTAGAAACAGAAACCGCTCCTGACTGGTCCTTACCTAGTCAGAAGCGGTTTCCGGATTGTAGCGGGGACAGGATTTGAACCTGTGACCTCTGGGTTATGAGCCCAGCGAGCTACCGAGCTGCTCCACCCCGCGTCGGCAGTGCTCAACCATACGTGACCCTCTCGGCCGAGCCAAATCCAGGTGGCTAACCCCCTCCGCAGGCTCATGTCTTTCGAACCGCAGAGGAAATAGGAATGTTTCGAACGAGCTATCCCCGCCACCCGTCACGATCCTCCATGCGTCACGATCGGTCATGAGCAAAGGCGACCGGGCGAAAGGCACCGTGTGCCCAGCACCAGCCCAGCCGTGTGTCCTCCGCAGTGCCGCGGTCGCCGAGCACTAGGCGATGAGGCACGATCGCTTCTTGCACCGATCAACCCGCCGTACGGCCGACGCTCGGCTCCTGGGGGCGTTCGTTCGCTGGGTCGAAGGCACGGAGCTTGGTCCGCTGCATCGAGCCAGCGGTATCTGTGGTTCAGGCTCACGACTCCTCGGGGCAGCCGCCCTCCGGAGGCAGAGGCAGGACCGTCCCCGGGCCATTTGTGTCCGGGTGCACTGGCAGACTGAGCGATCGTGAATCCGATCCGTGTCACCGTCTGGGGCGAGAATTACCACGAGAATGTCGAACGAGATCGAGCCGGAATGGCCGAGAGATATCCACAGGGCATGCACGGCGCGATTGCCACCGGTCTCAGCAACCTCATGGGAGATGCAGTAGAGGTTCGTACGGCGACCCAAGATCAACCTGAGCACGGGTTGACCGAGGAGGTGCTGGCCAGCACTGATGTGCTCACGTGGTGGGGCCACGCGACCCATGCTCAGGTCGAAGACGCGGTGGTTGATCGGGTGCACCAACGAGTCCTCGGCGGCATGGGCCTGCTGGTCTTGCACTCCGCGCATTTCTCCAAGATCTTCATCCGGCTCATGGGCACTACCTGCTCACTGGCGTGGCGCAATTCCGCTGAGGTCGAACTGGTCTGGACCGTGGCGCCCTCCCATCCGATAGCCCGAGGTGTGCCTCAGCCGATCACGATCGGCGAGCAGGAGATGTACGGCGAGTACTTCGACATCCCGACCCCTGACGAATTGATCTTCATCTCCAACTTCAGCGGTGGGGAGGTCTTCCGGTCCGGTTGCTGTTGGCGCCGCGGCAAGGGAAAGGTCTTCTACTTCTCGCCAGGTGATCAGGAGTATCCGGTCTACTCGCACCCTGATGTCCAACGGGTGCTCGCCAACGCGGTCGAGTGGGCGCGACCCGAGCCGGGCTTGGACCTTGCCTTTCCGAAGGTGATCAACAGTCCCGCGCCACGGCTGAGCGGCGGATCGATCAATCGTGGAGGGGATCGTGGCTGATCTGCTGCCGCTGCGCGTCGGAGTGATCGGCCTCGGTTGGGCAGGCCAGCAACATATGGCGGCCTACGCGCAAGCGGCGGGCGTCGATCTCGTGGCGCTGGCCGGAATGGAACCAGCACAGTTGGCGACACTGGGTGACCAGTACGGCGTCGCCGAAGATCACCGTTTCAGTGATTGGCGCGAGCTTCTCGACCGGGCCCAGCTTGACATCGTCAGTATTGCTGCGCCGACCACATTGCACGAGCCCATTGCGGTAGCCGCACTGAACGCCGGAATCCACGTCCTCTCGGAGAAACCGATCGCCCAGAACGCACCGACGGCCCGCCGGATGGTCGAGGCCGCCGAACGCAACGATCGAGTGCTCGATGTCGTGTTCAATCACCGGCGACGCGGGCACGTGCAGGCACTGAAGAAGATCGTCGACGCTGGTCTGCTTGGCGAGATTTACTACGCCAAAGCAGGATGGCTTCGGCGGGAGGGCATTCCTGGACTTGGTAGCTGGTTCACACGGCGAGCCGTCGCGGGTGGCGGACCGTTGATGGATATCGGTGTGCACATGCTTGACATGGCGCTCCACCTGCTCGGTGAGCCGGCCGTCCGAAGCGCGACAGCGGCAACCTACGCCGAGTTCGGGCCCAGGGGACGCGGAAGCGCAGCTGACCCGACCATGCGCAAGTCTGGCGTCGAGGAGGGCGAGTTCGACGTCGAGGATCTGTCCACCGCCTTTCTCCGACTGGACGGCGGCGGCACGTTGCTGCTGGAATCAAGCTGGGCGCAGTGGATCCCCAAAGATCACTGTTACGTGACCGTCTACGGCTCCGACGGCGGGGCGAGCGTCGAGTGGGGTGCGCCGAGCGACCCGCACCGCTCGCTGAACATCTGGACCGAGAAGGATGGCATCCCGGCGTTGCTCCAGCCTGCCATTCCGCCCGACGGACTCCACCAGGCGTCCGTGCTGGACTTCCTCGACAAGGTGCGGACAGGCGACTACACCAACCATCGCGGATACGAGGCCCTTTCCCGGGCAGCGATCGTGGACGCGTGTTACGCCTCGGCCGATGTCAGACACGAGGTTTTGCTTGACGGATGACGTGAGCCGCCGAGTGAGTACCTCTACCTCCACCGCAGAGAGACTGAGATTTCGACCGGCGCTGAGGGAGGCCTTCCTACACTGGTCGCTGCGCTTGCCCACGTACGCGCCCGACTAACGAGGAAACCCATGAAGGCTCTGCTGCTCGAGAACATCCACCCCGATGCGCAACGCTTGCTCAGCGAGCGGGGGATCGAGGTGTCGAGCGCCAAGGGCGCGCTCGATGAGGATGAGTTGCGGGCCGCTCTCCGAGGGGTGCAGCTGCTGGGTATCCGGTCCAAGACGAGCGTGACCCGGGCGCTATTGGACGAATGTCCCGATCTGTTGGCCATCGGTGCCTTCTGCATCGGCACCAACCAGATCGACGTCGCAGCGGCATCACGGAACGGCACGGCGGTTTTCAACGCTCCGTTCTCCAACACCCGCAGCGTGGTCGAGTTGGTCATTGCGGAGATCATCTCGCTCGCCCGGCACCTCACTGACAAGAACACAGCGATGCATGCGGGCGTCTGGGACAAGTCGGCCAAGGGCGCCCACGAGGTTCGCGGCCGAACCTTGGGCATCGTCGGCTACGGCAACATCGGCAGCCAGTTGTCGGTGGTAGCTGAAGCCCTCGGCATGAGGGTGTTGTTCTACGACGTGGCGGACAAGCTGGCGCTCGGCAACGCCCGCCGCTGCGACAGCCTGGAGGAGTTGCTAAGCGAGGCAGAGACGGTCTCTCTGCACGTGGACGGCCGTCCCGGCAACGCCGGCCTCTTCGGTGCCAACGAGTTCGCGAAGATGCGACCACGCAGCCTCTTCCTCAATCTTTGTCGTGGCATCGTCGTCGACCACGAGGCGCTGCGCGAACACTTGCTCTCCGGGCACATCGCCGGTGCCGCGGTCGACGTCTTCGCGGAGGAACCGAAGGCTGCCGGCGACCCCTTCTCGTCCGGCTTGCAGAACCTGCCGAACGTGATCTTGACCCCGCACATCGGCGGCTCCACCGAAGAGGCGCAACAAGACATCGGCCGCTTCGTGGCCGGGAAGCTGCGCGATTACGCGGCGACGGGGACCTCGACCATGTCGGTGAACATGCCGCAGGTCCAGACCGAAGACGCTGGCACCCGCAGCCGCATCCTGCACGTCCATCACAACGTTCCCGGGGTCCTGGCGACGGTCAACGGCGTTCTCGCCGACTATGGGGTCAACATCGAGTCTCAGGTGCTGTCGACTCGAGGAGACCTGGGGTACGTGGTGACCGATGTCGGTGGCGTTCTGTCACCCGAGGTGCTTGACAAGCTGGGCGGTTTGTCCGAAACCGTGCGGCTGCGCGTCTCGGGCTGAGCCGCCGGAGCCGTGGCCCGCGTCGCATTGGGCTCATTCCTGTGGCGACCCGCATCTCTGCCCAAAGTGCGCGCTGACGCGCATCAAGAGCTGGTGATGGCGGCAAGTGCACGTCGCACGAGTCGCGAGGTCCACGGCGCGCATCGGGGATCGGCCTCCAGATCTTCCAATGTCCACCAGGACAGCTCGGCATCTTCCACCGCGTTTTCGGCGGATGGCTCGGTGCCCGGCGGCAACTCTGCCGCGTAAGTGACTGTCAGTACGAGGTCGCCGTCGGTGTCGGGGTATGCCTCGCTATCGAGATAGAGCAGCGGAGTCCCGGTCAAGTCGATGCCGGTCTCTTCAGCGACCTCCCGCTGAACCGTGGACTCGAAGACCCGCTCCGGCCCATCGTTTCGTTCGACGTGGCCGCCGATCAACCCGATCGTGCCCGGTGCATAACTTGCGTCATTGGCCCGTACGTTGAGCAACCAACTGCCGTTACGGTGCAGTACCGCACAGACATTGACCGGGAAGCGGGCACGTTCGATCATCAACGCCTCAAGCGCCGCACGATGCCGCTGATCAGCGATCCGACCACCAGCGCTCCAAGCACCGGCGGCCCGAAGCGGCGGACTCGGGGTAGCACCACGGTCGCCATAGCGCCGCCTTGCGGCCCTGTCGTGGTGCTGAGAGACGCCGACGGGTGCGGCGCGGACGCTTGGCTCGGCTGGCGGGCAGCAGTCGCATCGTCGGTATTTCGGGGAGACGCTGTGACCTTGTCGGCGTCCGTGTCGGCGGGCTCGGCTGTGAGCTTGTCGGCGTCTAGGTCGGTGGGCTCGGCTGTGGTCTCCGTGGTGTCCAGGTCGGTGGGCTCGGCTGTGGCCTCCGTGGTGTCCAGGTCGTCGGGCTCGGCTGGGACCTCGGCGGCCGGCACCCGATCGGGTCTATCGGTTACCTGCGGCTCGACGATGCCCGACGTCTCCCCTTCGCTCGCCGCCCTCGGTGCCGCCTGCTCAGCGGGCGTGGACGTTGCCAGCTCTTCGGCGCTAGGCAGGTCACCCAAGCCGTCCGCGAACTTGCCGGAGACGCAGTCGACTAGTCGTTGAACCAGGCGATCGCTGGCCTCCTTCACCACGGTCTCACCGAAGGCCGCGCCCTGGCCGGTGAGCTCGACGGTGCTGATGACCTCCACGTCCGTCCCGGATCCGATCTGGGTAAACGTCATGGTGACGGTCGCCGCGATCATCCCGTGGCCGCGCCTGTCCTTGCCGTGAGCCTCGAGCGCGATCCGCTGCTCCTCGGCGCTGCGCTCGAGAAAGGTGGCACTCCCTTCGTACTGCACAGGCACCGGTCCCAGCTTGATCTTGAGCAGGCCGTCAAACTCGTTGCCGGCCACCCGATCCAGCGTGGCTCCAGGAAAGCATGGGGCGATCCGATTGGGAAAGTAGAACGCCGTCCAGGCTTGTTCCACCGGAGCAGGCAGAGTGAACCGGTGCGTCAGCTGCATGCCGTCATTGTCCTGGATACTCCACAATCAGGAGCCAAATCCGGCCGGTAGAAGCTGAGCCAGAACGGCCTCGTGGAGGCGGCCGTTAGTCGCATACGCTCCAGCGCCCAGCGGTCCATCGTTGCCATCCAGATCGGTGAAGCGGCCACCGGCCTCCGTCACCACAATGGCGCATGCAGCCATGTCGTGCAGTGCCAGGTCGGGTTCACAGGCGATGTCCACGCCCCCCTCGGCAAGCAACATGTATGACCAGAAGTCACCGTACGCACGGGTCCGCCAGCAGGAGCGCAGCAGATCGACGAACTCCTGACCCTGACCGGCATCGACCCAGGATGAGATGGACGCGTAGCTCAAAGACGCGTCGTCGATCCGAGCGACGTCGGAGACATGACAAGGGCTCCCCGACATCAGCGACTTGCCGGCGTAGGCGCCGCCCCCCACGCTGGCCCACCAACGGCGGCCTAGTGCTGGTGCGCTGACGACGCCGACGACGACCTCGTCGTTGATCATCAGCGCGATCAGGGTGGCCCAGACCGGTACGCCGCGGATGAAGTTCTTTGTCCCGTCGATCGGGTCGATCACCCAGCGCCGCGGTCCCCAACCGGTGACGGCAAGTTCCTCACCCTGCACGGCATCGCGGGGTCGGGCTCGGCTCAGGGTGCGGCGGAGCGCTTCCTCGACGGCGGTGTCCGCGTCACTGACTGGCGTCAGGTCAGGTTTGGAGGTGACGTACAAGTCCAGTGCCTTGAAGCGATTCATGGTGATGGAGTCGGCGTCGTCGGCGAGCAGGTGGGCGAGGCGCAGATCGTCGGTCAGGCCTCGACGCAATGCGCCGTCGGACTGCGCAGCCTCGCGTGTCGACGCAGCCGAGCCGGCCGCCGTCGACGTCGACGGAGCCTGTAGACCGGAGCCGCCCCCGGCACCCGACTGCAGTGAAGCAGACATGGCCTTTACGCTACTGGCCCGACCCGAGCATCCGGCGGAACGACGCCAGCCGGAGGGGAGAAAGTTGCCCGCGACGCACCGCCTCGTCCAGGGCGCATTCCGGCTCTCCTGCGGCATGGCTGCAGCCCCGAGGACAGTCGGAGCTGAACTCGTCGAGATCACCGAACGCGGCGATGATCCGATCGGGCCGGACATGGCTGAGGCCGAACGAGCGCACGCCGGGCGTGTCGATCACCCACCCGTCCGTATCCGGCAACTGCAGAGCGATCGCGGAGGTGGAGATGTGCCGGCCCCGGCCGGTCACCTCGTTGACCTCCCCAATGACTCGCTTCGCTCCAGGGATCAAGGCATTGACCAGCGTCGACTTGCCCACCCCCGAATGGCCGACGAACACACTGCGATGTGCCGCCAGCGCCCGCTTCAGCGGGTCGAGGTCTACTCCAGGCTGGGTCACTTGGATGGGCACGCCTAACGGCTCGTACTGCGCCACCAGCTCGTCGGGTAGTGCCAAGTCGGCCTTGGTGAGGCACAGCAAAGGGGCGATTCCGGCGTCGAACCCTGCGACCAGGATCCGGTCGATCATCCCGATCCGAGGTGGCGGATCCGCTAGTGCGGTGACGATCACCAGCTGATCGGCGTTCGCCACGATAGGGCGCTCATACGGGTCCTCGTCATCGGCGGTCCGTCGCAGGACAGTGTGGCGGTCTTCGACCTGCACGATCCTGGCCAGGGTGCCTTCGTCTCCGGACGTGTTGCCGACGACCCTGACCCGATCACCGACGATGACGCCCGTACGACCTAGATGTCGCGACTTGGTGGCCGTGACCTCGCGGTCGTCCACAAGCGTGCGGTAGCGCCCCCGATCGACCGTGATGATCATGCCTGTCTCGGCGCCGGAATAGGTTGGCCGGTCTTTGGTCCGGGGCCTCGTGCTCCGGCCAGGTCGGTCGAACGCCGCCTGCTCGTCCTCACCGAAGCTGCGGGACGTCACGAAAGGGGAGCGCCTTGCTCGCCGGCGTCGTCATCGGCTGGGGAGTGATCATCCAGCGCTGGGTCCGGCTGGGAGTCGATGATCATGGCGTTCCACAGGTCGACGAACTCCGGCATGGTCTTGGCCGTGCAGGTGACGTCGTCTAACTCGACGTCTGGCACGACCAGGCCGAGAAGCGCGCCCGCCTGGGCCATCCGATGGTCGGCATAGGTGTGCCACACGTCCCCGCCGAGCAGTCGCGGATGGATTACCAGCCCGTCGTCGGTCTGACTGGCATGGGCACCCAGCCGATTGAGTTCCGCCTCCAAGGCGGCCAGGCGGTCGGTTTCGTGGCCGCGGATGTGGCCGACCCCGCGCAGATGGCTGGTCGAGTCGGCAAGCGCCGCCATAGCGGCTACGACCGGGGTGAGTTCCGATGCACCATGAAGGTCGACATCAATGCCGTGGAGGTGGTCCGTGCCGTGGACCTGCAGCTCGCCGTCACGCCAGGTGACCCGAGCGCCGAAGCGTTGGAGGATTTCGCGGATCTGATCGCCGGGCTGATACGTGCGCACCGGCCACCCCGGCACGGTGACGGTGCCACCGGTCACAGCGGCCGCGGCAAGGAACGGTGCCGCGTTGGACAGGTCCGGTTCGATGCTGACGTCGCGGGCTGCTATGCGCCCCGGTCGAACGACCCAGCGGTTGGGCTCGGGCATGTTGACTTCGACTCCGCGCGCCCGAAGCATGGCCACTGTCATCTCGATGTGCGGTATCGACGGGATTGGCGGTCCCTCATGCCGGACGTCGACCCCGTTGGCATAACGGGCCCCACTGAGCAGCAGTCCGGAAACGAACTGACTTGATTCAGACGCGTCAAGGGTGACAGTCCCGCCGGCCAGATTGGTGTCCCCGGTCAGTGTGAACGGCAGGGCATTGCGATCGGTCCGGGCGCCGAGGCTGCGAAGGGCCGCCAAGATGACCTTCATCGGCCGGGCATAGGCCTGTTGGTCGCCGTCGAACCGCACTGGTCCGGGTGCCAGTGCCGCGACCGGCGGCACGAAGCGCATCACCGTGCCGGCCAGCCCGCAGTCGATTCGGCCACCGGGTCGAAGGCGCGACGGTGGGTCGATCTGCCACCGGTGGCCCTGCTCGGTGATCCGGACGCCAAGGGTGCGAAGTGCATCGCGCATCAACTGCGTGTCGCGGGCCTCCAACCCGTCGATGATCATGGACGGGCCTTCGGCCAGGGCGGCGATGATCAGCGCGCGGTTCGTCTCGGACTTCGAGCCGGGAATCCGTACGGTGGCCCGGATCGGTGCGGGGGCACCGGGCGCCGCCCACCGAGGTCCCGGTCCAGATCCTTCGGAGTGAGCGTCAGACACGTGCGCGAAGCTGGACGTAAAGCAGTGCCGTTAGTTTTCGCCGCGCCGGATGTTCTTGTTCCGCCGGAAAGCCTTTTGCTGCTTACGATCCTCTTTCTCTGCCTGCTTGGCCGCCTGCTTGGCAGCCTTATCGGCGGCTTCCATTGCGACCGCTGCCTGCTTGGCGGCCACCCGACGCTCCTTCTTCCGTTCCTTGGCCGCCCTCTTCCTGGCTGCTCGCGAGCCGGCGACAACCGCGCCGACCAGCGCCGCACCACCGGCTAGCGCATCATCGGCCACGCCACTTGTGCTCTTGGCCAGGCCGCTGGTGCTCTTCGCCAACGACTTCCGCGCCCTGCGGGTCTCCTTGGCCAGCGACTGCCCGCCCTTCTGAGCCCGATAGGCGAGGCTCGGCTTGCCCTCGGTGTCACCGGCGGCCAGCAGCACCCCACCGAGCAAACTCACGTTCTTGAGGAACTGGGAACGATCCAGAGCCTTCTCTTCCGGGTCGGTCCGGGTCCAGAAGGGGTGCCTCGCCAGCGTGCTGGGTACCAGCGCGCCAGCCAGCAACAGCGCTCCCACTCGTCGCCCCTTGCCGCTCGCGAGCGCGAGGCCGCCGACGATCTGTGCAGCGCCATTGGCACGGACAAGATTCGCCGTATCCTCCGGAATCGCCGTGGCGACCTGCTGCGGGGCGTACTTCTTCACCAAGGGGACGACACGGTCGGCCACAGGCTCGGCCGCAGGTACCAGCGGATCGGGATTGCGAACGGCCTTCACGCCGTTGACGATGAAATAGGAAGCGAGCATGGTGCGCGCACCAGCGCGTAGCAAGGTCATGAGCTATTCCTATCGCGCCCAGCTGTACAGGAAAAGCCGGGGGGCCCGTGTCACCGGCGTGAGATAACGTCGATGAGCATGTGCGGGCGGTATGCGTCCTCGGCCAACGCCAATGTGTTGCGAATCGAGTTCGACGTCGACGATGTCTTCGACGGCCTACCAGGCCCGGACTACAACGTGGCGCCAACCGTTGCCGTACCAGCGGTGTTCGAGCGCCGAGTTCGGGACTCCGGGGAAGTTCGGCGGCGCCTGGCACCGCTGGTCTGGGGGCTGGTGCCGTCGTGGGCGAAGGACGCCTCGATCGGTTCTCGGCTGATCAACGCGCGGTTGGAGACTGTGGCCGACAAGCCGGCCTTCCGAAAGGCGTTTCAGCTCCGCCGCTGCCTGCTCCCGGCTGACGGTTTCTACGAGTGGTACACGCCCGAGGGCAACCGACCCGCGGGCAGGGGATCGAGCAAGACCAAGAAGCAGCCCTTCTTCATTCATCGGGCCGACGGCGAGCGATTGGTCATGGCTGGCATCTACGAAATCTGGCGGGATCCGACCAAGGACCGTGAGGATGATTCCGCGTGGTTGCGGACCTGCTCAGTGATCACAACCGAGGCCACGGACGCGGCCGGTCACATCCATGATCGAATGCCGATGGTGATCACACGCAACGCCTTGGATGCCTGGCTGGATCCTGAACTCACGGATCCGGCGGCTGCGCTGGAGCTGCTGGCGGTGACCGAGGCGGATCTACTCGAGGCCTACCCGGTGTCCACGGCGGTCAACAGCGTCCAGAACAACGATCCATCGCTGGTTGAACCTATCGCTGAGGCATCTGAGGACCCCGCCGATGCTCAGGGCACCCTGATCTGATCCATGCCAACCGCGATCGCTCCGGTGGATACCCCGCAGGGCCTCGGACGGCTGCTCATCGATGCCGCAGAGGATCCGGTGGCGACGCTGCTACTCGGGCATGGTGCCGGAGGAGGCCCCAACGCGATGGACCTCGAGCTGCTCGCCCGACGGATACCGGAGCACGGAACGACCGTCGTCCGCTTGGAGCAGCCGTGGCGAACGGCCGGACGCCGGGTCGCGACACCACCGGCGAGGCTGGACGAGGCCTGGCTCGCCGCCCTCGACTGGCTCCGGCAACAGCCTTGGGCGATCGGCCCTCTCTTCGTCGGCGGGCGCAGTGCGGGCGGGCGAGTCGCCTGCCGGACAGCAAATGTAGTGGGGGCGGCGGGCGTCATATGTCTTGCTTTTCCGCTCCACCTGCCCGGCCAGCCGGACAAGTCCCGGATCGCAGAACTGCTTCAGCCGCACGCGCCGCGGCTGGTCCTGCAAGGGACGTCCGACGCATTTGGCTCGGCGGCCGAGATCGAGGCGGCCACTAAGAACGCCGTGGGCATCCGGCTGGTCGAGTTGCCGGGAGCAAACCACGGCTTTCGGGTGGCCACATCCTCCTCGTTCAGCGCGGCCAACCTGCGCGCCGTCGTGTTGAGCGAGGTCAGCCGATTCGTCGACCGGCGATTGGGAATACCTCCACCATGAACGCGTTCTTTCTGACATGCCCTTCTTGGTCGACAGCCTGTCGGAGGAACTCCGACCTGTGGGCTCGCCGGTACTCTCGTACGTGATGAGTATCCCTGCGATCCCCACCTCGGCGGCCACCGAAGCGGTCGAGCCCGAGGGCCATGCCGAGACTGCCCAGGAGCGTTCCGCGCGGTTCGAAGCCGACGCGCTGCAGTACCTCGACCAGCTCTACGCCGCCGCGCTGCGGATGACCCGCAACCCGGCGGATGCCGAGGACGTCGTCCAGGAGACGTACGCGAAAGCGTTCGCCTCGTTCCACCAGTTCACGCCCGGCACGAACCTCAAGGCATGGCTCTACCGGATCCTCACGAATACCTACATCAACTCGTACCGGAAGAAGCAGCGGGAGCCGCAGATCTCCGATGGGGAGAACGTGGAGGATTGGCAGCTGGCCCGAGCGGAATCGCACACCTCGTCCGGCCTGAAATCGGCTGAGGTCGTGGCGCTGGAGAACCTGCCGGACTCCGACATCAAGGAGGCGCTGCAGAGACTCGCGCCTGATTTCCGACTGGCAGTGTATCTAGCCGACGTCGAGGGCTTCTCCTACAAGGAAATCGCCGAAATCATGGGGACGCCCATCGGTACGGTGATGTCCAGGCTCAACCGGGGCCGCAACACCTTGCGGACATTGCTGGACGATTACGCCAAGGAGCGGGGCCTGATGCGGGAGACAAGTCAATCATGAGCCATGGGGGCATGTCGTTCGACGACTGCGCGGACGTCGTCAAGCGGGTATGGGAGTTCCTGGATTCCGAGCTCGACGAATCATCGGCACACGCGGTTCGTCAGCATTTGTCGGCGTGCGAGGGGTGTTTGGACCGGTTCGACATGGAGCAGGAGTTCAAGGCACTCCTACATCGGAGCTGCGGCGGTGACATCGCACCCAGTCACCTGCGTGCCAAGATCGTCGCCCAGCTGAGCACCTTCCGGCAGACCCCCTAGATCACTGGAGACGACGAAGCCCCGCGGTTCACCGCGGGGCTTCTGTGTCTGGGCTGGCGCCGTCAGGCGTTCGGGCGCTTGCCGTGGTTCGCGCTTTTCTTCTTGCGGGCGCGTCGCTTCCGGCCACCCTTAGCCATGGATTTCCTCCTGCTCGCCGAATGAGGGTTCGCTTGTCGCGACCGGGGGAGTTTAGTCGGTAGCTTCACGCGTTGCCTACTTCGTCCATCGGCTCAGTGGATCGGACGGCTCTCGACGACTACAGGCTCGACGCCCGGATCGCCTATATCGGCGAAGTAATCCGGCCCCCGAATGGTGTGGCGCTGCTTCGCACGTTATTAGGGTTGCACCATGCCGTCCATGTCGGAGGTCGTCGGTCAGCACACCGATCTCTCCGAAGCCGACCGCGAGTGGCTGTCGTTCTTGGTCTCGGAGTGGCAACTGTTCGCCGATTTGTCCTTCTCCGACTTGGTCCTGTGGGTAGCCGACCGGGATGAGAACGTGTTCTGGGCGGCGGCACAGATCCGGCCTACCACCGGTCCGACAGCGCTGCTCGATGACGTGGTCGGCGACCTGATCGCCTACGCACCGGAACACCTGGTGTCGCAGGCGTTCAGCACGGGCAACATCACCCGGACGAGCGAAGCAAAGCTCTCCGCCGGGATGCCGGTCGACAGCCACGCCATTCCGGTGAAACGTGGCCGGCGAGTGATTGGGGTCGTGGAGCAGCACACCAGTCTGCTTGGGGTGCGCGCGCCCAGCTCTTTGGAGCAGGCATACCTGGGTACCGCCGCCGAGCTTGCCCGGATGATCACCGTTGGTGCGTTTCCGATGCCTAGTGACGCGACCATGCTGGCGTTCAGCCCGCGAGTCGGTGATGGATTCATTCGCATCGACGCCAGTGGTTGCGTCCAGTACGCGAGCCCGAACGCCTTGAGTGCCTACCGGCGTCTCGGCCTGATCGGGGATTTGGTCGATGAGCACCTGCCGACCCTGACCGCTGAGCTGTTCCCCGCCGGTCCTGGACCGGTGGATGACTCGATCGCCTCCGTGCTTTCAGGGCGTAACGCCCGGCGGACGGAGTTGGTGGCTGGCGACGCTCACTTGATGGTCCGTGTCCTCCCCCTACTCAATCGCACGGAGCGCGTGGGAGCGATCGTGCTGTGTCGCGACGTGAGCGATCTTCGGCGCAAGGAGCGCCAGCTGGTAACAAAAGACGCGACCATTCGGGAAATCCACCATCGGGTGAAGAACAACCTGCAGACGGTGGCCGCCCTGTTGCGCATGCAGGCGCGCCGCATCTCCTCGGCCGAGGCGCGGGTGGCGCTGAACGACGCCATGTCCCGGGTCGCTGCAATTGCGATCGTGCACGAAACGCTTTCCCAGACTTACGACGAGACCGTCGAGTTCGACCGAGTCGCCGATGGCCTGCTGCGGATGGTCGGCGACGTCGCCACCTTCGAAGGGGGGGTCTCCGCCGTCCGGCAGGGGAGCTTTGGCGTCGTCTCCGCGGACGTGGCCACGAGTCTGGCGATGGTGCTCACCGAGCTGTGTCAGAACGCGGTTGAGCATGGGCTCGCTGACACCCCTGGTGAAGTGCGGGTCGTGCCGTCGTTGGCGGGCGGCAGATTGCGGGTGGAGATCAGTGACGACGGTCGCGGCCTGCCGCCGAATTTCGACTGGCGCCAATCGCGCAGCCTCGGTCTGTCCATCGTCGACACACTCGTGGGAGAGATGGAAGGCAATTTCCAACTTGGCCCACAGCCCGAGGGCCCAGGCACAAGGGCGATCGTCGAGATTCCGATCTAATCGCGCGCCCGTTATCTCTTCGTAACCCCGTCCCACTTTGTGAGCTCGAGCGTTCCGAATCGTTGCTGAATGAACTTGGCAACTCGCCGTTCTGGTCGTTGACCCCTGCTGGCTGGGCGTGTTCGCTGAGGCAGAACTTCCCGTCCTCAGTGAAGAGGAATTGCCATGTCCCTTCGTCGCACTGGTATCGCGTTGCTGGTCGGCAGTCTGGCGGCTGCGGCCGCCACGGTACCGGTCAGCTTGGCTGGCGCCCAACCAGCAGACGAGTCGAGGCGAGCCTCCGCCGCCGATTCATCGCATGGAGCGCGACCTGCAGCACTGAGAGAGAAGGGCAAGGACCACCCGAACGGCAAGGCCACCGGGAAGCTTGCCGGTAAGCACTCGCTGCGAGCACCGGTCACCGATGAGAACTTCTACTTCGTCATGGCCGACCGGTTCGAGAACGGCACTGCAGATAACGACACCGGCGGGATTGCGGGCGGCCGCGACCAGCACGGGTTCGACCCAACGAACAAGGGCTTCTACAACGGTGGTGACCTCAAAGGACTGTTAGACCGCATTGACTACATCCGCGGTCTCGGTACTACCTCCATCTGGCTCACTCCGAGCTTCAAGAACAAGGCGGTCCAACCCGAGGACAGCTCGGCCGGCTATCACGGTTACTGGGTCACCGACTTCACCCAGATCGACCCCCACCTCGGCACCAATGACGAGCTGCGCGACCTGGTGGAGGCTGCGCACGCGCGCGGGATGAAGGTCTACTTCGACATCATCACCAATCACACCGCCGACGTGATCGGATTCCAGGAGGGCGCTCGTCCGGCGTATGTGCCCAAGGACGTGGAGCCGTACCGGACCGCATCTGGCACCGCATTCGACGACCGTGACTACGCCGCTGGCAGCACCTTCCCGCCGCTGGACCCGGCCACGTCGTTCCCGTACACGCCGGTCCTCGAGGCGGGCGAGCAGAACCTCAAGGTTCCGAGTTGGCTCAACGATGTGACGCTGTATCACAACCGCGGCAACACGACCTTTGTTGGTGAGGACTCCTACTACGGAGACTTCTTCGGCCTTGACGACCTGTTCACCGAACACCCCACCGTGGTGAACGGGATGATCGAGATCTACAAGACCTGGATCCGTGAGATGGGCATCGACGGTTTCCGGATCGACACCATGAAGCACGTGAACGACGAGTTTTGGCAGCGCTTCGGTCCCGAGGTATTGGCTTACGCCCGTAGCCAGGGCAAGCGCGAGTTCTTCATGTTCGGCGAGGTCTTCGACACCACCCGGCCATTCACCTCGCAGTACACCACCCGCAATCAGATGCAGGCCGTGCTGGACTTCCCGTTCCAAGACGCCGCGCGCACGTTCGCGTCAAAAGGCGGGGACCCAACGCTTCTACGCACGCTGTTCCGCAACGACGACTGGTACACCGACGCGGATTCCAACGTCTACCAGCTGCCGACCTTCCTCGGTAACCACGACATGGGGCGGATCGGTTACTTCCTGACGGAGGACAACCCAGGCGCATCCGAGGGCGAGCTGCTGGCCCGCGACCGGCTCGCGCACGAGTTGATGTACTTCTCTCGCGGAAATCCGGTGATCTACTACGGTGACGAGCAGGGCTTCACCGGAACCGGCGGGGATCAGGTGGCTCGGCAGTCGATGTTCGCCAGCAAGGTTCCGGACTATCTCGACGACGACCTGCTCGGAACCACCCGGACCCATGCCCAAGACAACTTCAATACCGGGCATCAGCTCTACCTCAAGATCGGCCAGCTGGCCGAGCTCGCCAAGGAACACCCCGCCCTGCGCGATGGCGCCCACCAGCACCGCTATGCCGATGCGGACGCCGGGATCTATGCGTTCTCCCGGATCCTCCACGGCCAGCAGCGCGAGTATGTCGTGGCGCTCAACAACAGCGAACAGTCCCAGACCGCCGCCATCCCGACCTACGTCCGCAACGGCAACTTCATCCGGGTCTACGGCTCCGGGCCGCAATTGCTGACCTCCGACGGGAACCGGCGTCTGGAGTTGACGGTGCCAGCACTGTCGACCGTGGTGTACGAATCCGCTTCGCGGATCCCGCGTTCCGACGCTGCACCGCGGGTTTCGCTTGACGAGCCGGAACCGTCGGCACAGGCCAACTCTCGGATGCGCGTATCGGCGAACGTCAGCGGTTCGGGGTTCAACGAAGTGACTTTCTACGCCAGGGTAGGCAACGGCAAGTGGACGCCGATCGGCACCGATGATACGCGGCCGTACCGGGTCTTCCACGACGTCAGTTCCCTGTCCGATGGCACGCGGGTGACCTACCGTGCCGTGGTTCGCGACAACGCTGGGCACAGCCGGGTCAGCGCACCCGAGCGAGTGGTGGTGCCGGCTCCCCGGCTGGCCATTGAGGTCTCACCGCAGAACCAGGCGGGCAATGTCTTCGGCACCATCCATGTCAACGTGACTGCAGATCCCGAACGCGCGACTCATGTCGTCCAGATCCAGCGCAGCCTCAACGGTGGCGCGTGGCAGACCGTGCGGACCGACAGCAGCTCGCCGGTCTACACCTATTCCGACAATCTTGCGTCAGTGCCAGCCGGCACGGTCATCCGCTACCGCGCGATTCTCGACGAGCCGGACGGCACGCAGGTGATCAGTCAGATTCGTACGGTGACCCGAACCGCGCCGTACAGGCTGGTCGACAGCGTGACGATTGCGGGCTCACTGCAGTCCGAGGTCGGCTGTCCGGCGGATTGGCAGCCTGGCTGCGCCGCAACCCATCTGACTTTCCAGCCCGTCGAACCCAACGGGGTGTGGCAGGAAACCTTCACGCTTCCGGCCGGGAGCTATGAATACAAGGTCGCGATCAACGATTCCTGGGACGTCAGCTACGGGGCTGGCGGCGGGGGTGACAACATCTCGCTCACCGTCCCAGCGGGCGGCGCAGAGGTCACCTTTGTCTGGGATCAAGTGACCCACATCGCGACTCACACGATCAACCCCTGACACGAGCACGCCGCCAGCGAGCTCGCCCTGCACGACCTTGACCCCCGTACGTCAACCTTGACCCTCACATACGAGGGTCGAGGAGGGCGTACGGGGGTCAAGGTC
>DASQUD010000263.1:0-4047 GCA_035641455.1 Propionibacteriaceae bacterium | reverse complement strand
GGACGGTGGGAAACCTCCCACGATCAAGGTCAGAGTTGGGAGATCGACTTTCCCCTGAGCTACACGCGTCTCGAGGCTGAGCGCCCGGCGGAGGCCTGACCGGCCGCACATCACCAGCCGATGATTTCTGCGCGAGGCAGGGATCTGATGCGGGTGTATGTAGATCACGAGGCGCAGCAGGAGGAGCAGCAATTTCGAGCTTGCCAAGCTGACGCTGCTGGAGGCGAAAAGCTTCAGCGGCGGCGTCACCCTCTCGCGGTACGGAGCAACCTCGACGCCACCTCAACTGAATGATCGTGGTTAATTTGCCACCGACTACGGTGGTCGATTGATCACGATCAGCGCGTTGGTACGCGGTTGATCGACCCGGTCGGATGCGGCGTTGTTCAGCGCTCCGTTGCCACCAGTTCGCCAGCCAGCGTCCTGGTCTGCTCCTCAGTCAGCCGCCCATCGGTAATGGCAACGTCAAAGCGGCGATGCAGGCCAGCGCCGGGAGGAAGGACAGTGGGACTGTCCCAGGCGAGCGCCGAACCAATGGCCGGATAGTCGCGCACGCGTACGAACCAGGGCTCCGCGGCCGTTGCCGAGCTTGGTGCGGCAATGACAATTGTCGCTGGCCCGCCGAGTCCCGGTCCGGCGGTGAAGTCGGCGGACCAGGCAATCCATTGCGCCACGCTGCCGTGGACCTCTCCCTCGCCTCGAATTTCGGCGGTGTACACATCCACGTTGTCGCAGGCCGGGAATCGCCAGAAAAAGCCGCCGTAACCACTTCCGACGCGACCCTTGCTGCCGGGGGAGGCGAGCGTCGCGCCGGCGTCGGCGTGCAGCTCGGATTCGAAGATCAATCTCCACGTCTGCTGGTCAATGGCGGTCCAGGATATTGACCGTTGTTCGCGCAGCTGGACCGATCCGTCGCGGCCGATCCACTGGAGATCTTGGCTGAACCCGTCGCCGTCGAGGTTCGGCGGCTCACCGACGATCACACCATGATCGTCAAGCATTTGGTAGCCCTGCCCGTGGACGTACGTGCCTCCGCCCCAGAAGTTGGTGCCGTTCACGTCGGGTATGACCATGCCGACGCCGTTGTGCCAGTCGTGGTCGGCCGGGTGGTGGGCCGAAACCACCACGCCGGTCCGCGTCCGTACCGGGTGCAGATAGGGCCGGGGCGTTGAGGTGGGTATGGTCCCCCGACCATCCCGGTAGACCGCCACCTCGGCATCGGAAAGGCGTGCCTGAACGAGCACCGTGTCCCGTTCTCCGTGTGCCCAGGGCACGTGGAGCTCTGCGAAAGTCTGCCCGGTTGATGCCGCCAGCTCCAACCAGTGCTCGACATCCTCGACTACCGGGCGTCGGTCCTGGCCTTCGCCGTGCCACTGAATGGCTCGAGGGTCGATCCGGACCGGCTCGTCGGCCGCGACAGCGGCGAGCACCCGCATGAACGCTCCAGTATTGATCAGCGGCACCAGGAGCGGTACGCCGTCTCGGCGGTGGGCCAGGAGGTTCTCGAACAGGTCCACCCGGCCGGTGACCTCGGTGCGCTCCCGGTCAGCTGCCTCAAGCTCCACCCGATCCGCGGTGTAGGCAAAGGTGGCGCGTCCCCGCTTTCCTTCCACGCGTACGACTGGCTCACTTTGGACCGACGCGGACAGGCTTAGCGCGCAGGTCACCTCGAAGCCGTCGGTGGTTTTGATCCGTACGACCGATGTGTCATCGGCCTCGATGGGATTGGCCCGATAGAGATTGGTCTCCACCGCCTCGACGTCGTCCATCCGGCGGCAGCCGACGATTGACAGCGCCGTCACAACAGCGTGGGCCAGCGCATTGGTGAGCACGCCATCGACCACAGGGCGGCCACCCAAGCTCCTGCGACCGGCCCACGGGGAACGGGTCCAGTAGCCGACCGTGCGCGACCACGCCCCCACCGCGCTGACCCTGACGATTGGCCCGATCTCGAAGGCGTCTTCGGCGAGCATCTCCACGGCTTGTGACCCGAGGCTCTGGAAGCCCACTTGGACCACCCGCGCTGTCTCTTGCTCGACGGCGACGAGACGGGTGAAGTCGTCGATCGATGCCACCGGGGGCTTCTCCAGATAGACGTCCGCGCCCGACCTGAGGGCGACGGTGGCGAGCCGGAAGTGTTCGCCCAGCGGTGCAGCGATCACGACGATGTCCACCGGCCCGACCACAGAAAGGGCCTCTGCCAGATCGGCGTACAGGTCCACGCCGTAGATCATCGGCGGATCGAGGACGACTCCGGGATCGACGGCCGCGACAAGTTCGACCAGGCCCTGATCGGAGAGCCGAGCGATCCGCTCCGCGTGGACCTGGCCGAACCCGCGGACGCCGACCAGGACGACGCGGGCTGCTGAGGTCGAGGTGCTCACCATCCAAAGCCCCCTTCCCTGGACTAACCTCGTACCATGGATAGAAAACGCTTTCCAAGCGTATCGGAAAGGTCGATCCGGGAGCCACTCGTGCCAACCGCCTGGCGGTCACTCGGAACAGCCGAGACAACGGAAGGAATAGGGACCAGAGGTGGCGGCAGCACCAAACATTCGACCGCAGACCATCGCTGACGTTGCCGCTCGCGCGGGTGTCTCGCTCGCCACGGTATCTCGGGTGATGAACGGTAACGCCTCGGTCGATCAGGCGCTGGCTGACCGGGTCCGTGCCGCGGCTCAGGAGCTCCACTACTCCGCCAGCCCGCTCGCCCGCAGCCTCGTCCTGGGCAAAACGAACACCATTGCCGTGGTTGTCCCCGACCTCGGAAACCCGACCTTCCACGGTGTGTTGCGTGGCCTGAGCCATGCAGCGGCCCGCGACGGCTATCACGTCTTGATCGCCGACTCCGCCGAGTCGATCGCTGATGAGCGCATCCTCGCCGTCGAAACGCGGAGGCGCTGTGATGGCATCGTGTTGTGTGCGCCGCGCATGCCGGAGGCGGATCTCCAACCGCTGCTCAGAGAACTGAAGCCCGTTGTGCTCGTCAATCGTGACGCTGCATCGCCAGGCACGCCCGTGGTCGCCGCCGACTATAGGACGGCGCTCAGTGAGCTGCTCGATCTGCTGTACGGCTATGGCCACCGGTCCCTGGTCTATCTTGCCGGCGCGCCGCAGAGCGCCTCGAACGCCCGCCGGCTCGCGGCGGTGCGGGACTTTCTCGATGATCATGCGGACGCTGCGATCCAGATTCTGCCGTGCGGGGTCAGCTTCGCCGACGGCTGCGAATCCGCGGAACGCGTCCTCGCCTCCTCGGCTACCGGAGTGCTTGCCTTCAACGATCTGGTGGCGGTCGGCTTGATAAGTGCGCTCAGAGATCGAGGCGTGAACGTGCCGGAGCAGATTTCAGTGGTGGGGTTCGACGACATCCCGTTTGCTCGCTATATGAACCCAGGCTTGACCACCGCGTCCGTTCCTGTCACGGAGCTGGGTGAACACGCCTGGCATCGAATGTGGGATTTGCTGAACCAGCGTGCAGCCGGTCACTCGATCTTCCTCAGACCGAGGATCGAGACTCGCGGCAGCGCGGGACCGGCGCGGCTCGGCGAGGCCGTCCGCTGACCGCTGTGTCCGCGGAGCGGTCCGCGCCTCGTCCGAATCCCATCGCCGGCTACGAGGACTGGCCGGCCGCCGTGCGATCGGCTGAGCCCTATGTCGGAGCGGACCACGCGACCACAGCACTGGGCCGGGTGCTTGGCCTACGACGGCCCACGGAGGCTCCGACCGTGGTCGAGGAAGGTAGTCAGCGCATCGGTGGCGTCCTGATCCGTCGGCTGCGTTGGTCGGTCGGCTACGGACCGGACACGAGCGCGTGGTTGCTGCGCCCAGCCGGGGTTCGGCGCAGCCTTCCCGGCATCCTCGGCATGCACAGTCATGGCGGCGTCCGCTCTGTGGGAGCTGAGCAGCTGGTCGACCTCGGTCCGAGCTCGAGTCCGCGCGCTGCCTGGCTCCGCGCGCTGCACTACTCGGGTCGCGCACCGGCCAATGACCTGGCCCGCCGGGGTCACGTCGTGCTGGTCCATGACACCTTCTCGTGGGGCAGCCGGC
>DASQUD010000262.1:0-3460 GCA_035641455.1 Propionibacteriaceae bacterium | reverse complement strand
CGGGCGCCGAAGTCGACTGAGCGCATACTCGTCCCGCGACTCTCAGTCAGGTTGGTGCTGGCCACCAGGCAGAGGGACAGCGGCACGGAGGGCTCGGCCTCGACGAGCGAGTCCTCTCCGTAGAACCCCCGTAGGCGCTCGATGAATTCGGAGTCCGCGTGTGCGCGGACGGGATCCCAACCGCCGAGCCGACGCACTCCCTCGGTGCTGATCAGCAGGGACGAGTAGCTCCAGTGAATGGGCTCCAGCATCGGACGGTACGGACGGAGGAGGAACTCCATCTGCGGGCTCACCCGAGCGAGGCGGGAGAAGGTTCCGACAGCGCCAGCGGTCTGCAGCGGCTGGAGCTGACGCTCCAGCCGCTGCGGGTGCGACCAGTCGTCGGCGTCGAACACTGTGAAGTACCTGCCGCGCGCATGGGCCAGCCCGGTGTTGCGAGCGCCATAGGCCCCGAGATTCTCTTCATGACGGAAGACCTTGACTCGCCCGTCCTCTGCCGCCAGGGCCTGCCCCACGTCGCGGGTGGCATCAGTACTTGCGTCGTCGACGATCAGGATTTCGATGCTTGAGACCGTACTGGCGCGCAGGCTGTTGACAGAGGAAGCCAGCGTCGGCGCCGCGTTGTAAGCGGGGACGACGATGGAGACCATCGGGTCCTCCGTGCCCAGGGCGCTGTCAGGTGCAAACTGGGACGTACTGGCCAGGGCGCCGAACTCCAGGATGCCTGGCCTCACCAATTCGCTGATGGGGACAAGGGACTGGCGGTGGAACACCCAGTCGATCAGTGCCAACCGGTCGCGGTCCGCCTCCTCGCGCGGCAGACATCCGGACTGGGCCCGCTGGAGACGCAGGTTTGCCTGCATGAGATGCAGGTCTGGTGACTCCGCGCCCCAAGCAGCGAAGAGCCGTTCCGCCTCGTCAAAGAGGTTCAACTTGGTCAGCAGGTGATGTTCAAGGACTCGCAGCCGTTCCGGGTGATGGCGGCCACGGAACGCTCTGGCCTGGATGACACGGTCAAGGGCACGTTCGTGCTCCGCCCCAGTCGTGTACCAGCGCGCCAGGGTTTCGGCCGCACGTGCAACGGGCTCCGCATGCATGTCGCTCGACCGCCGGATTCGTTCCAGGTCGGCGACCGCGTCGGTGGTGAAACCCATCCAGAGAGCCTGGGACAGCGACGCAACGTCCCTGTTGAGTCGACTGATTCGCCGACGACGAGCGGAACCGCCAGTGGGTGAGCTCTTCAACGCACGACGCACATACCGCCTGGCCCGGAGCGGAACCACGGGCTTGACGACTGCCTTGATCGCTTTGCGCTGATCGGCCGACAGGTGGTTTCCGGCCAGCACATTCAGGCGGCGGATGATCTGCTTCATGCGTGACGCGTTCCAACGTGTGAGATCACCAGAGAGGCTGCGCGTAGAGCAGGGTGAGCGGCCCAACAGCGCGGGCGAACGGTACCACGAGGTGGGCAAATGCGACGACGCAACGCCAACGCCAGGCCGGCGTCGCAACATGATGCCAAAGTCGTGAGCGCGGACCCATGGGATTGATATCGGATGGATCCTTCCGGACACCAGGGGTCGTGTACGATTCGTCCGACTCGTCCAACCCGGATGAGAGCGCTCGCCGACCCTCCGGTCTGGGATCGGGACTGCACCACAATGTGCATGCCGGCGGGGACGTTGACGCCCGTCCTACGACCGGGGTAAACGCAGGAGCATCAATGACCGTGGATCTCGCCGTGGTCGGACTGGGCTATATCGGCTTGCCCTTGGCCCGGGAAGCAAGCAACGCTGGTCTGTCTGTCATCGGTCTGGAGATCAATTCGACCGTCGTTGACATGCTCAACTCGGGCCGATCCCATGTCGATGACCTCAGCGACGCCGACGTCGAGCGCATGCAGGAGGCGGGATTTCGCGCCACATCCGACCCGAACGCGCTCGAGGACGCACAGACGATCGTGGTCTGCGTGCCGACGCCGTTGTCCGAGGACAGTGGACCGGACCTCAGTGCCGTCCGTGCCGCAATGGGCAGCATCGCCCGCCATCTGCGCGCCGGAATGCTGGTGATCTTGGAGTCCACAACGTACCCCGGCACCACCGACGAAGTCGTTCGGCCCATTCTCGAGGAGGCCGGCCACGTCGCGGGCCGCGACTTCAACCTTGCGTTCTCTCCGGAGAGAATCGACCCAGGCAACGAGAAATTTGGCGTTCGCAACACACCGAAAGTCGTCGGCGGCTTCACGCCTAACTGCACCGAGCGAGCCGTCGCGTTCTACAGCCGCTTTATCGACACGATCGTACCGGCTCGGGGTACTCGCGAAGCTGAGACCGCCAAGCTGCTCGAGAACACATACCGGCACGTCAACATCGCCCTGGTCAACGAGATGGCCCGGTTCTGCCACGAACTCAACATCGACCTGTGGGACGTAATCCGTTGCGCGGCCACCAAACCATTCGGCTTTCAGGTGTTCCACCCGGGCCCGGGTGTCGGCGGGCACTGCATTCCGATCGACCCGAATTATCTTAGTCACAACGTAAGGGCCCGGTTGGGTTATCCGTTCCGATTTGTCGAACTCGCCCAAGAGATCAACGCCACCATGCCGATGTACGTAGTGCACCGCGCGCAGGACATACTCAACGGCAGCAACAGAGCGATCAACGGCGCCCATGTCCTGCTCCTCGGAGTGACATACAAGCCCGACATCGCCGACCAGCGCGAATCGCCCGCGGTTCCCCTGGCCAAGCACCTCACGGCCAAGGGTGCGGTCGTCAGCTTCCACGATCCGTACGTCGAGAGCTGGCAGGTGAACGGCTCTCAGCTGCTGCGCGTCGACGACCTCGACACGGCTTTGAGCGGCGCTGACCTGTCCATACTTCTTCAGGGCCACTCGACGTACGACTTCGAGCAGCTCGCTACCAAGTCCCGCCGCCTTCTCGACACGCGCGGCGTGGTGCCGTCGGCGCCGGCTGTGGAGAGATTGTGACCCACAACACACAGGGCGCCTAGGCTGCCGCTCGTGCGTGTACTTGTCGTCACGGTGGTCCACGATCCCCAGGACACCAGGATCATGCACCGGCAGATCGCGGCATTGCGCGAGGTCGGTCACCACGTCACGTTTGCTGCGCCGTTCACTGACTACGGGCGTCCGTTTCCCGTTGGACTCGATGCCGTCGATCTTCCGCGTGCGGTGGGCACACACCGTCTTGCTGCCGCCTTGGCGGCACGGCGGCTGGTGAGAGATCGTGGCCGACAGTTCGATATCGTCCTGTTGCACGATCCGGAGCTTGTAGCAGCTACGGCTGGCGTCCGGGCGAACGGACTCGTCTGGGACGTCCATGAAGACACAGCCGGCGCCATCGCCATGAAGACCTGGCTTCCGCAACTGGCGCGACCCCTGGCAAGCGTCATCGTCCGCAGAATCGAGCGATACGGCGAGAAGCGGTTACGGCTACTTCTA
>DASQUD010000261.1:0-4973 GCA_035641455.1 Propionibacteriaceae bacterium | reverse complement strand
CAGGCGGCTCTTGGTGGACTAGTGAGGCATGGGCTCGTTCAAACCGAGGCTGGATACGGACTCACCTACTCGCTCACGAAGTTTGGCCACGCTCTACTCCATCTAATCCGCCTAATCGATAGGGAAACGGGCTAGCGCTGCGGTGGCCGGATGCGATGATCCTGAGCGTCGTTCGACCTTGCGCGGCCTTGTACTGTCTGCCATTGCTGACGGGCCACGTGAGTCCCGCTCGCCCCCCGGTGTCGGCGGCGGCTGAAGACTGGACGGTGACGGCGCTCGAAAAGTGAACACTCTCGACGATTGGAGTGTGATCACTGTGGAGGATTGGGCGTTGATCAGGAGGCTGTCGGCGGAGGGTGTGCCGAAGGCCAGCATTGCCCGAAAGTTGGGGATTTCGAGGACGACGGTGGTGAAGGCGGTGACCTCGTCGGCGCCGCCGAGGTATGTACGGGGACCGTCACCGACGTCGTTTACACCGTTCGAGTTTCGGGTGCGGGCGTTGCTGGCCGAGACGCCGGACATGCCGGCAACGGTGCTGGCCGAGCGGGTCGGGTGGACCGGGTCGATCCGGTGGTTCCGCGACAACGTCAACCGGGTCCGGGCCGAGCATCGCCCGATCGACCCGGCGGACCGGTTGTCGTGGTCGGCTGGCGACGTCGCGCAGTGCGATCTGTGGTTTCCGCCGCGCAAGATCTTGCTCGAGGACGGTTCGCGCACGTTGCTGCCGGTGCTGGTGATGACGGCCGCGCACTCCCGGTTCATGCTCGGCCGGATGATCCCGACCCGCAAGACCCCGGATCTTCTGCTGGGGTCGTGGGAGTTGCTGACCCAGCTGGGCCGGGTCCCGCGCCGGTTGATCTGGGACAACGAGCCCGGCATCGGTCGTGGCAAGCCGACCGAACCGGTGGCTGTGTTCGCCGGGACGTTGGCGACCAAGATCGTGCTGCTCCCGCCGAAGGATCCGGAGTCCAAGGGGGTGGTCGAGCGACGCAACGGGTTCTTCGAGACCTCGTTCATGCCCGGGCGGCACTTCGAGTCACCGGCCGACTTCAACCACCAGTTCACCGACTGGCTGACAACGGCGAACACCCGGCTCGTTCGCACCCTCAAGGCCCGCCCGGTCGACTTGGTGGAGGTGGACAGGGCGGCGATGCTGCCGTTACCGCCGGCGGTGCTGCACCTGGGCTGGCGCAATCATGTCCGGCTGGGCCGGGACTACTACGTGCGGGTGGACACCAACGACTACTCCGTCGACCCTCGGGCTGTCGGCGCCCGGGTGGACGTGACCGCCGACCTGGACGCGGTGCGAGTCAGACACGGTGGGCGGCTGGTCGCCGAGCACCCCCGCCGCTGGGCGCGTGGGATGACGGTCACCGACCCCGCCCATGTCAACGCGGCCGCCGCACTGCGCCACGCCTACCAACACCCGATCACCCGGCCCGGGGCGGCGGGCCTGGTCCGCGACCTGGCCGACTACGACAAAGCGTTCGGCATCGACGCCCAGCAGATGACGGCCCCGCAGATGAGGCCGCGATGACCCCGAAGACGGTGACCACCGAGACGCTGAAGCAGATCACCCACCTGGCTGCCGCCTTGAAGGCGCCCCGGGTCACCGAAGCCGCGGCCAGGTTGGCCGACCACGCTCGTGACGCCGGCTGGACCCACGAGGACTACCTGGCCGCCGTTTTGGAACGCGAGGTCGCCGCCCGCAACGCCTCCGGCGCCCAGCTGCGGATCCGCGCCGCCGGCATGCCCGCGGTCAAGACGATCGAAGACTTCGACTTCGACCACCAACCCGCCGCCCGGACCCCGCTGCAGGCCCTGGCCTCCGGGGCCTACCTGACCGAGCACCGCAACGTCGTACTCCTTGGACCACCCGGGACCGGCAAGACCCACCTGGCCGCCGCCTTAGGTATCGCCGCCTGCCGTCAAGGACATCGAGTCCTGTTCGCCACCGCCACCGACTGGATCGCGCGGCTGAGCGAGGCCCACGAACGCGGCCGCCTGGCCGGCGAGCTCACCCGACTCCGTCGCTACGGGCTGATCATCGTCGACGAGGTTGGCTACCTCCCCTTCGCCCAAGACGCCGCCAACCTGTTCTTCCAGCTCGTCTCCTCCCGCTACGAGCACGCCTCGCTGATCCTGACCTCAAATTTGGCGTTCAGCTCCTGGGCCGGCGTGTTCGGAGACCAGGTCGTCGCCGCCGCCATGATCGACCGGATCGTCCACCACGCCGACGTCATCGCCCTCAAAGGCGCCAGCTACCGACTCCGCGACCGCGGCGTCGACACCCTGCCCAGCATCAAAGCCGAGCAGGAGTCCCTAGACTGACCAAACCGTTCACTCTTCGAACGCCGAACCTGTCCAGTATTCGAGCGCCGTCGACAACCGACGCAACGTCCACCGCCATCCCGGCGGTATGAGACCACTCCAGGCTCTGGCGTAGGGCCCGTTTGGGGCCCGACGATCTACGCATCACGAGAGAGTCCGGTCGTTGACGGCTGTCGCTGGCTGTGCGTGGCTGGGGCGTTAACGTCCGGCGAGAGCACTGGTTGGCACTGGGTGTTGCTGGGCAATGTGGGTTGAACGGGGGCACCCCGGGGGCACGCATCACCAGCTTTGGAGGTACGGCGGAGTTGCTCGCGATGCCCTTGGTGGCGGTCGGAGCGGGGCGTCCGGCCATGCCTGCTACTTACCGTGCGTGACCGCACGTAGTAGCACGCTCACAGAACGTCAGGGTCGTAGCGCCTGACCGCTTCGTCCCGAAGCAGAGTCGGTGCGCGATTTAGACCTGCCTCGATGCTGTGCGCCAACGTGTACGGGTGTGCATCGATCGGTGTCCGCGTAGTCACTCAGTTGGTCACTCAGTGCTGAACTTCGTCCAGCGGCCGCAATGGCCTCGTGCCAGGTAGACGACCTCGGGCTGCAGCCTGCCCACCCAGTGCCGCCGACCTGTGGTAGGTCGACGCGTTGGCCACGGTGACGCCAGCGTACGGGGCGAACGCTTCGGCGAGCCGGCGACGTGGAGGCGGCAACGTAGTTGGCTGAGACGCTGTGGTGGATGCCGGCCCGCTGGGCTGCTCGGGAGCCTCACCGCACACCGCTCGGTCGGTTGTCGGCCACGGTCCCGACCCTTCTGTGTTGGAGGCTTTAGGGACGGCGACTTCCTCTATCCATGGCGGTGCAGCAGGTATATGTTGGTTGACTAGGAGCCCCGACACCTCACCATCGTTGCTTAACACGGGAGGACGTCCAATGTCCGTCGAAGAGAACAAGGCGCTTGCCCAGCGGTTTTTTGAAAACGGATACCAGGAGGTTATGCGGGGCAACGTCGATGTTGCGCATGAGTATTTCGCTGATCACTACCATGATCATACGTCCATGCATCCAGAGCAACCTGGGGTGCACGGGTTGAAGGAGCTCATCGCTGATGCGGGTCAGGCGACGCCTGACATGCGGATCGAGGTCGTGGATATCGCCGCCGACGAGGACGTCGTCTTCGTCCACTGGCAGGCGAGCGGCAGGCATGAGAACCAGCACCAGGTAAACAAGCATGTCCGTGACATGCAACCGACGGGTGAAGAGGGGTCGGCGTCCGGCATCAGCCTGTACCGGATCGAGGGCGGCAAGTTCGTCGAAGGCTGGAATTATCACAACGTGCTCGAGTACGCGCTCGAGCGGGGCACGGCTGGGGCACCAGGCAGCAGCGCCTAAACCGCGGAAGATCGGGGACTGAGACCAGAACGGAGGCCGCGACCGCCTGCTTGCAAAGGGGCGGCACCACCGCCTAGGAGGTCCGGTCGGCGCTCGTCGATCCTCATTTGGACAGTCCTGGACGTGTCGAGTGGTGACACCGTTGCTGTACTTCGCTGCTGTACTGCCGGGTGCTGGCGACCTTCACGAAGCGCGGCGTCTGAATGAGTCTCACCACGCCTGCGCCCGTTTCTCGCCGTCTGCGGGTGTCTGGCTGAGTCCTGGCGGTTGGCTGCCGACGGTGGCTGCCGGCCATTCCCCGGGAAGACGCCGGACGAGCACCAGCGGGCCGAGTTGAGCGTCGCGTGCCACTGGTAGTCACTACACTCCAGGCTCGAGCGCATCCATGATCCAGTTATCCGGAGGTGTCCCGCGCAGCCCGTCAGCTGTGGCGTAAAGACGGCACATCAATCCGTAGTCATGGCGTCCGGCGGTCCCGGGGTCGACATCAACTCCGTTGACGCGGACCGTGGGCGATCCGAGGAATTGCTCATCCTCGGCCTGTTCCGGTGAGTCGATGCGTCGATAAACGATGGTCTCATCAACGCGAGCCGCGTCGAGCAAGGACTGGAGGCGCGCTGCCAGACTTACGTAGTTGGGGCAGCCCTCAAAGTACAAGACCTCGATCATCTTTCGCCGACCACGCGGTTCCAAACCACGCGGCGATTGAAGGCCAGAGCCGCGGCAATCTGATCCCAACTTGACAGCGTCGGTGCTACACCCAGCGCGGAAGCGATGCTGGACCAACTGCACCCAGCGTCACGAGCGCCCCGTAGCGACTCAGCGAGCATCTTCTCGACGGCCACCGAGGTGCGACAGGCCACCTTCACTTCGACCAGCGGATCCCGATCCCAGCGGCCGATCTTCCGTAGCCGGACGCGGTCTCCCCGGCCGCGTAGCCGAAGCGCCGGCATGCTGCTCATGACCACACCCTTCTCACTGCAACGAATCGTGCCGTCCAGCATTGCTCCTCCAGGTAGGACTCACAAGGTCGTGCTGGCCCCGGGCCGCACACTCATCGCTGATGGCCCTGTCGCAGTGAGCGTCGTGTCGCGCTCATCACAGACCCGCAGACGGAAGTGGCGTTTCGTTACGTCTCGATCCATGGAGGAAAGCGGGACGGAACACAGACATGACCGCGCACACGGAGAGAATCGGCCTACCACGGATTGCCCCATGGTTGTCACGCCTGCGAGTCAGACTCGTCAAGATGCTCGCCG
>DASQUD010000260.1:0-7906 GCA_035641455.1 Propionibacteriaceae bacterium | reverse complement strand
CTGGTGACCACATCGACCGAGGCACCGCGGAACGGCAGCCGAAGTCCGTCACCTCGCACCCAAGGTCCAGGTCCGCGTTCGGCGGCGAGAGCGAGTTCATGCTCGGAGATGTCGAGGCCTATGACCGTACGTCCGGGACGCACCAGTTCCCGGGACATCGCTCCCGAGCCGCAGGCAAGGTCGAGGATCGTCGTCGCGGACTCGGAAACCGCACGGGCCAGCCACCGGTACGGCGAGTGGTCACCTGCCATCGCCCGGGAGAGCACCGCCTCGACTATTCCCGTCCGCTCCGCGTGAAACTCGGCCAGATACGCCGGCCAGTCCAGCTCCCCTCCCTCGGCGCGATCAGGGTTCATCGCGCCTCCCCGCCTCGACGAGCGTCCGAGCCAACTCCATGACGCAGTCGGCAGTTCTCATGCCGCGCGGCTCAGACTCGTGACACGAACAAGTGTGTGGACGCCTCGTTGTCGATCTCGCAGGCCGGCGAACCCTCGGCGGACAGCCGGACGCCAAGGCCGCCCACCTCCGCACTGACCTTCGCCCCCGGGAGGATGCCGGCGAGCTTGAGCGTCCCCATCATCTCGACGTCCTTTTGTATTTCTTCGCTCATGCGCTCGATCACTACCCGGATCGGCGTCCCCGCGCCTCGGCGAAGGACCTCCTGCAGTTGCTCGTTGCCGTCGCGGAAGGGTGCCTGGTCCGTGGCTACACCAAGCTCAGCCAGCCCGGGAATGGGATTGCCGTACGGCGACTCGGTTGGCGCATGCAACAGATCGACAAGCCGCCGCTCAACGTCTTCGGAGATGACGTGCTCCCAACGGCAGGCTTCGTCGTGGACCTTCGCCCAGTCCAGCCCAATCACGTCGATCAGCAACCGCTCCGCCAAGCGGTGCTTGCGCATCACCCGCGTCGCCCGAGTTCGACCCTCTGGGGTCAGCTCTAAATGCCGGTCTCCCTGCACATGCACGAGGTTGTCCCGCTCCATCCGAGCAACGGTCTGCGACACTGTCGGTCCGCTTTGCTGCAACCGCTCGGCGATCCGGGCGCGGAGCGGCGTGATCCCTTCCTCTTCGAGCTCATAGATCGTCCGCAGATACATTTCGGTGGTATCGATCAGGTCGCTCACGGGTGCCATTCTCCCCTACGCTGCGCGGTGGGCGGCGCGGCGATCGGGTGGTTGATCGAGACAGCATCCAGTTGAAGCGCGGACGGAGAACATAGCCACATGGCTTCCGCCGACCGACCCGCGATCTGGTGGATACGCCGGGATTTCCGGCTCCACGACAACCCGGCGTTGCGGGCTGCCGTGGATGAGGGTGGCCCTATCCTCCCGCTCTTCGTCCTCGACCCCGTCCTGCTGCGCTCCCCGGGCAAGGGACGAGGGCCGTGGATGCGGGCGTCACTGGCGGCGCTGGACGCCGACCTGCGTGGCGGCGGCGGTCCTGGGCTGACCGTCGTCCACGGCGACCCCGCGATCGCGGTGCCCAGAATCGCGCGGGAGGTAGGCGCCGAGCGGGTGCACATCAGCGCCGATTTCGCCCCGTACGGTCGGCGTCGAGACGCGACCGTGGACCGGAGTCTCGCTGATCATGGGTTAGAGCTCCAACGCACCGGGTCGCCGTACGCAGTGGCGCCGGGCACCTTGCACAACGGGGAGGGTCAGCCGTTCCAGGTCTTCTCGCCGTTCCACCGCGCCTGGCTCGCGCACGGAGCGCGCAGCCCGGCCACGGCGGTGGACCCAAACGAGGTGACCTGGGTCGCGGCCCAGGATCGGCTACCGGTCGAAGCGGCCGAGGACGAGCTCACCGGACTCGCCGGTGAAGCACACGCACGCCTGGCGTGGCGGGAGTGGCGTGAGCGTGACGAGGCCGGCGTGAGCGACTACAAGCGGCTGCACAACCTGCCGGGCATCGACGCCACCTCGCACATGTCGATCGCTTTGCGCTGGGGCCATCTCCATCCCAGGACCCTGCTGGCCGACCTGGCTGCGCTGCGCTCGCAAGGAGCGCAGGCCTACACGCGGCAGTTGGCGTGGCGCGATTTCTACGGTGACGTGTTGTTTCACCGGCCGGATGCCGTGACCAAGGCGGTTCGGCCGGCGTTCGAGGCCATGGCCACGGATGATCCAGGACGGAATCCGACGGCAGCGAAGCGACTCGAGGCGTGGAAGCAGGGCAGGACCGGCTATCCGTTGGTGGATGCCGGGATGCGGCAGATGCTGGCGGAGGGCTGGATGCACAACCGGATTCGGATGGTGGTCGCGTCGTTTCTGATCAAGGACTTGCACATTGGATGGCAGCACGGGGCCGCCTTCTTCATGGAGCGGCTGCGCGACGGTGAGCTGGCCCAAAACCACCTGAACTGGCAATGGGTCGCCGGCTCCGGAACCGATCCGGCGCCGTACTTCCGGGTCTTCAACCCGATCACCCAGAGCGAGAAATTTGACCCAGACGGTGCCTACATCCGCCGTTACGTGTCCGAGCTGGCCGATGTGCGGCTGGAGCACCTGCACGAGCCGTGGAAGGATCCGGCGGGACTGCCCGCGGGCTATCCGGCGCCGATCGTCAACCACGCCGCGGAGCGGAAGGAGGCGCTCGACCGCTACGCGGCAGTCAGGGGAGGCTGAATCGGTGAAATGGCGTTGACCCAAGCCAGTCGGCCGCCTACCTTAGATGGACACGGAAAGGAGGTGGTCCGAAGAATGAATGACTTTGGGACATGTGAGGTGACGGCCAGCTAGCCGCCATTCGGCACGTGTGTCACCGAGCCGCATGCGGCCCGGCTAATCCACAGCCAACACCCGAACCCGCGAGCGCCGGACTTGTCCTCCCGGCCGACATCTTCGATGTCGACAGCTCGCGGGTTTGTCCATTTCGTGGCCCACAACTCGCTCGGCGCTCCAACCGAACATCAGAAGGCGGGACCCGCCGTGGCGACGTGGCGTAGGGCTGCGTAACGCCACGACGGGTGCGACCTTCGGGCCGGTCAGGCTCTTGGGCTTAGCGGCACCATGCGAACAGCTCGGGATTGGTGGTGTGGAGCTTTACTACCTGACCGAGCGATAGGTAGCTGCCCGCCGGCAGGGTAGTGAAGATAGGCCCGCTGACCGGGTTGGCCAGAGTGCTGTAGTCGACCTCCTTCTTGGCGGCGGCCTGGAGCAGACCAAGGCCCTTGAGCGTGTTGAGGCCGGCCTGGACGCAGGAGGCTCCCTCGTTGCGCGGGGTGTCCGCGGCCGAGGCTGGCGCGGCCACGGCCACGGTGGCGGCCAAAGCGACAGCGAATACTCCGGCGCGGGTGCCGGTGACAATCTTTTGCATACGATCTCCCTTCGGTTTGATGTGGATGAGTTCTCGCCGCTCTTCGCCGGCGTTCCCCACCTCTGATGCATCGATCTGACGTTGCCTCCGAGGTCCTAGCGGTCGGTGGCATCACAACGGCGCCACCCCCGCACCGCTAGCGTCGGATCGTGCCCCCGGAGTCTGCTGACGACGACCCCGCCGTAGAGCGGGTTGTTACGGTTGCGCCCGAACGGCTCGGTCGGTGGCTAACCGGCTTCAGGCAACGCCATGGTGCATTATCGGCAGCCGCGGACGCAGGTCAAGTGATCATGGAGGGATCCGACGGAGCACGGGCGGTCATCGCCGTGACGTTTCCACCGTTGCCGTCCAGCAATGATCCGATCAATGCTCTGCTTCAGCATGTCTCGAGGGAGCGTCGGGTCGGTGCCCTGCTGGTCCGCAAGGGCGGATACGCCGTCGGAGTGTTCAGCGGCCGTCAGTTGATCACCTCCAAGGTTGGTTCCTCGTACGTACAAGGCAAGACCAAGGCCGGCGGCTGGTCGCAACAGCGGTTCGCCCGTCGCCGGCAGAATCAGACGGAGAGGGCCTACGCCGCCGCCGCCGATGCCGCCTCAACCGTCCTACTGCCGGCCGTCGACGAGCTCACGACGGTGATCCTGGGCGGCGATCGGCCGGCGGTCACGGCGGTGCTCGCCGACTCGCGGCTGGCCCCGATCCGAGCCAAGAGCAGTCCTGGTGTGCTTCCGGTAGCCCAGCCTAGGCTAGCCGTGCTGCGCGTGCTTCCCGATCAGTTTCTTGCGGTCAGCATTCGCCTGAACCACCTCGCCTAACCTGAACAATGCAGGGTCTCATCGGCAGGAGGTCAAGCATGAGCGTGACATCTGAGGACATTTCACGGGTCCTGAAGGCGGTGCCCACGGAACTTCTCATCGGCGGCACATGGGTGGCCGGTGAGGACACTCTCCATGTCGAGGACCCGTCGACGGGTGAGGTCCTCACGGCGGTCGCCGATGCCTCACCCGAACAGGGCATCACCGCACTCGACGCAGCTGTTGCCGCAAGCGACAGCTGGAAGCAGACCGATCCGCGGGAGCGTGGGGAGATCTTGCGCCGTGCGTTCACATTGATCACTGAACGGGCCGAGGATATTGCCCTGCTGATGACGCTGGAGATGGGCAAGCCGCTGAGCGAATCTCGAGCGGAGGTCACCTACGGCGCGGAGTTCTTCCGCTGGTTCTCGGAGGAGGCGGTGCGGATCGCCGGCCGCTACGCGGTTGCGCCGTCCGGCGGCACCCGGCTGCTCACCATGAAGCAGCCGGTAGGACCGGTCTATGCGATCACGCCATGGAACTTCCCGCTGGCGATGGGCACGCGCAAGCTTGGTCCAGCGTTGGCCGCCGGCTGCACTGTGGTAATCAAGCCTGCCGCGCAGACCCCGCTGACCACGCTGGCGCTAGCTGGCATCCTCATCGAGGCGGGCTTGCCGGACGGGGTGCTCAATGTGCTCACCACGTCGAGCTCCGGCGATGTGTCGTCACCGATCATCGCGGACCCACGGCTCCGCAAACTCACCTTCACCGGCTCGACGGAGGTTGGTCGGCGACTCATCGAGCAGTCGGCGCAGCAGGTGCTCAAGACCTCGATGGAGTTGGGCGGCAACGCGCCCTTCTTGGTGTTCGCGGATGCCGACCTCGACAAGGCCGTCGATGGCGCGATGCTGGCCAAGATGCGCAACATCGGCGAGGCCTGTACAGCGGCCAACCGCTTCCTGGTGCATGACTCGGTGGCCGACGAATTCGCCAGCCGTCTGGCTGAGCGGATGGGCGCCATGACGATTGGCAGGGGGGTCGAGGACGGCGTGCAGGTCGGTCCGCTGATCGACACCGCCGCCGTGGATAAGGTGACCGAGCTGGTCACCGACGCGGTGGATGCTGGCGCAGAGGTGCTCACCGGCGGTTCCGCCATCGAGGGAGCCGGATACTTCTACCGGCCGACTGTGCTGGGCGGTGTCCCCCCGAGCGCCCGGGTCAACAGCGAGGAGATCTTCGGACCGGTGGCGCCGATCATCTCGTTCAGCAACGACGAGGAGGGCATCGCGCTGGCCAACGACACTGAGTTCGGCCTAGTTGCGTACGCCTTCACCGAAAGCCTCACCCGCGCCCTCACCGTCGCCGAACGGTTGGAGACAGGAATGGTGGGCATCAACCAGGGCATTGTCTCGAACCCCGCCGCTCCATTCGGCGGCGTGAAGGCGTCCGGACTCGGTCGCGAAGGCGGTCCCGAAGGCATCGAGGAATATCTCGAAACGAAGTACGTCGGTATCCGCCTCTAGCCCGAACATTTATCGAAAGTCGCGTTTCGACAGGACTGTGCAGGGGTAGGCCTTCTCCATGCAAGCCGACCTCTAGAAGAAGGAAATTACAGTGGCGAGTCGCACGGTCCTGGTCCTTACGGACGATACTGATGGCTCTGAAGCAGACGTGACTATGAAATTTGGTCTCGACAGCACACAGTACGAAATCGATCTCAGCCAGGCCAATGCTAAGAAGCTGCTCGTCACCCTAGACCCGTGGATGAAGGCTGCCCGAAAGACTGGGACACGCAAAGCTCCGCGTGGCGGCGGCGGAACGAACGGCAAAGGGGAAGTGAAAGCGGTCCGGGAGTGGGCGAAGAAGCACGGCCTGACCGTCTCTGAGCGGGGTAGAGTCTCGGCGGAGGTCCGCCAAGCCTACGACAATGCCATAAAGGGCTAGCATCTCCATTTCATTTGTTCGCGCTCTCAAACGATCTTCGCTGGGCGCTGAGCATTTTCGACGCCGGCAAGCCCACGCTTTTTCAGTAATGCCGCGGCGGCCAGGTCAGGGCGCTAGTCGAACGATCTGCCAGCCATCGCCAGAACGTCGATACACCAGCCGGTCGTGCATCCGGCTTGGCTGGCCCTGCCAGAACTCGATACTGTCCGGCCCAACGCGGTAGCCACCCCAATGCTCGGGGCAGGGGACGTCAGCGCCGGCGAAGCGTTTCTCCGCCTGAAGATAGGAGGCTGTCAAGTTCTCGAGGGTCACCTCAGTTGACTGAGCCGACGCCCAGGCGCCAAGCTGGGATCCGCGCGGGCGGCTGGCGAAGTAAGCCTCTGACTCCGAGCGCGATACCCGCTCGGCGCGGCCTTCGATCCGGACCTGTCGCTGCAGCGGATACCAACCGAAGAGCAGCGCCACGTACGGCGACCCGGCCATCTCGGTTGCCTTGCGGGATCCGTAGTTGGTGAAGAAGGTGAATCCACCTTCGTTCACCTCCTTGAGCAGGACCGTACGGGAACTCGGTCGGCCGTCCGCCGTCGTGGACACGACCATGGCCGTCGGCTCCGGAAGCAACCCGCGCTCTTTGGCGGCGAAGGCGTCGGACAACCAGGATGAGAAGAGTGCGATCGGGTCGGCCGGAACCGCGGTCTCCAATAGATGATCACCAAGATAATCGACACGCTGACCGAACAGATCGGGCAGACCGCGTACATCAGGATCCGCCTCAGGAAGCTCAGGCACTTGGGCAGTCTTTCAGCCGTCGAATTGTGCCGCATCCAATCATTGGAGCGTGAGAGAATCGGCGCTCGTGACTGCCCTGACCATTCCCAAGGAACTGCTGCCATCCGACGGCCGATTCGGCTGCGGCCCGGCAAAAGTGCGGCCCGCCGCCGTGGCCGCGCTCGCCGACGAAGGCGCTCGCGTCTTGGGTACGTCGCATCGCCAAAGTCCCGTGAAGAATCTTGTCGGTTCAGTGCGGGAAGGCGTGGCCGAACTCTTCACCCTGCCGGACGGTTACGAAGTGATCTTGGGCAATGGCGGCTCGACCCTGTTCTGGGACATGGCGGTCTTCTCCTTGATTGAGCACCGCAGCGCGCACGCGAGCTTCGGCGAGTTCTCCGCCAAATTTGCCGCGGCTGCCACCGCCGCCCCGCATCTGAAGGACCCCGAGGTCGTCACGGCCCCCGTCGGCTCAGTGGCTTTGCCTAGCGCGGTGGACGACGCCGACGCATATGCCTGGGCGCACAACGAAACCTCCACCGGGGCCATGGCTCCCGTCGAACGAGTGGCGGGCGCCGATCCCGATGCGCTGGTATTGATCGACGGCACGTCGGCCGCGGGCGGCGTCGCGGTCCATATCGTCCAGACGGACGCCTACTACTTCGCGCCGCAGAAGAGCCTTGGCTCCGACGGCGGCCTGTGGCTCGCCCTTCTTTCCCCGACCGCGCTCGAGCGAGCCGCCAAGATCGCCGCCGACGGTCGCTGGATCCCAGAAATCCTGAGCCTCACGACCGCGATCGACAACTCACGCAAGAACCAGACGCTCAACACGCCGGCAATCGCGACCCTGTTCATGCTCGACAATCAACTCCAGTGGCTGAACGAGCAGGGTGGACTCAAGTTCGCGGTGTCCCGTACCGACGACTCGGCGAGCCGGATCTATCCGTGGGCGGACGCCAGTCCGTACGCCGCGCCATTCGTTTCCGATCCGCAGTTTCGCTCACCAGTGGTAGCCACCATCGACTTCGAGGGCGTGGACGCCGCGGCCATCGCGAAGATTCTGCGCGCCAACGGCATCGTCGATAC
>DASQUD010000259.1:0-7531 GCA_035641455.1 Propionibacteriaceae bacterium | reverse complement strand
CCTGGGTCCCCCTCGACGAATCGCACGCTGACCTCGGTACCAGGCTGCCATTTGAACTGGTTCAGCAATGCTGCCTTCGGTTTGCCCTCTGATTCTCCGGGCATCAGCAGCATGCAATAGCGACGCGGGTTTTCCTCCGTCATGGCGATTCTGCCTCCCCATCTCAGCTCGAATGTGGTTGGGCGATAGCTTATAAATCCCATGGCGCAAGCCGGCTTCGGCGTGTAGCCAGAGGTTAGCGCCCAGTTGTGAACGGTTACAACAATTGCAGCACTATCGTGTGCTTAACGCTCGTCGGGGAACGAAAAAGCTTGCGCATGCTGCGCCGGGTACCGCCTGAGTTGCACCAGCACCAGCCAAGCGCGTTACACAGCAGATCCACCACCACGACACCGCCTCGATTGACAGCACTGGACACGTCGAACTCCTCCCCGGTCGGTCCGGTGGCTTCTAGGAGATCTCTACTGAGGCGGCAGGGCAGGCAATGCCCCACCGCCCTGTTCAATCAGGGAAGCGCCGCCTACGCTGGGGGTGGTCGTCGACGTGCGTTCGGACTCCGCGGTGCTCACTCAGGGCGCCCTCCGAGTCCACGCCAAGGACCGGGCAGAGGCCTGCGATGGTTCTCGAGGTTCTCGTGGCGATCGTTCTGGTGGCCCTCGTCGTGGTTGGGCTGAGCTTGCGGGTGGTCAAGCAGTTCGAGCGTGGACTTGTCTTCCGGTTCGGACGTGTCCTGGACCAGGTCCGGGCACCGGGCCTGACGATGGTGATACCGCTGGTGGATCGGCTGCACAAGGTGAGCCTGCAGATTGTCACCATGGCGGTGCCGGCCCAGGACGGCATCACCCGCGACAATGTCACTGTCAAGGTGGACGCGGTCATCTACTTCCGGGTGATCGACCCGGTGCGGGCCGTTGTCAATGTCGAGGACTATCGGTTCGCGATGTCGCAGGTCGCTCAGACCTCACTGCGGTCGGTGATCGGTAAGAGCGATCTGGATGATCTGCTGACCAACCGGGAACGGTTGAACGAAGGCTTGGAGTTGATGATCGACAGCCCGGCGGTGGATTGGGGCATCCACATCGATCGGGTGGAGATTAAAGATGTGGCGCTGCCGGATGCGATGAAACGGTCGATGTCTCGACAGGCCGAGGCGGAACGGGAGCGACGCGCCCGGGTGATTTCGGCCGATGGTGAGCTGCAGGCCTCCGACAAGCTGGCGCGGGCCGCCGACGCCATGGCGAATACGCCCGGGGCCCTGCAGCTGCGGCTGCTGGAGACCATTGTCTCGGTCGCTGCGGAAAAGAATTCGACCCTTGTGCTGCCGTTCCCGGTCGAGCTCCTTCGGTTCCTCGAGCACAACACCGCGGCCCACGCCGTACCAACCCCGACCGAAACAGCGACCCCGCATCCCGAACCCGACCCGGAGCAGATAGCCGATGCCCACCGGAGCCAGCTAACCCAAAGCTCGTCGGACGGGTTGGGTCAATCAAACGGTGACAGCGAACCGCAAGGGGTCACCAGGCGTTGAGCACCTCTTGACCGTGCCAGCTCCGATCGGCCAACGACTTCGCCAGTAGCCGCCGCGGTTCTCCTGGCGATCAATCTCTACCGCGACGTGGGTTGGGTCTTCCGGTGCTCGCGTGCTCGGCGAGAAGCGGCGTAGGAGAATCTGCGTAGTTGAGCAGCCCAGTCGTAGGTTTCCAGGCCGGGCACGACGTTCAGTACCGGGTCAAAGGACAGATCGAGGTCATGACCACGGTATGTCGTCTGGGTGACCTCCAGTTTCCCGAACGGCAGCCACGGTCCCCGCAGCGGGGAATAGGCAAGCTCGTACTCTTGGGGATTCCTCGGGGTCGGTATCGCTGCCAGCAGGAGTGGGCCAGCCGGGGTCCGGTAGGGAAACAGCGATGTGTAGGCACGGACTCCATGCCGGCGAGCCGGCCAGAGCAGATACCGGCCCAGGAGTCCTGTTCCAGTCGTCGCCAAAAGCACATCACCGAACTGGCCGGGCTCCGTTGGAATGCGTAGGGCCAAACCCAGGATGTCTGGGTAGGGAGCGGGCAGTCCCACGGATCGCGAGAAGCGCACCGCGACGTGGTCGGTGCCTGCCTCATCAAGCCAGGAGACACCAGTCCTGCTGGCGGAACCGTGCCGACCGATCAGCCCCTGTAAGGCCTCACCTCGAGGATGCAGCGCTTTCCTGCCACGAGCCTTGCCGAGCAGGAAGAAGGCTCCTCCCAGTGCCCAGCCGGCACACGTCGCCAACCTTTCGCTGAGGTTCCCGAGCGGGTTCGTCACGTCACTGCTCCTTCAGGGGCGGGGACTTGTGGATATGGCGTTGAAGTCGATATCGGGGTTGATGGCGATCGGGTGGGTCTCGCCGCCCTGGGGCCGCGATGGGTCACTTGTGCCAATTCTCACTCTGCCCACCAGGACTCGCGAACCATGAGCCGACGATGACCCGGCCCCTCGGTCACAGGACGGTCGGCTTGCGGAAGGTTGTTTGGGTGCGATGAATCCGCGCCGGGTCAGGAGTCTCTACCGACATGAGCGACGTCATCACCAACCTGACAATGTCCCTCGATGGTTTCATCGCCTATCCCGACGACACCGTCGGCGGACTGTTCGACTGGTATCGGGGCGGTGACGTGCCGCTCATCGACTTCGGCGGCCGCGAGTCTCGACTGACGCCCCCAAGCGCCGCCTTCCTCCGGGCTGAGTTCGACCGCGTCGGCGCTTTTCTGGTCGGCCGCCGGCTCTATGACCTCACAGGCGGCTGGGGCGGCCGCCCACCCGTTGAGGCCCCTATGGTCGTCGTCACCCACGCTGCGCCGGCCGACCCTCCGCCGACCGGTGGCGTTCCGATCACGTTCGCCACCGATGGGATTGAGGCCGCCGTCACCGAGGCTCGCGAACTGGCGGGTAACGGGGTGGTCTCGGTGGCCGGTGCGAAGCTTGCTCGTAGCTGCCTCGACGCTGGGCTGCTGGATGAGATCATTGTCAACCTCGTACCGCTCCTGCTGGGGAAGGGCGTTCCGTTCCTGGCCGGAACTCAGGAGACGGTCCGGCTCAAGGACCCGGAGATCACCCCTGCCCCCGGAGTGACCCACCTGCGGTACCGCATGAGCCGCTGAGCTGCTCGGCCTGCTGGTGAATGTCTACCGTCGGCCGCAATAGGCGCCTAGCAACCAACACACCGGCCCCATGCGGCCAGATTCTGCTTGCCCTTCCTCACTAGACGACGCTGGCCGGGCTGGAATGATTCAACAGATGACGGGGTTGACGCGCGCATGAAGTCTGTCGTCTACTCGCGCACCGGTGAACCATCGGTCCTTCGGCTTGTGGATCGCGATGTGACCGAACCGGGCCCTGGTGAGGTTCGTGTCCGTGTGGTCGTTTCCGGTGTCAACCCCACCGACTGGAAGTCGCGTCTTGGCTCCGGCGATGGTGCCGCGCCGCCGTTCCCCGAGGTAACGCCGAATCAAGACGGTGCGGGTGTGGTCGATGCACTCGGGGAGGGGGTTGTCGACGTTTCGGTGGGGGATCGTGTCTGGGTGTATCTCGCTGGCCACCAGCGGCCGACTGGTACTGCGCAGGAGTACACGAACCTGCCGGCGGGCCGGGTCGTGCGACTTCCCGGCGGCACCAGCTTTGACATCGGCGCCAGTCTCGGTGTGCCGGCCATGACTGCTCACCGTGCCCTGACCGTGTCCGAGGACGGACCGGGCCGACTGCATCCGGGTGCCCTCGCGGGCCAGGTGGTGCTGGTGGCCGGAGGCGCGGGTGCGGTGGGTCACGCCGCCATCCAGCTCGCGCGCTGGGCTGGTGCCACGGTCCTCACAACTGTCTCGGGCGCGGCTAAGGCGGCGCTCGCGACGGCGGCCGGCGCCCAGCACGTCATCAGCTACCGCGATGAGGACGCCGCAACCGGCCTCAAGAAGGTCGCGCCTGAGGGGGTCGACCTCGTTGTCGAGGTCGCGGCCGCGGCGAACGCGCAGCTCAACCTTGATGTGGTCAAGCCTCGTGCCTCCGTTGCCATCTACGCCAACGACGGCGGCGGGGAGTTCACGCTCGATGTCAGGCAGAACATGATAAAAAACCTGCGCTACCAATTCGTTCTGCTCTATACCGTCGGAGAGGCGGCCCTCAGGGCGGCCGCGGAAGACATCACGCTCGCGCTCGTCGACGAAGCGCTGCCCATCGCCGAAGACGCTGGCCTGCCGCTGCACCGGTTCCCGCTGGCAAGGACAGCCGACGCTCACCAGGCCGTTCAGGACGGAGCAGTCGGTAAGGTCCTGATCGACGTCCGGTAGGACTGTGATTCATCCACCGACATCGGTGGTGAATTGATCACGATCCTGAGACCGCCCGCATAGGCCGACGCCGGTTCGCTCCTACACCGGCCTCAGGCGGAATCATCCTTTCGCACGTGGCCTTCCGCCACGCGGGGCCAAGCGATGAAGCTCTACAGACAATGCAGGAGCCTGACGCCACGGCGCTACGGCATGCGACATAGCGTTGGCTGCACATTGAGCGCAGGTTTACGGTCGATGACGACGGAACGAACGAGGTTATGAATCCTGTTGTGCTCAGCCGGGTGCACGGTCTGGCCAACCTTGTCGGTGGACTGTGGCCGCTGCTGCACATCAACAGTTTTGAGGTCGTGTTCGGTCCAAAGACCGATCGATGGCTGGTCAAGACCGTTGCAGGGTTGCTGATTGCCAACGGACTGACGCAGCTGAGCACATCCTCATCCCCAGCCAGCATCCGCCAGGCGCGGCGGCTCGGGCTGGGCACTGCTTCCGCGCTCGCCGGGATCGACCTGATCTATGTGCCGGCCGGACGGATTTCTCCGATGTACCTCGTCGACGCAGCCCTCGAAATTGGCTGGATCGCGGCATGGTTGCGAGCGGACATGCCCGACCGGTTCTCCGCGAAGGCCGAGTGAGCGCGGCTTGACGGTATCTCACATTGGTCAATGCCCGGCAGATCCCAGTGTGGATGGCGGTCGGTAGCCTGCCGACGGTGGACCTCGGCCCGGCACTCCTCGATTGGTTGCTCGACGCCGACCCGACGCTGCGCTGGCAGGTTGAGCGCGAGCTGGTGGGCGCACCGGCGGAGGTGTGGGGCGCCACCCGGGCTCGCATCGCGACGGAGGGTTTCGGCGCGCGGCTGCTCGCGCTGCAGGATCCCGACGGTCAGTGGGCGGGCGGGGCGTACTTCCCGGGCGACTTCGACTTCCAGGGCCCCGAATCGGCCGAGGATGCAGGGCAGCCGTGGACCGCGACGACGTGGACACTCAACATGCTCCGCGACTGGGGCCTCGATGCCGCCGCCCTCGAGGGCACGGCCGACCTGCTCGCCGCAAACAGCCGCTGGGAATACGACGACTTGCCGTACTGGGGCGGCGAGGTTGACTGTTGCATCAACGCATACACCCTTGCCAACGGCGCGTGGCTCGGAGCGGATGTCTCGGGAATCGCGCAGTGGTTCCTCGACCATCGCCTGGCCGACGGCGGCTGGAACTGCGACTGGGTCGAGGGCTCGACCCGCTCGTCGTTCCATTCCACACTCAACTCTCTGAAGGGCCTGTTGTACTACGAGGCCTCCACTGGCGGCGATGGCGCGCTGCGCGAGGCCCGCCGATCCGGCGAGGAGTACCTGCTCCAGCGCCGGCTGATGCGCACCCTGTCTACGGGCGAGATCGTCGGACCGTGGGTGACGTCGTTCGGGTACCCGTTCCGCTGGTTCTACAGCGTGCTCAACGCGGCGGACTACTTCCGGGCGGCGGCGCTGTACGACGGCACCGCGCCCGATCCACGACTCGCGGACGCGATCGAGGCCATCCGCACGGCCTGCCGCCCCGATGGCACCTGGCTGCAGGAACACCGTCACCCCGGGCGGGTGTGGTTCGAGGTCGACGTGCCGCCCGGCGAGCCGTCCAAGTGGCTCACGCTCCACGGCACGCGCGTGCTCGCGTGGTGGGGCAATGCGGCCCACGCGTAGCCACGACGGCCGCACCGCTCGCCGGTCGGCCCGACGGTGTCGAGGTGTGAAACCCCAAGGGGGACATGGATCAGCGGCAGGTGTAGCCGCCATCGATCGGGAGCGACACCCCCGTGATCATCGAGGCGGCATCGCTGAGCAGGAAGGCGATCGGTGCGGCGATCTCGTCCTCGGTGGCCCAGCGGCCCAGCGGCATCGCCTCCAGGAACGGGCCTTGGATGTCCTCACGTCCCCAGTACCAGGCAGACATGGGGGTCATCACCACCGTGGGGTTCACGCTGTTGACCCGGATGTTGTACTTGCCCAGCTCGAGGGCGGACACGCGCGTGATGTTGTCCAGAGCCGCCTTGGAGGAGCCATACGAGATATGACCGGGAAGCGCCACCAAGCTGGCCTGACTGGAGACATTGACAATCGAGCCGCCCTTGCCGAGCCGGATCATCGAGCGGGATGCGTACTTGATAACGAGCAGGGCGCCACGGGCGTTGATGTTGATCACTTGGTCGAATACGGCGATGTCGCTGTCCATCGGAGTCGCGATCTCGCCGCCGAACCCGCCACAGTTCACCACTCCCCACAGGTCGAGCCCCTCGAGCGCATCACGCACGCTGTCCTCTGAGGCGAGGTCGAACGCCAACACCCGCGCGCCGGTGCCGGTGGCGACGGCCGTCAAGGTCTCTTCGGACCGTCCACTGGCGATCACGTCGGCATCAGCGTTGACCAGGTGCTGCACCGTGGCGCCACCAATCCCACCACTCGCCCCGGTCACGAGGACGGTTCGGCCATTGAAGTTGATCATGGGGTCACTCCCCTTCTCGGAGGTTCAATGAGCAACCGCATACTCCAGCGAAACTGTGCCCGTCCTTGCAAAAACCTGGTGCTTGACCAGTTGGAGCTCGGCTCTCTCTGGCGAATCGGGTAGCAAGGGCATTCCTCCGCCGAGCAGGACGGGGATCACTGCGACCGACACCTGGTCGACGAGCCCAGCCTGAAGCAGACTGCGGAACAGCACTCCACCGCCGAAGAGCCAGATGTCCTTGCCTGCCTGCTGCTTCAGCGCTGGCACCGTCTTCGACGGATCGTCGGAGACCGTGACTCCTGGGCAGTCGGCCTGCCGCAGCGTCCCCGAGAACACGTAGGACTCCACACCCGGCATCGAGCCGCCACCCTGCGCGGTCCGCGTCGTCTCGTAGGTATTGCGGCCCATCAGGATCGCATCGAAGCGCGCGAGCATCGCTCCGAAGTCGACGTCGGGGTCAATGACGATCCAGTCCGCCTCGCCCCGTGGCCCGGCAATGTAGCCGTCCAGGCTCATCGCCACTGAGTACACGACCTGACGCATACGGTGTTACTCCTCCCAGTCGAGCTGACGCTTAGGAGAGCCTGCGGCCCACGGTCCAGGGAACCGCTCACCGCCGACAGGCGCCGGCCATCTGATCAGCCCACCGCCCGATCACGCCGGACCGTTCAGAAACCAGCGGTGACCGTACGGATCGCGAAGCACTGCCACCTGGCCGTCCGCGCC
>DASQUD010000258.1:0-3219 GCA_035641455.1 Propionibacteriaceae bacterium | reverse complement strand
CCACCGCCCCTCGCCGATCCTGCCGCGGTCGGGCAACAGATGCACCGACTGGTGGCGCAGCTGTATCCGCTGTGCCGCAGCATCACAGGAAACGGTGTTCGAAGAACGCTGGACGTCATCGCCGAGTCCATTCCGCTCACCGTGCACGAGGTCCCCACAGGCACCCAAGTTCTCGACTGGACCGTGCCAAGGGAGTGGAATATCCGCGACGCCTATGTCGCCGATTCTGGAGGGCGGCGGGTGATCGACTTCACGAAGTCAAATCTCCACGTAGTCGGCTACAGCGTCCCTGTTCGCAGCACAATGAGCCTGGCAGCGCTCCGGGAGCATCTGCATACCCTGCCTGACCAGCCGGCCCTCATTCCGTACCGGACCAGCTACTACGAGGAGACGTGGGGATTCTGCCTGTCTCAGAACACCCTGGATTCCCTCCCTGACGGTGAATACGAAGTGGTAATTGACTCGACACTGGCAGACGGCAGCCTGACCTACGCCGAGCACGTGATTCCCGGTGAGGTGTCCGACGAGGTGCTCGTCTCATGCCACGTCTGTCACCCCGCGCTTGCCAACGACAATTTAGCCGCTATCGCGGTTGCTGTAGAAGTCGCCAAACGGCTGGCTGAAGCTGAGCCGTACTACACCTACCGTTTTCTGTTCGCTCCTGGAACCATCGGCTCGATTGCGTTCCTCGCCCAGGCTGACGAGCGGATCGAGAAGATCAAGCATGGCCTAGTGCTGGCGTGCGCTGGCGACTCCGGGTCATTGACGTACAAGCGGAGTAGGCGTGGGGACGCGGAGATTGACCAGGCTGCGGCTCTGGTTCTGAGATCGTCCGGTCGCCCCCATAAGCTGATTGACTTCTCTCCCTATGGCTATGACGAGCGTCAGTACTGTTCGCCTGGGTTCAACCTTGGGGTCGGCTGCCTAACCCGAACCCCGTACGCGGCTTACCCGGAGTACCACACGTCGGCGGACAACCTGGACTTCGTCCTCCCGGGTGCCATGTGGGACACCCTCGAGACGGTTTCGGAGATCTTCGGAATTCTTGAGCGCAACCGGTGCTATGTGAATGTCAGCCCGTACGGTGAACCGCAACTGGGGAATCGGGGTCTCTATGAGTCTCTAGGTGGACGAAGCGACACAAAACAAGCACAGCTCGCGATGTTGTGGGTTCTCAATCTCGCTGATGGCGAGCACAGCCTTGTGCAAATAGCCGCACGCGCTGATTTGCCGTTTGATGCTATCTCTGCCGCCGCGGACGCCTTGCGCGATGCGGGCTTGTTGAAGGAGTGATGGACCGACACGTTTGACATCGGGATGGGCGCATGGCGTTCGGCCTGAAGGCCGGAACTTTTCGTCGAGGTGCGCAGTGCAGAGAGATCCTGCCGCGCTTGGTGGGCTCTGCGGGCTCCATCGCTACGCTGGGATCGCCTCCTGATGGCTGACATACTCCGGGCACCATCCCCAGCCTCGCCTACGATGAAGTGACTGCAGTGCTGCGGTGGGAGCCGGACCTACCGGCGCAGGCCATCGCGCTAAGACTGATGAGGAGTGTCGGATGACCGACCTGCGCGCCGATCCTCATGATCGCGCAAGGCGGCGGTGACCCATGCATCCACTACTAACTTATCTCAACCGCATCTGGCGATACCGCTGGCTGGTGCTGGTCATCACGGTCCTGGCAACCCTCGGTGCACTCCTCTACACGGTCAGCCAGCCAATCACGTATACGGCCCGGTCAACCCTGACAACCGCCAGCAAGAATCGGTCGCCCGATCAGGATGCGTATCTTGCGGAGGGTTACGCCGAGTACTTCAACCAGGAGTCCTACCAAGGACGGATCCGGTCGCTGGCTCAGGTTCCCAAGGAGGTTAGGCTCCATGCGCTGACAGGAGCGACCAGCCCAATACTGTACATCGAGGCCACCGGTCCCGACCCAGCGATTGCTTCCTTGGTGGCTTCCAAAGTAGCGGAGCGCTTTCCAGATGATGTCCAAGACATCGCGAACGCCTCGCGGGACGAAGAGTTGGCCAGCATCGAGCGGAGGATCAAGGACAATCAGGCGCTGCTGGACAAACTCGACCGTGACAGCGACCAGCGTGCGGTGATTCTGGCGGAGATCTTCAGCCTTCAACAGCAAGCCAAAGACCTGCGCGGCAACACGACCAATCAGCTCATCGATTTGCAACGGGACGCTGGCGTGTCTGCACGGCGGCCCTCACCGGTTCTCAATGGGCTATTCGGTCTCGCAGGGGGTCTGGCGCTGGGTTGTGCAGCCGCCTTGGCGTTGGCCGTACTTAGGAATCGAATTGCGACGCCCGACGATATGCAGAATGTGCTGGGGCTGCCGACGTTGGCATGGCTGGACAGTTCCCGGCGGCGATCCGACGACCAGACTCGGGCTCAGCGGCTTCAGTCCCTTTCCGCCGTTCTCAGCCTGGCTGACCTTCCTCGACCGGCCACACTGGCCATCACTGCACCGCGACGGTCAAGTCTTACATCCCACATTGCAGAAGGCATTGCTTACTACCAGGCGCTGCAGGGCTCGCGGACCCTGCTGATGCGAGCGGACCTGCGTGGTGCTGCCGCCGGGGGCGCCAGCCACGATGGGACAGTCGCCGGTCTGTTGGCCGGAGCCTCAACTGAGCCCGCCAGACCGATTCAGATCACGGTTGGTGGCGCAGAAATGTTGGTTCTGCCGGCGGGTGTGTCCTCCACGACCGACCCGTTCGCGCTGTTCGCGCCTGCCGAATTCGATGCCTTGCTACGGCAGCTGAGTCACTTGGCCGATCTCATCGTGATCGAGGCACCGCCCGTCAACGAGGCGGCCGAGAGTCAGATCATCTGTGCGGCCGCCGACCGAACCGTGCTTGTCGTGGAAGAGGGCATAACCCCAGGAAGGGATGCGTCTCGGGCCTGCCAGTCGCTAATCCAGGTGGGCGCATCGCTACTCGGCGGCGTTCTTGGTCGTCCGCTTCGGACGAAGCGACACGCCGAACCTTTCTCGACGCTGTCAGTTCCGGACACATTGCGTAGCCCCAGCGCGCCGCAGTCGTCGTATTTAACCTCGCCCAATGCTGAGGTCGTGGTAGGTGCCGGCGCGAACGAAGGGGACCCCTCGTCGGCCCCACTAAAGTCACCGGCGGCTTCGAGGAATGGGGATTCTGCTTCACCGGGCGCCCCGGCTGAGTCGAGGGTCGCGGTGCTTTCCGTGTTGGA
>DASQUD010000257.1:0-4674 GCA_035641455.1 Propionibacteriaceae bacterium | reverse complement strand
ACCTCCTCTGCCAGGTCCTCGTACGCCTGGATCTCGTCCCGATGCTCGGCGAGGCTCTCCGCCGCCCGGCCCTCGAGTCGCCGGACGCCTGTATTTTCCTTCTTGATCACCCCACCGAGCAGACCACCCTGCAGCGGTGACCAGGGAATGATTCCGATCCCGTAGTGTTCTGCGGCTGGGACGACCTCGAGCTCGATATCGCGGACCAGCAGGTTGTAGAGGGATTGCTCGCTTACCAGGCCCATCAGGTTTCGCCGGGCAGCGGCGGTCTGGGCGTCGGCCATGTGCCAGCCGGCGAAGTTACTACTCCCGGCGTAGAGGATCTTGCCGGCCTGGACCGCGACCTCGATCGCCTGCCAGATCTCCTCCCATGGAGTGTTCCGATCGATGTGGTGGAACTGGTAGAGATCGACGTAGTCGGTCTGCAGCCGGCGCAAGCTCGTATCGAGTGCCCGGCGGATGTTGAGCGCCGACAACTTGCCCTCGTTGGGCCAGCTGCCCATCTCGCCGTAGACCTTGGTGGCAAGGACGGTCCGCTCCCGCCGGCCGCCGCCGCTCGCGAACCAGTTGCCGATGATGGTTTCCGTCTCGCCAGGCTCGCTGCCGTAGCGGTTGGCGGTGTCGAAGAAGTTGATCCCCGCATCGTGGGCCATGTCCATGATGGCGTGCGAGTCTTCCTCCGAGGTTCTGGGTCCGAAGTTCATCGTGCCGAGACAGAGCCGGGAGACTTGAAGGCCGGTACGGCCGAGATAGGTGAAGTCCATATGCGCAGCCTTTCACCACTAGCGTCTTAGTCATGACGCAGACCCGCCGCCGCGTTGTCGTGACCGGGGCTGGCGGCCGTATCGGACGGGCCATCACTCCGCGCCTTCCTGGAAGCTGGGACGTGCAGGGCACAGACCTCACGGCCAGTGAGGGCATCAGCATCCTGGACATCACCTACCCGGACGCCTGTCGAGCGGCCTTCGCCAACGCCGATGCCGTTGTTCACCTGGCCGCGGTTCCAAACCCCGAAGCGTCTTGGGCGCGACTGCTGCCCGCCAACGTCGTGGGGGTCTACCAGGTGGCCCAGGCCGCCGTCAGCTGCGGCGTCCGCCGCCTCGTGCTAGCCAGTAGCCTGCACGTGGTCTCTGCCATGTCTGACCAGACGCAGGTGAGGGTAGGTGACCCGCCACGGCCGGCCAATCTCTACGGAGCAACGAAAGCTTGGGCCGAGGCGTTAGGCGCGTGGGTCGCGGGCACCACGCCGACATCGGTGGTGGCCTTGCGGATCGGATATTTCGCCCCAGAGCGTCCGGATCCCGCGAGCGTGCCAGCTCGTGAGCTGTCCGCGTGGCTAAGTCCGCGTGATGCCGCCGAGCTAGTGCGTGCTGCCGTGGAAGCCGTTGGCTTTGACTTCGTCGTGGCCAACGGCATCTCCGCCAATCGCTACCGTCGTGCGGACCTGACGGAGACGATGCAGCAACTGGGCTACCGTCCGGTCGACGACGCCTGGTCATCTCCATAATCGACGGGTTAGCGAGCAGCGCCCTCTGCCACAAGGAACTTGTGTGTGCGAGTGATCCTCCGCGTCTCCGGCCGCTGACAAGCCCAACAAGTACTGCCGGTACTGGCCCGCGCGCTGTAGCCCGCTGATGGCTAGGGTTACGAATCGTGCGCATCGTGGTGATCGGCGGCAGTGGACACGTCGGCAGCTTCCTGGTTCCGCGGTTGGTCCGGGCCGGGCATGAGGTGGTCAACCTGACCCGCGGTGCTCGCGCTCCTTACCTCGATGACGAGACGTGGTCCGAGGTCGAGCAGATCTCGGTGGACCGAGCGGCCGAGGACGCGGCCGGGACGTTCGGGAAAAGGGTCGCGGAGCTCGAAGCCGAGGTAGTGGTGGACATGATCTGCTTCACCCCCGACTCGGCGACCGCGCTAGTGGAGGCATTGCGCGGACTCAGCGGGCACTTGATTCATTGCGGGACGATCTGGCGTTACGGCGCCAGCGTCAAACAGCCGATGCGAGAGGACGACACCTCACCGCCGTTTGGCGAGTACGGCACGCAGAAGGCCGCCATTGCCCAGCTGCTCGCAGCAGAGACCCGATCCGGCGGCCTGGTCACCACGGTGCTCCAGCCTGGCCACATCAGCGGTCCCGGCTGGGCACCGATCGGGCCGCTGGGGAATCTTGACCCTGCGGTCTGGTACTCCCTCTCGGCCGGCCAGGAGATCGCCGTTCCGGGCTTGGGCACCGAGCTTCTGCACCACGTCCACGCCGACGACGTGGCGCAAGCGTTCCAGCTCGCAGTCGAGCACCGCGACGCGGCCGCCGGCGAGTCGTTCAACGTGGTCGCGCCGTCGGCGCTGACGGCCCGCGGCTTCCTTGCGATCGCGGCAGGCTGGTTCGGAAAGACCGCCAGCATCCGCTCGGTGAGCTGGGCCGAGTTCCGGTCCGGCACGACCGCGGAATTCGCCGACTCCAGTTGGCAGCACTTATCGCGCAGCCAGTACGCCTCGATTGAAAAGGCCCGCACCCTGCTCGGCTACGACCCGACCTTCGAACCGGAAGCCGCGGTGCTGGACGGCATCCGCTGGCTGATCGACCATGATCGGCTCGAGGTGGCCAACCACCTGGTCATCTAGCGTCGAAGCACCACCGCCGCCGGCCGCTGGCCGACAGGGTTGCCGGACGCCGCGAGCGACTAGCGCGGTTGCTGCAGCGGCCTGTGTCGCTCGATCTCGACTGCCGCTCGCCGACGGCACTTTCTTGCTTCGCTCCCTATGCTGGGAGGTCATGCGCTTCGACCTCCCGCTCGCACGTCACCTGGATCGCCGCCACACCACCAGTCGCTCTTGAGAGGTATCACTTCTGATGCCGCCAAGGACGGCAGGGGCCGAGGTGACTGATGTTCAGCTTGGCACCGGCGTGCGGGCGTACGGAAGATTCCTGCGGCACGGTCCCGCCTCTCGGCCGTTCGCCTTCGCCGCCCTGGCACGGCTCACGCTGGCCATGGTCCCGCTCGGCATTTTGATCTTGGTGGAACAAGAGCGGCAGACATACGCGATCGCCGGTGTGGTGAGCGGCGCGTACGCAATCGGTGCCGCGGTGGGGACACCGCTGTGGGGCCGGCTCATGGACCGATTCGGTCAGGTTGCGGTGCTGCTGCCGACCGCGGTCACCAGCGCCGCGTTGCTCGTCGGTTTGGCCCTCGCCACCACGAGCGGAGCGTCTGACCAAGCCCTCATCGCAATCGCCGCCGGCGTTGGGCTCAGCTACCCGGCGATCAGCCCAGCACTGCGCTCGAGCTTCCGGATTGTCTTGCCCGACCCTCAGGCCCGGAGGGTGGCTTTCGCCCTTGACGCGACCTCCGTTGAACTCGCCTTTGTCTGCGGCCCGCTGCTGCTGTCGGCCCTGCTGCTGCCCCGAATCCCGCTTCTTCCACTCCTGGTCACCGCCGGGCTGATAGCTGGCGGCGGCCTCGGCTACTGCGCGACGGGAGTCGCCCGCCGGGCCAGTGCGGCAGTGCAGCGGGTAGCGGCGGGGCACGACCCGAGGACCACCCCCGTGGGCCCCCGTACAGCTCTGGCCTCGACGGGGGTGGTGGCTGTCCTTGCCGTGATGTTGATGCTCAGCATCGGCTTCGGGCAGCTCGACACCTCGATGGCGGCGACCGCTGATCTTGCGCTGGGTGGCACCGAGCAGGTGGGCGTCCTGTTCGCGGCCATCGCCGGCGGCAGCACCGTTGGCGGGCTCGCATTCGGTGCGCGGTCCTGGCCCTTCGATGAGCGCCGTGCGGTAGCCGTACTTCTCAGCCTTTTCGGGCTGTTCCTTGCTCTGCTGGCTGGACTGGTGAGCGTAGGCGCTGTGAGCCTGCTGATCTTGCTGCCGGTGCTATTCCTCACTGGGCTGACTATCGCTCCGACGTTGATCATGCAGCAGGGGCTGCTGGATCACTTGGCGCCGGCGCACCGGCTGAATGAGGCTCAGGCCTTCCTTTCAGCCTCGAACACCACGGGCGCGGCGGTGGGCACGGCGATCGCGGGCATTGTGATCGACATGGCCGGGCTGTCCTGGTCCTTTCTTGGCGCGGCGCTGGGCGCACTCTTAGCGGCCGCGGTCGCCGTGCTCAACAAGCCGCGCTGGCCATCCCGCAGCGTCGTTCTTGATCAGAAATGATCGCCTCCGCACCAAGCGGGGTTCGGTCTGGGAATACCTACGACGGTGCCGGGTTCGCTAACACAGGATTCCTGTTTGGAGGAGGCGCCTGCCATGACCAATGACAACCTCGTGCTCGTGGTCGGAGGCACCGGGATGCTCGGCGGGCAGGTGGTCACAGCCCTTCTGTCCCGCGGAAAGCGGGTTCGCGCCTTGGTGCGGCCGGCGTCGAACGCGGCAGCACTGGAGCGAGCCGGGGTGGAGATCGCTCGCGGTGACATGATGGTGCCGGAGTCGTTGGTCCGGGCGATGGACGGCGCGGATGCGGTCATCACCACGGCAGCCGGCTACACCCGGCATAGCAAAGGCGATACGGCCGAGATCGATACGATCGGTAACCGCAACCTGATCGACGCGGCGAGCCAGACGGGGGTCCGCCGATTTGTGCTGACCAGCATTCTCACCACTGACCAGACTCCGGGGGTTCCACACTTTTGGAATAAGAAACTCGCCGAGGATTGGCTGGAGGAGCGGGG
>DASQUD010000256.1:0-5255 GCA_035641455.1 Propionibacteriaceae bacterium | reverse complement strand
CCAGCCTCGACGGCTACGGCGCCGCCAGCGCCCCCTGGGCCGGCTATTGGGGTAAGCAAGGCCCCGAGCTGCTCGATCACCGCCTAGCCTTGTACGACGCGGAGCAGCGGATGGTCTTCGGGGCTAACACGATACGGTTGTTCGCGCAGATGCTGGCCGAGAGCACCGAGGAGTCCGAAGTGCGCGACCCATGGGTCACTCGGATGTGGAGGACGCCGGCAACAGTGGTATCAACGACGCTGGAAGAACCCCTCGACTGGCCGAACGCAACCGTCGTGAGCGGTGACGCCGTCGACGTCGTCGCCCGGCTCAAGGAGGAGTCCGACGTGCCGTTGCGCTCCCACGGCAGCCTGTCGATGAACCGGGCGCTGATGGCCGCCGGTCTCGTCGACTACGTGCAGGTGACGCTCTTCCCGGTCATCACCGGCCAGACCGGGCTGGACCCGATCTTCCAGGGTGCGGCCGACTTCGACCTGGAGCTGGTCGAGAACCGGACGCTCGACGGCCACATCCAAGAGCTCATCTACCGACCCACCCTCCATTGACCTGCACAGACGACGGCGTGGATCAGGTGCCGCAGCTGGTGGCGCTGGAGGAATGCCTCGATGGCTGGCTCGGCGTGTGCAGCCCGATCCAGCGAAACACCAGCGGGTCAAGGCGTGGCGGTCAGTGCCGGTGAGAGGTCTTCTGAAGTGGGCGATTTGTCAAGGAGCGCTCACTTCAACCAAAACCTTGCCGGAAATCTCCGAGTTCGCCGCCACGGCGAATGCCTCGTTTACGTCGTCGATCGGTATCACGTGAGTGATCACCTGCTCGATCTGCGGGTTCTTGTCCAGCAGCGTGATGGCGGCGTCGATTTCGGCATTGAATCGAAAGGTGCCGCGCAGCTGTATCTCCTTCGACACCAACGGCGCCAGGTTGACCGGTCGAGACTCGTCGGGCAGGTTTCCAACCTGCACGACAATTCCGGCCCGCCGCGTGGCCAGCAGCAGTCCGTGTAGCGCTTGTGGCACACCAGCGCACTCCAGCGTCACGTCGAAATGGGAGTCCGGAAGGTCCTCCACGCCAATCTGCACAGTTCCGATCGGCATCGGTCCGGCTGCGCCGAGCGATCGAGCACGCTGCAGGGGTCCGGCGAGCACGTCGGCGCAAACCACTTCGCCCGCGCCCTCGGCTGCCGCGGCAGCTGCGGTGAGCAGCCCGATTGGGCCCGATCCCGAGACCAGGACGCGCTTGCCGCGGATGCCACCACTGACCGCGAGCGCGTGTAGGCCGACGGCCAGCGGCTCGGCCAATGCTGCTCGCTTGACCGGCAGCGAGGGCGGCAGCCGGCGAACCTGATCCCGGCGAACGACTAGCTGCTCTGCCAGGCCGCCGGCCGTATGTGGCCACGTCGACGCACTGCCCAAATACCCGCCACTAGGCCAAAGGTGGCGCTGCTCCTCGGTCAGACCGGGCTGCGGAATACCCCAGGTAGCCGGGTGCACCGTCACCGGAGTGCCTGTCTCGAAGGCTCCCGACGGGTCGAAGTCAACCACCCCCGACACCTCGTGACCGGGAATCAACGGTTCCCGAATGGCAAAGATGCCCGCAGCGCCGTCAGCGTAGTAATGCAGGTCGGACCCACAGATCCCGACATAGCCCACCCGCAGCCGCACCCCGTCGGCACCCGGCTCGGGACTGGGAACCTGCTCAGTCCGCATGTCCTGCTTCGCATGGATCCGTACGGCCTGCATGCGGTTCAGTATCCCATTTTGACGAGAGCCCCTTCCGTGACCGGCTCTGACGCTGTCACCGATGGGCGGCGCACAGATCATCGACGGTGATCGTCTCTCTTGTTGACGTGGCTGCCCGGTAGATGCCTGGATTTCCGTTAGTGCTGACAGGATTCGGGTCAGTGGGTGACAGGCGCGCCGGTCGCCCACAGCGAGCCGAAGAGGGAGACCGTGATCGCAGAACTGATCGAGCTCAGCAGTGAGAGTCTCAACATTCAAGTGGCCGCGGACGGGAGCGGCCGGATCGCCTTGGCCGCGATCGCCGGCGCCGGCACCTCATGGCAGGCCAGCCACCACGTTCCCGCGATCGAGTTGCAGTTTGTGGACGAGCCGCATCCAACTCCGGTGCTGAGGCTTGCCGGCTCCAGCGGCGGGGCCCGACTGCGCTACCGCGGGAACGACACTGGCGTCAACGGCGAAACGCACTGGCTGGCGGTGACAGCGGAGGACGACCGGGTCAGCGCACGCTGGCTGCTGAGCACCCGTGCCGGAGCGGCGACGGTGACCAGCACCGTGGCCGTGACCAATCTCGGGGACGTCGAGGTGTCACTTGGCGCAGTGCCGACGTTGTCGCTGGCCGTCACAGGGCAGGTAGGTGGCGTAGCGATCCGGCCTGATGATCTTGATCTGATCAGCGGCGCGAACGACTGGTGTGGCGAGAACCGCTGGCAGCGCCGGTCGGTACGCGACTATCTGCCCGCCCTCTCCTCGGTCACGCGCCGGCTGTCCCCGAAGGGTGCTCACAGCGCCCGCGTTCTGGGCTCCTGGTCGACCGGCGGAGCGCTGCCCGCGGGAGTGCTGACCACCCTGGATGACAGCTTCGGGTTGGCCTGGCAGATAGAGCACAACGGCGCCTGGCGATGGGATCTGGCTGAAGAACAGTCCGGCTTGACGCTGACCCTGAGCGGGCCTACCGACGCTGATCACCAGTGGCTCACCGTCCTCGCGCCGGGCGAGACCTTCACCACGGTTCCGGCCACCGTCGCTGTGGGCGCCGGCTGGCAAGCCGCGGTGGCGGAACTGACCAAGCACCGCCGGCTGGCCCGCCGACCGCACCCCGACAACGAGCGGCTCACAGTCATCTACAACGACTACATGAACACCCTCATGGGCGACCCGACCACCGAGCGGCTGCTGCCGCTGGTCGAGGCAGCGGCAGCAGCAGGCGCGGAGGCGTTCTGCATCGACGCTGGCTGGTATGACAACAGCAGAGAGGGATTCGTCGGCTGGTGGGACTATGTCGGCGAGTGGCAGCCGTCGACGACCCGCTTCCCGCACGGCATCTCCGAGGTGCTCGAGTTCATCCGGGAGCGCGGGCTCGTACCGGGGCTGTGGCTCGAGCCAGAAGTGGTGGGCGTGCGCAGTCCGATGGCCGAACGTCTGCCCGACGAGGCCTTCTTCACCCGGCGCGGGCGCCGAATCGCCGAGGCCGGGCGCTACCACCTCGATCTGCGCCATCCCGTTGCTCGGTCTCATCTCGACGCCACCATTGACCGGCTGGTCGAGGACCTGGGTGTCGGGTACTTCAAGTTCGACTACAACATCAACCCGGGCCCCGGCACCGACGCCGGCGGCACCAGTGCGGGCGCTGGGCTGCTGGGCCACAACCGAGCTCAGCTGGACTGGTTGGACGGAGTGCTCGACCGGCACCCCGATCTGATCATCGAGAATTGCTCCTCGGGGGCGATGCGGTCCGATTTCGCGCTACTCTCCCGCCTCGCGCTGCAGTCCACCAGCGACCAGCAAGACGTGAGCCGTTACGTACCCATCGCCGTCGCCGCGCCGATGCTGATGCTGCCGGAGCAGGCAGGCTCGTGGGCCTACCCGAGCGCGGCCATGGACCGTGAGGAAACCATCGCCTCACTGTCCCTCGGCCTGCTCGGCCGGCTTTACCTGTCCGGGCACCTGCCGCAACTGTCAGCCGAACAGCGGGCGCTGGTAGGCGAGGCGGTCACGGCGCACCGCCGACTGCGCGGCGCGATCAGATCACTGCTGCCGCGGTGGCCGCTAGGCCTGCCAGGTTGGGAGGACCGCTGGACCGCCCTCGCCTTGACAGGGCCGCAGATCACGCTGCTCACTGTGTTCCACCGCGGCGGGGGCGCAGCGGAGGCCGCCATTCCACTGTCTTGGCTGGCCGGCGTAGCCACTCGGATGGAGCCGGTATTCCCGGTCCAGGCCAGCGATTGGATCCTGGACTGGGACCCGACCGCAGCCATCCTCCAGGTACGTGCGGCCGATGCTCCGGTGAGCGCGCGCACGGTCGCCTTGCGCACCACGAGCTGACCAGTCACATCAAGCCAATGACCAAGTAGCCACAACCAGGCCCACCACGACGCCGCTCAGGGCGTTGAGCGGACACCAATGGTCAGCAGGATGTTGGCATAGGTGCGGGTGTCGGCCGTGATCACCGCGAGAGCGAGGTCGTCGGACCGCGCCTCAGCGTAGAAGGCGAACCGATCGACGCGGTCAAGGGCAACAGGGCCGAGGCGCCGACGATGGGCTTCAACGGCTTCCGGTTCCGGCTGCGCAGGCGGTGGAACCATGACCGTGGCCGACTCCACAGGAACGGCACGCAGTACGACGTCCAGCACGGTCGAGACATCCAGCAACCCCGGTACCAGGTTGAGGTGAACCGTCCGGGCGTGAGGTCCGACGGCGGTGCTACCCGGATAGTGCCCGTCAGCGATCAGGACACGTCCGCCGTGGCCGGCCGCCGCGAGGGCCGACAGCATCTCTGGATGCAGCAGCTCAGTCAGCAGCATGGGGCCTCCTGATGGATCGATAATGACATCACGTTGGCTGCGCGATCCGAAGACCATAGACCCGAGTGGCGGTGCCAGCCAGCACCTGGTCCAGTTCGGCGGCAGAGAGTGGCGCCAGCAGGTCCTCAGCAGCGGCAGCCCAACTCGCCCAGCCACCGGCGACAACGCACACCGGCCAGTCGGAGCCGAACATGAGCCGCCGCGGCCCGAAGCAGTCGAGGAGCACGTCGGCCGCCGGCCGCAAGTCTTCGACTGTCCAGCGGCGGTGATCGGCCTCGGTGACCAGCCCAGAGAGCTTGCAGGTCACCTGAGGCCACGCCGCAAGGGCACGGACGTCCGCGGCCCAGGCGCCAAGACCGCCGTCTCGCAACTGCGGCTTCGCACCGTGGTCGAGGACCAGGGAGAGCTGCGGCATCCGCTCGGCCAACCCCGCTGCTGCCTTCAACTGGTGCGGCCGCACCAGGAGGTCGAAACTGAGACCGCGAGCGGCGACCGCATCCAGTCCGCGGCGCACGTCGTCGCGCATCAACCACATCGGATCCGACTCGGCCTGCACCAGGTGGCGAACACCCACCAGCCAGTCGCCGCCGGGCAACCTGGCCAACCTGTCCAGCTCCGAGCCGACGTCAGGGTCGGTCAGGTTCGCCCAGCCCACAACGCCCGCGATCAGTTCGGTGGCAGCGGCCAGACCGAGGAACTCCTCAGTCTCGGCTACGGA
>DASQUD010000255.1:0-7569 GCA_035641455.1 Propionibacteriaceae bacterium | reverse complement strand
GGAACGGTGATCGAGCTGACCGCGTCGCTCGCCGAGCGGACCGCCGATCTGCAGCGATTGCAGGCGGAATACGTCAACTACAAGCGTCGGGTGGATCGGGATCGTGATCTTGCTCGGACGAGGTCGATCGAGGGTGTCCTGAAAGACTTCTTGTCCGTGCTGGACGACGTACGTTCGGCTCGCGAGCACGGCGAGCTGACCGGCGGCTTCAAGGCCGTGGCGGACGAGATCGAGCGGGTCACGACGAAGTACGGCCTCCAGACCTACGGAGAAGCCGGCGATCCGTTTGACCCGCACATCCACGAGGCACTCCTGCACGCCCACGCCGAGGGCATCGACGGGCCGACCTGCGTCGAGATCCTTCAGCCGGGCTATCGGATCGGCGATCGGATCCTGCGGCCGGCCAGGGTCGCGGTGGCCGAGCCGGACCCTGACGCCGCGCCGGCCGAACCGGAGGCGGAGGCAGGCACCCAGGAGCAGGACGAGGGGGTTGACGAGGCGGCTGCAGATGAGCCCGAACTCAACGACCAAGAGAAGTAGAGCGCAGGTGGCTGGGGGTCCTGAGCTCTACGAGAGGCTCAAGGGCAGCGTGCTTCGACAGGCTCAGGACTGCCTTGTCGAAGTGCGCAGCCACATCGCCCGTTCGACGGGCTCGGGGCACGGCCGCAATGATCACCACCGTGGCACCGCCACAAGGATCACCGTCGCACGGCCACAAATGATCACCGTGGCACCGCCACAATGACCACCGTGAGGGGAGGCGTTGATGAGTACCAAGGACTGGATCGAGAAGGACTTCTACAAGGTCTTGGGCGTTAACAAAGACGCCAAACCGGAGGAGATCAAGCGGGCCTACCGCAAGCTGGCGCGCAATAACCATCCCGATCAGAACCCCGGCAACCCCGAGGCTGAACGACGGTTCAAGGAGATCTCCGAGGCGAACGACGTCTTGTCGAACGAGACGAAGCGCAAGGAGTACGACGAGGCCCGGCGGCTGTTCGGTGGCGGCGGGTTCCGCTTCCCCGGCGCCGGCGCCGGTCAGCGCGGTGGTGGGGTCGGCGTCGACGACTTGTTCCGCAACGCCAGTGATTCGAGCTTCACCGATCTCTTCGGCGGTTTGTTCGGTGGCAGCGGCGGCGCAACCCGTAGCACGCGCTACTCCACCACGCGCGGTCCGCGGCGTGGCAGTGATGTCGAGGGAGAGGTCACGGTCGACTTCGTCGAGGCCATCGAGGGTGTCACTGTCGGCATGCAGATGATCTCCGATGCGGCCTGCGAAGCGTGCCGAGGAACTGGAGCCAAGGCCGGCACCGTCCCCCGCGTCTGTCCCACCTGTGAGGGCAGCGGGATGCAGACCTCGACGTCAGGCGGCGTGTTCGCCGTCACCGAGCCGTGCCGCGACTGCCGCGGACGGGGAATGGTCGTGGACGATCCCTGCCCGGTCTGCCATGGCTCGGGGCGCGGCAAGTCGACGAAGACCATGCAGGTCAGGATTCCGGCCGGCGTCACCGACAATCAGCGAATCCGGCTGAAGGGCAAGGGTGGTGCCGGCGAGAATGGTGGTGCAGCGGGGGACCTCTATGTCACCGTGCACGTTCGCCCACACCCGATCTTCGGGCGCAAGGGCGACCACCTGACGCTGACCGCCCCGGTCACCTTCACCGAGGCTGCTCTGGGCGCTGAGATCGAGGTGCCGACGCTGGGCGGTCCGCCGGTGAAGCTGCGCGTCCCGCCGGGCACACCCAACGGCCGTACGTTCCGGGTCCGCGGCAAGGGAGTGGCCAAGCGTGACGGCTTGAGGGGGGATTTGCTGGTGACGATCGAGGTCCTCGTACCGGCGGCCCTCAACGATCAGGCCAAGCAGGCGCTGGCCAACTATGCCGAGGCCGTCGGATCAGCCGACCCTCGAGCGCAGCTCTTCACACTCTCATGAGTACTGAACTCATCGCTGGCGAGTAGGGGGCCGTGGATCGATGCAAAATCTGCGGTCTTCAGCGTCCGAGCTGCCCCAGCCGATCGACAACGATGCGCCGGTGTTCGTCATCTCAGTGGCTGCACAGCTGGCCGCGATGCACCCGCAGACACTGCGTACGTACGACCGGATGGGGCTGGTGTCGCCGCGCCGGACCGCGAAGCGCGGCCGCCGTTATTCGGCGCGCGACATCGCCCGGCTGCGACTGATCCAGCGGCTCAGCCAGGACGAGGGCATCAACCTGGAAGGAATCCGCAGGATCTTGTCCATGCAGGACGACATCGACGAACTGCGAAGCCGGCTGGAGCATCTGACGTCGCTGCTGGCCGCCGTGCAGTCCGTTTCTGAGGGTCGGGTGTTCACGGCAGATCCGACCGGAGGAGTGCACCTTGGCCGTCGCGGCCGGCGACCACCGCTCGCTCTGCCGGGGCGCCCGCTGCCCTGACCGGTCGCGCATGGGCCTTGTCGTCGGCTCATCCTTCCGGTCAGTGCGCTGCTTCGATGATGTCCAGCATTTGCTCGAGATGCTTGACGCGGAGCGGCATGGTGAGCAGCTCAGCTATCCGCTCCAGGCTGTGGGCCCGGTCCTCGTCGGCAGCGTGAGGCCTCAGGTAGTGCTCCACGGCGGCCTCCCAGAAGTGCCCGAATTGGGCGATCACCATGGTGAACGCCGCCAATCCCCGGATTCGAGCCGGCCCGCCCGCATCCTCATAGCTTCGATAGAGCTCGGCAGTCCGGAGCGGATCGCCGACGCCGAAGTCAAGGAGGACCATCGGTATCTCCTGTGCTGGATCGGCGAGACCGCAGTTCTCCCAGTCGATGACACAGACCCCGCCGCCCGGCGTGGGGAGGATGTTGTCGGCCCACAAGTCACGGTGACAGTTCTGTAGGTTCCTCGGCGTCTCGAGCAGCGCTTCCAGTCTCAACAAGTGCGGGATCTCCAGCTCCAAGGCCTCGACGAACGGTGCTTGCGCCGCTTTGGCCGCCGCGAGCAGCAGCGTCCAGCGCTCGGCACCAACGGGATCGGTGTACCACCAGTGCAGCGGTCCAGCTGGCTCGTGCCGAATTCGGTGAACCGCCGCGAGGGTGGCGCCGATCAACGCCGGTTCCAGGGCCGTATCCGTCGGGAGCAGATCGACCCATTCGTAGACCCGCACCTGGTGGCCGGCGACATCGAGCAGCACGTCGCCGGCAGCTGTGCGTACCGGTCGGGGAATCTGGAGCGTCCTTGTCGCTAGGACCGCCTCCTGGTATCCGACGTCCGCGGCAGCATCAGCCGGCAGTTGACGTACGACGAGATCCTTGACCGCGAAGATCCCTGCGCCGGTGACCAGCCGCCAGACGCGGCCTTGCTCGCCCCGAGCGGCGACCACCATGTCCTGGACTGGGGCGCCACCGCAGTACGCCCGAGCGATGGTGGCCGCGTCATCGGACAACATGGAGGCACCATTCCACAGGGCTCAGGGCCAACACAGCGCCGCCGGGCGCGCAGGTGCCGAGATGACTACTGAGCGCGTCGACTCGTCCTTACACTCGCTGACGTGGGAGGCCATCCGTGACGCTGCCTGTCCAATCGACAGCGGAATTGTTGACGCTGCACGCCGTACGTCTCAAGGGCATGGCGGATGACGACGAGGTTGCCACGCGATTCGGCCTCCAGCGGACTGTCGCAACCGAGTGTCTGCTTGATTTCCAGGCGTTCGGCTGGATCACCAAGGTTGAGTTCGCCGGTACGGGTGGCTGGACCCTGACCGAGGCCGGCCGGGCCGAGAACGTCCGTCAGCTGGCCGACGAACTCGCCTCGACCGGCTTCAGGTCGAGCGTCAACCGCGCGTACGGGGAATTTCTCCCTTCCAACGGACGACTCATGCGCGCCTGTACGGACTGGCAGTTACGGCCCCGCGGCAGCGACCCGCTCGCCGTCAACGACCATACGGATAGGACATGGGACGAGCGGGTGCTGAACACGCTGTCGGACCTGAGCGGCGAACTGAGATCCCTGTGCCTCCAACTGGGTGATCGACTAGCCCGCTTCCGCGGGTATGACGAGCGTTTCGCAGCTGCCCTCAAACGTGTAGGAGAAGGGGAGCTCTCCTGGGTCAACCGCCCGACAGCGGACTCGTGCCACACCGTGTGGATGGAGCTGCACGAAGATTTGATTGCCACCCTCGGCGTCCAGCGTGGCGCCGAGTAAGCCTCCTGACCTGCCAGGTGCAGCGTGCGGCGATGAGTTCGCGCTCGTCGGCAGGTCTATCCGTCTGTTCCGCCGTACGAAACGAGAGGGCACGATGAAGACGCAACCCAGTTCACACCATCTGGATGTCGGGGATGGACGTCTGTACTACGAGGTCCGCGGATCCGGCCCACTCCTGTTAGTGATCGGTCAGCCGATGACCAGTGGTCCGTTCGGACCGCTGGCGGACCTACTCGCTGAATACCACACCGTGGTGACGTACGACCCACACGGTCTGGGCGCCAGTACGACAACCAATCGGACACAAGACATAACGCCAGAGGTTGAGGCGATGGATCTGGCTCACCTCGTCGACGCGGTCGGCGGCGGTAAGGCCGACGTGTTCGGCACCAGCGGTGGTGCCGTAGCCGGGTTAGCCCTGGCCGCTGACAATCCCGACAAGGTCGGCACCCTTATCGCGCACGAGCCGCCGCTTCCCGAGCTGCTGCCCGACGTTCCGCACGTGCGCGCCGCGGTCGACGACATCGAGGATGCCTACCACGAGGTAGGGCGGGGCGCGGCGTTCGGCAAGTTCGTCTCCCTCGTGATGCACCGTGGGCCGGTGACCAAGGCCGGAGTACCGCCCGCCGCGTGGCCGCCCGCAGGTTCCCCGAGTGATGACCCCGAGAGTCAGAGCGGCGACGATGTGGGTGGCGTCGAGGTGGTGCCGGAGCGCTCGGAAAAACAGCAGTCCGACGACGAACTGTTCCTGCTCCGCATGCTGAAGCCGTTTCTGCGCTACGAGCCGAAGATCGACGTCCTCCGCTCGGGTGGCCCACGGGTCGTTGTCGCTGTGGGTGCGGCCTCCGGCGGCGAGATTCCGCAGCGCTCCAGCGAGCTGCTGGCCCAACGGCTCGGAGCGACTGTCACTATCTTTCCCGGCGACCATGCCGGTTTCTTGGGTGACCCTGGCGGCTTCGCTGCGACGATCCGGCAGGTGCTGGCCGAATCTCACTGATGCTTTCACAGCCTTGAGCGGATTGCTCGTTGTCGGAATAGTGGAGCTTCTCGCAAAGTTGAGTCTACGACACTCAACTTTGGCTTGCATCGACAGGCAAGTCAGCGCATAGTTGAGTGAGACGTACTCAAGTCTTAACTCAGAGGACACATGGACACCAACAAGCTCACAACGAAGAGCCGGGACGCGGTCTCGACCGCGCTCCGTACCGCTCTGACCTCCGGCAACCCGAATGCCGAGCCGTCCCACTTGCTGCACGCATTGCTGCTCACCCCCGGCAACACCGTTGCGCCATTGATCACTGCGGTGGGAGCCGACCCGGCCGTCGTCCAAGCGGCCGCTCAAGGTGCCATCGCCAAGCTGCCCGCCGCCAGTGGCTCGTCGGTCAGCCAGCCGGCACTCTCGGGCTCGTTCTCGCGCGTCCTCGCCGATGCCGAGAACCGAGCCCAGCAACTCGGGGACTCGTTCGTGGCCACCGAGCACCTGCTCATCTCGCTGGCCGCGGTGGAGTCTGACGCGAAGAAGATCCTGCGTGATCTTAAGATCACACCCGATGCATTGACCAACGCCTTCAACGCCGCTCGCGGCAACAAGAGGGTCACCAGCGCCGAAGCGGAGGGCACGTCCTCAGCCCTTGATCAGTACGGCGTTGACCTCACCGCCTCCGCCCGCGAGGGCAAGCTCGACCCGGTGATCGGCCGCGACACCGAGATCCGCCGCGTCGTGCAGGTGCTCGCTCGGCGGACCAAGAACAACCCCGTGTTGATCGGCGAACCTGGCGTTGGCAAGACCGCCGTGGTGGAGGGCCTGGCCCAACGGCTGGTTGCCGGCGACGTGCCCGATTCGCTGAAGAACCGCCGACTTGTCGCGCTGGACCTGGCCTCGATGGTGGCTGGCGCCAAGTACCGTGGCGAGTTCGAGGAGCGGCTCAAGGCCGTGCTGAACGAGATCCGCGACGCCGAGGGCCAGATCGTCACCTTCATCGACGAGCTGCACACGGTCGTCGGCGCCGGTGCCACCGGCGAGGGTGCCATGGACGCCGGCAACATGCTCAAGCCGATGTTGGCGCGCGGGGAACTGCGGATGATCGGCGCCACCACGCTGGACGAGTACCGCGAACGAATTGAAAAGGATCCGGCGCTGGAGCGTCGCTTCCAACAGGTCTTCGTCGGCGAGCCGAGCGTCGAGGACACCATCGCGATCCTGCGTGGGCTGCGGGAGCGGTATGAAGCTCACCACAAGGTCGTCATCACCGATGCGGCTCTGGTCGCCGCCGCCACCCTCTCGCACCGCTACATCACCTCTCGGCAGCTGCCCGACAAGGCGATCGACCTGGTGGATGAGGCGGCGTCCCGGCTACGGATGGAGATCGACTCCTCGCCCGAGGAGATCGACGCCCTGCGCCGTACGGTCGAGCGGATGAAGATGCAGCGGTTTGCGTTGGAGAAGGAGTCCGACCCCGGCAGTGTCGACCGCCTGCACCGGCTTGACGAGGAGCTTGCCAACGCCGAAGAGGAGCTTCGGGCGCTCGAGGCCCGCTGGGAGGCCGAGAAGCAGGGGCTCAACCGGGTTGGTGAGCTGAAGAAGCAGATCGACGAACTGCGGGTTGTAGCCGATCGAGCTCTTCGCGAGGGCGACTTGGTGCGTGCCAGCGAGATCTCCTACGGTGAGATCCCGGCGCTGGAGAAGGAGCTCCAGGAGGCAGATGAGGCCGAAAGCGAGCTGCCGTCCATGGTTTCCGAACAAGTCGGTCCGAACGACGTCGCCGAAGTGGTGTCCAACTGGACCGGCATTCCGGTGGGTCGGCTGCTGCAGGGGGAGACCGAAAAGCTGCTGTCGATGGAGGAGCGGATTGGTGAGCGGCTGATCGGGCAGCAGCGAGCCGTACGTGCGGTGTCGGATGCGGTGCGGCGGTCCCGGGCCGGTATTTCCGATCCCAACCGCCCGACCGGCTCCTTCCTCTTCCTCGGCCCCACCGGTGTGGGCAAGACGGAGCTGGCGAAGTCGCTGGCCGAGTTCTTGTTCGACGACGATCACGCCATGGTCCGGATCGACATGAGCGAGTATTCCGAGAAGCACTCGGTTGCCCGGCTGGTCGGTGCGCCCCCGGGCTACATCGGTTACGAAGAGGGCGGTCAGCTCACGGAGGCGGTTCGGCGCCGTCCGTACGCGGTGGTGCTGCTTGACGAAGTCGAAAAGGCTCACAGCGAGGTCTTCGATATCCTGCTCCAGGTCCTGGATGATGGCCGGCTCACCGACGGCCAGGGCCGTACGGTCGACTTCCGCAACGCGATCTTGATCTTGACCTCCAACCTGGGCTCGCAGTACCTGGCTGACCAGACGCTCGACGCGGAGACCAAACGCAACGCGGTGATGGGCGTGGTGAGGCAGGCGTTCAAGCCCGAG
>DASQUD010000254.1:0-9503 GCA_035641455.1 Propionibacteriaceae bacterium | reverse complement strand
CCGTTGCGCGCAACGGCCGCGATACCGACGATCATCGGCTCTCAGACCGCAATCGGGGCTCGAATACCCGGATGGGGATCGTAGGCCTCGAGGGAGATGTCGTCCAGCGTGAAGTCGTCGATCTCCTCGACCAGTGGATTCAAGATCAGCTTGGGCAGCGCGCGGGGCTCCCGGGTGAGCTGCAGCTTGGCCTGATCAATGTGATTGCGATACAGGTGCGCATCGCCCAGGGTGTGGACGAAGTCGCCGACGCCCAAACCGCAGATCTGGGCGATCATGTGCGTCAACAGCGCGTACGACGCGATGTTGAACGGCACGCCCAAGAAGACATCGGCCGACCTCTGGTAGAGCTGGCACGACAACCGGTTGTCGGCCACGTAGAACTGGAAGAGCACATGGCAGGGCGGCAACGCCATCTCGTCAAGATCACCGACATTCCAGGCGCTGATCAGATGGCGGCGGGAGTCAGGATTGGATTTGATGGAGGCGATCACGCGAGCCAGCTGATCGATTCCCCCACCCTCGGGAGATGGCCAAGAGCGCCATTGGTAACCGTAGATCGGGCCTAGGTCACCGGCGTCGTCCGCCCACTCGTCCCAAATCGTCACGCCCTGCTCGTGCAGCCACGAGACGTTGGTACAACCTTTGATGAACCACAACAGCTCAGCGAAAATCGATCGGGTGTGCAGTTTTTTGGTGGTCAGTAGCGGAAATCCGTCGTCGAGGTGAAAACGCATCTGATAGCCGAAGCAGCTCAGCGTGCCGGTTCCCGTTCGATCACCCTTCTCGGTGCCTGACGTCAGAACGTGGTCGAGGAGTTCGAGGTAGGTCTTCAACTTAAGCGTCCTCCCGTACGCCCAGTCGGCGCAGCTCAGAGATGAGCACAGGAACGATAGCGCGGACGGCGTGGCCGCGATGGCTGATCGCATCCTTCGCCGCTGCCTGGATTTCACCGTTGGTCATGGTCTGGCCGTCGGCCACGAACAGCGGATCGTAGCCGAACCCCAGCTGGCCCGAAGGTCGGCTGGCCAGCCTCCCGGTCATTTCCCCCATCCGGACGTGCTCGGCACCGTCGGGCAGCACCAGGGCCATGGCGCAGACGAATCTGGCCGTACGCTCGACGGGCTCGACATCGAAGAGTTGGCGCAGCAGCAGCTCATTGTTGGCGTCGTCGGTGGCGTCCGGACCGGCCCAGCGGGCGGAACGTACGCCCGGCATGCCGTTGAGCACGTCGACCGCGAGCCCGGAGTCATCCGCCAGCGCAGGCATTCCGGTCGCCAAGCTGCACGCGCGGGCCTTGAGCATGGCATTGCCTTCGAAGCTACGCTCCTTCTCTCGTGGTTCCGGGTAATGCCTGACCGCTTCTAGACCCACAACCCAGATGTCAGGTGCGGCGCCGAAGACAATCCGACGAAGCTCATCAAGTTTGGCGCGGTTATGGGTGGCAAGCACCACCCGGTGGTGGATGCGCGCCGGCGTGGTCATGGGTGAAGCGCCTGCTGCTGCAGCTCGGTGAGCTGAGCGCAACCGACCGTCGCAAGGTCGAGCAGAGTGTCCAGCGTGACCCGATCGAAGGGGCTCTTCTCGGCCGTGCCCTGAAGTTCGATGAAGTCACCGGCTCCACTCATCACCACATTCATGTCCGTGTCCGCACCGGAGTCTTCGGCATAGCAGAGGTCGAGCATCGGCGTACCGGCGACGATCCCGACCGAGACCGCGGCCACCGAACCCGTGAGCGGTTCACCAGCCAGCAGATTGCGATCCCGCAACCAGGTGACCGCGTCAGCGAGGGCAACGTAAGCCCCGGTGATCGATGCCGTCCGCGTCCCACCGTCGGCCTGGAGCACGTCGCAGTCCAGGACGATGGTGTTCTCACCGAGCGCCGAATAGTCGATGATCGCTCGCAGGCTTCGCCCGATAAGCCGGCTGATCTCGTGCGTGCGACCACCGATCTTGCCCTTGACCGACTCCCGATCCGAGCGAGTGTTCGTCGCCCGAGGCAGCATGGCGTACTCGCTGGTCACCCAGCCTTCGCCAGTTCCTTTGCGCCAGCGCGGCACGCCCTCCGTGACGCTGGCCGCCACGAGCACGCGGGTGTCTCCGTACTCGACCAGCACCGAGCCTTCAGCCTGAACCAGCCAGCCGCGGGTGAACCGAATCTCCCGAAGTTGATCGTTGCCGCGACCGTCACCCCTCATTGCTTCACCCTATTTCGGAGCCCGGCCCAGGCCGGCATCGTCAAGCGCTTCCGCCCGTCGCGACGGATCCCCGATCGACCAGGTCGCACCGGGAGTTGCGAGCGCAATAGGACCGGCGTAGTGCGGTAAGGCCTCAGCCTTGACCTGGTCGCGATCGTGCCACGGCGGGATGTGCGTCAACACCAGCGCGCCGACGGCGGCGCGCGAGGCGGACTCGGCGGCTTGCCGCCCGGTCAGATGGACCCCGCGTGCGTTCCGCCCCTCAAGAAATGCTGCTTCAGCGACCAGCAGGTCGACCCCGCTGGCCAACTCGGTCAGAGCATCAGACGGGCCGGTGTCCCCGGAATAGACCAGCGAACCACCTGCGCCACTCGTCTCCTCGACGCGAATCGCGTACGCCCTGACGGGGTGATCTACTTCGGCGGTACGGACCAGGAATGGGCCGATCTGTTGGCTTTCGGCCCAATCGCGGTAATGGAAGTGCTCCGATATCGCTCTCGCCGTCTCCCCTCCGCCATCAGGCTGCAAGACCTCGTACGCGCGCCCGATCCGCTCCCGGGTGCCAGGCGGTCCGTACACGGGTTGGGCCGGCCACGGCGCCGTCGGTGAGTAGCGTGCCGCAATGAAGTAGGCGCAGAGATCGAAGCAGTGGTCCGGATGCAGGTGGCTGAAACCAAAGGCGTCCACCCGCGACGGATCGAGATACTTGTAGAGAGCACCGAAAGCGCCGGGACCAAGATCGAGAACGAGCGTGAATGTGCGGTGCTCGTACGGTGCCTGGACCAGATACGAGGACGCCGGTGAGTCGGGGCCGGAGACCGATCCACTGCTGCCGACAACGGTGAACTTCACAGGCCCGCCTCAGACGAACTGCTCGACGTCGACGACCAAGTCCCCCATCAGGCGGCGCCCGATGCCTTCGAAGGATTGGGGGCTCCCTGTCGTCAGGAACCGATGGCTGGGATGACGCGGCCGGTCATGAGCCAGTCCGAGTCGAGTCAGAGTCGCGTACGCGTCCTTGGCGCACTCCTCGGCGCTGGATACCAGGCTGACGGAATCACCAAGCACATAAGAGATCACGCCAGTGAGCAGAGGGTAATGCGTGCAACCCAAGATCAGGGTGTCGATGCCGGCGGCCCAGAGCGGATCCAGGTAAGTGCGCGCGCAGGTCAAAAGCTCGGGGCCGCCCGTGATGCCGGCCTCGACGAAGCCGACGAAGCGGGGGCAGGCGACAGTGTGTAGCGTCACCTGCGGAGCGGCAGCGAAGGCGTCGTCGTACGCCTGGGAGTTGGCGGTCGCCTCGGTACAGATCACGCCCACTCGGCCCGACCGCGTAGCGGCCACCGCTCGGCGGGCAGCCGGCAAGATCACCTCGACGACCGGCACGGCGTACCGCTCCCGAGCATCACGCAGGACCGCCGCGCTAGCAGAGTTGCAGGCGATCACCAGGATCTTCACGCCTTGGTCGACAAGATGATCAAGACACTCCAGCGCATACTCGCGAACACTGGCGATCGGCTGCTCGCCGTACGGCGAACGGGCGGTATCCCCCAGATAAACGATGTCTTCATGAGGCAGCTGATCAATGACCGCGCGGGCCACGGTGAGTCCACCGAATCCCGAATCGAAAATGCCGATCGGCGCTTCGGTGTCGGCCGTCACGGGTGGTCAGCCTACGCGAGCCGGTAGCGTGGCGACGAGGAGGCGCCACGGCAGCCATCGACGAGGATTCAGGAGGCAATAGATGACCCTCGACCTGGACGCTCCGGCCGCCGACATGGCGCGTATCGCAGCCGGGATCAGCGACGACCAACTGGACGATCCAACTCCGTGTCCGGGCATCGACGTGCGCGGCATGCTCGCCCACGTCCTGGGGCTGAGCGTCAGCTTCCGCGATGCCGCCCACAAGGTAGAAGGACCGACCACCTCCACGCCGCCCGGGCCCGCCAGGCTGCCCCAAGACTGGCGGGACGAGTTGCCGCATCGTCTCATCGAGCTGGTGGCGGCGTGGCGTGAGTCGAGTGCGTGGGACGGCGAAGCAACGGTGGGTGGCGTTACTTCACCGGCCGCCCAGACGGCCGCCTTCGGTAACAACGAGCTGGTTGTTCACGGCTGGGACCTTGCCGTGTCGACGGGCCAGCCTTACTCCCCGGCCGAGCCGAACCTGCTGGCCGCCTACCAGCTGGCGTCGTCGATTCCGGACGACCCGCAGGCGCGCCGCGGTCTGTTCGGGCCGAGGGTCGCGGTTCCGGACGACGCCTCTCTGCTGGAACGCACGCTGGCTGCCGCGGGCCGAGACCCACGCTGGCGGCCGGCCTAGGCCCAGACCTGGGAATCGAGGAACTGTTCGCTGCTGTCCAGGTCACCGGTATAGGCACCGGTGGAGAGATATTTCCAGCCGCCGTCGGCAATGACCAACACGATGTCCGCGAACTCGCCGGCCCTTATCGCACGAGACGCCTGAGCCAGACCGGCGTGCACGACAGCGCCGGTGGAAAGCCCGGCGAAGATGCCTTCGCGATCCAGCAACTCCCGAACCCGGCGAACCGAGTCCCGGGAGCCGACCGAGAATCGGGCGCTCACAAGGGAGGCGTCGTAGAGCTCGGGAACAAAGCCTTCGTCCAGATTGCGCAGCCCGTAGACGAGTTCGCCGTAGCGTGGTTCGGCGGCGATGATCTTGACGTCAGGCTTCTTGTCGGCAAAGAACCTGCCAACCCCCATCAAAGTGCCGGTTGTGCCGAGCCCGGCGACGACATGGGTGACCTCGGGAAGATCCTCGAGAATTTCGGGCGCCGTGGTCAGATAGTGCGCCTCGGCGTTGGCCGGATTTCCGTACTGGTAGAGCATCACCCAGTCCGGATGCTCCGCGGCAAGTTCTTTGGCGACCCGCACCGCCTCGTTGGAGCCACCGACAGCCGGGGAGGAAACAATCTCGGCTCCCCACATGGTGAGCAGCTCCTTGCGCTCCGGGGACGTGTTCTCCGGCATCACGCAGATCAGCCGGTAGCCCGCCAACTTCGCAGCCATGGCCAGCGAGATGCCGGTGTTGCCGCTCGTCGGTTCCAGGATCGTCGCACCCGGTCGAAGGGTGCCGTCGAGTTCAGCCGTGCGGATCATGTTCAGGGCCGCCCGGTCCTTGATGGAGCCGGTCGGATTGCGATCCTCCAGCTTGGCCCACAGCCTTACCGACGGACTGGGCGACAGCCGAGGCAATCCGACTAGCGGCGTGTGGCCGACCGAATCGGCCAATGAGTGGTATCGCGCCATTCGAGGTCCCGCTTACCCGCCGGCGACCGCAGGCAGGACAACGACGACGTCGCCATCAGCGGTGGGGGCTTGGAGCCCGCCGGCGAAGCGTACATCTTCGTCGTTGACGTAGACATTGACGAACCGCCGCAGCCCGTGCTCCTCGACGAGTCGCTCCTTCAGACCGGGATGACGGGCCTCGATATCGTCGATCACCTGAAGCAAGGTGGCGCCGTCGCCGTGGACGGCTTTCGCTCCGCCGGTGAAGGTGCGCAGGATCGTGGGAATCCTTACCTCTATCGACATCGGGTCCTTCTTCTCGTTCCGCGAGTTCACGTTTCGATCAACGTGCCGCGCCCGAGGTGCTATTCCGTGATCTCGATCTCTTCCTCGGTCACAACCCCGTCCAGTATCCGGTACGAGCGAAATTCGACCGGTCCGTCTTGGTTGCCGGACTCGGCCGTGGACACCAGCACATAGTGAGCCTGCGGCTCCGCCGCCAGCGAGATGTCAGTACGGGAGGGGTAGGCCCCGGTGGCGGTGTGGGAGTGGTAGACCACGACGATCTCTTCGTCGTTCGCATCCATCTCCTGATAGAGCCGAAATTGCTCGCCGGGGTCGAAGCGGAAGAACGTTGGCGAGCGATCGGCGTTGATCATCTGGACGAGTCGGGTCGGCTGGTCCGAAGCCGCGGCCCCGATGATCACGCCGCAGGCCTCGTCGGGATGGTCGGCGTGAGCATGAGCGATCATGGCATCGACATGGCCGCGGGCGATCTTGAGCACGGCGGTCAGGCTAGTCGGCTTCCTCCGGCACGCTCGACAGATCGGAGTCTGAGACCCCGGTGTCGGTGATTCCGAGCCGCTCTACTAACACCAAGAAGGCCTCGGCGAACGGATGCCCTTCGACCGCAGCAGCGATCGCCGGCCAGTCGAGCTGTTCACGCACAGCGCGGACAGGGGGTAGCAGCAAGGCGAAGTCGGCATAGTGCTCAGACAACGACAGCAGCTTGGCGATCATGATCGGAGTCGGCGGCAGCACCGGAATCCGGACGCCCAGGATTTCCCTCTCCGTCGCCGTGTCGATCAACTCACGCTCGACCGGCACCCCGGCCAGGCGATGCAACACGTCCACCAAATCATCGTCCAGGTATGCCTTGAACAGCCAATCCTCTGGCGGACGCTCGATTTGGAAGCCGGCGGCGGAGAGGGAATCCACCGCTGCCTGTACATCGCCCTCAGGCACGACCATGTCGACGTCGTGAACTGGCTCTGGTGCACCGCTGGCCCATAAGGCATAGCCGCCGCCGAGAGCAAAGGGCACGCCGTCGGCCTTCAGGGCTGACGCTGACTGCTTGAGCGCCGACCGCAGCCCGGTGTCCTCGGCAGTCGAGCTATCCACCGAGTTGTTCATGCTGATGATGAGTACCTTCTTTCCATGCGCGTCGCCTCGTTCAACATCTTGCATGGCCGCGCGCTCAGCGACCAACGGGTGGATCTCGATCGTCTCGCGGAGGCGATCGGCTTGCTAGATCCGGACATCCTTGCGCTGCAGGAGGTCGACCGGCTGCAGCCACGATCTCACGGAGCTGATCTCACCGCCGTTGCGGCCGAAGCGATGGGAGCAGTCTCCCATCGCTTCGTGGCTGCCCTATCGGGCACCCCGGGTGCCACCTGGATGGCAGCGACGGAGGACGACGTGCCGGGCGTTGCCTCATACGGGATCGCCTTGCTGTCACGATTTCCGGCCCGAAGCTGGCAGGTGCTGCGGCTGCCGCAGATTCGACGCCGGTTCCCCATGTGGTTACCTGGCCCGCGCAAGATCATGGTGGTCCAGGAGGAGCCACGAGCAGTCGTGATCGGCGACCTGGAAACCCCGGGAGGACCGCTCGTCGTCGCCAATACGCACCTCTCGTTCGTGCCCGGCTGGGGCCGGTTGCAGCTGCGGCGCATCTGTCGGGATCTTGCTGCCGTACCGGGCCCGGTCCTGCTGATGGGCGACATGAATATGACCCATCCCAAACCTGCGCGGCTAACGGGCTACCGCTCACTGGCGGTGTGCCCAACGTTTCCGGCCGCCGCGCCGAATCGGCAGCTCGACCACATCCTGCTGCGGGGTGATTTTGGCCGCGTGGTCGCGAGCAGCGCGCCGGAAATGCCGCTCTCCGATCACCGGGCGCTCGTCGTCGAGATCGCTGAATCGAAGGAGGAATCGCGTGCTTGAGACCGACCACTACGTGCGCTTCGAGAGGGTCAGTTCCGTCGGCGAGACCGATCGCGGCCTGCTCGCCGAACTGCATGACGAGCAGTTGCGCATCGATCTCATTCGCGATGATCTGGTCCGGTTCAAGATCAGCCGAGCACGGACCTTCGACGAGTCACCCACCTTTGCTGTGTGCGCTGATCCACTGCAGACGCCGGTGAAGTTCCGCGTTGAGCGCGATGCGGAGCGCGTGCGACTGCGCACGTCCGCCATGGTGGTCAGCTTGTGGCTACACCCCTTCCGGCTCGACGTGCACCGTCTCGACGGCTCGGTGGTGATCGAGACTGCAGTTGATCAAGACGGCCAGTACTGGCCCTATGCGACGCTCAACGACGCGTTCACCCTGCGTCGGCGGTGCCGACATGAAGACGCAATCTTCGGGCTAGGCGAGAAGACCGGTCGGCAGAACCGCAAGGGCCGCGACTTCGTCATGTACAACGCCGACGTCCTGAATCCGGATGCGGCTGCCGAGTTCATCGCCGGCAAGGCAGCCGACGATCCGCGGGGAGACCCGACCAGCGTCGAGTATGACCCCTACTACGTGAGCATCCCGTTCTTCTACCACCAGGACTATCCCGATGGCCGAATGGCCGCATCCTTCGTGGACAACGGGTATCGGGGCAGCTATGAGTTCTCGCAATCCAGCGAGTACCGGATCAGCTTCCGCGGCGGCCAGTACACCGAGTACATCTTCGCCGGCCCACACATGCCGGATATTCTGAACGCCTACACCTGGTTGACCGGGCGGATCGCCGCACCACCGCTGTGGTCTCTCGGGTACCACCAATGCCGGTGGTTCCACTACACGCAGCAGGCCGTCGAGGCGCTCGCGGAGCAGCACCGGCAGCACCAGATCCCGTGCGACGGCTTGTGGCTGGACATTGAATACATGGATGGCTATCGAGTCTTCACCTGGAATCCCGACCTGTTTCCCGATCCCCCGGCGATGCTCAAACGCCTCAAGGAACAGGGCTTCCGGGTGATCACGATCATCGATCCCGGCGTCAAGTACGACCCTGGCTACGAGGTCTTCGACTCCGGCGTGGAGCGCGACGTCTTCTGCCGTACCGAAGGTGGCGACGTCTACATCGGACAAGTCTGGCCGGGCAACACCGCCTTCCCCGACTTCGCCACCGAGGAGGCACGCGAATGGTGGGGTGATCTGAACGCGGCGCACGTCGAGTCGGGACTGGCCGGGATCTGGAACGACATGAACGAGCCAGCCACGGGCAAGATCCCACCGATCCGAATGCTGTTCGGGCGTGGCCAGTATTCGCACGAGCACTACCGCAATCAGTACGCGCTGCTGATGGCGATGGCGACCACGGCCGGGCTGCGGAAGCAGATGCCGGAGCTGCGGACTTTCGTCCTGTCACGGGCAGGGTTCGCGGGCATCCAACGCTATGCGGCGAACTGGATGGGGGACAACCAGTCACGTTGGGATCACTTGTGGCTGAGCATTCCGATGGGTAACGGCTTCGGGATCTCGGGACAGGCGTTCGTGGGCGCCGATATCGGCGGCTTCCAGGGCAACGCCAACGCTGAGCTGTTCCTACGCTGGATGCAGTACGGAGTCCTGACCCCGTTCTGCCGCAACCACTCCGAGATCGGCAACGTCGATCAGTACGCCTGGGCCTGGGGCGATGTTATTGAAGGTTATGTCCGCAGCGCGATCAGCCTTCGCTATCGGCTGCTGCCCTACCTGTATGCCTGCTTCTTGTCGGCGGCAGAGACCGGGGCTCCGGTACAGCGGCCCATGATCTTCGACCACCAGTACGATGCCACGCTTCGTGATCT
>DASQUD010000253.1:0-9397 GCA_035641455.1 Propionibacteriaceae bacterium | reverse complement strand
CTCGCCCTTGGCAACGGCGGGAATCGCGGAGCTGACAGAACCTGCCGCGCTGCCCAAACCCTTGAGAGCGTCGTTCAGTTCGCTTGGCACGATCCAGACCTTGTTCGCATCTCCGCGAGCGATCGTCGGCAGCATCTGCATGTACTGATAGGCCAACAGGGCCTGATCTGGCTGGCCGGCATGAATGGCATTGAAGACAGTACTGATGGCCTGTGCCTCGCCTTCGGCGCGGAGCATCTGCGCCTGCCGATCGGCTTGGGCGCGCAGCACGGCCGCCTCGCGGTCACCCTGCGCCCGCAAGATCGCGGATTCCTTCTCTCCACCGGCGGAGAGAATCTGCGCTTGCCGCTGGCCGTCAGCGAGCAGCACAGCCGCTCGTCGGTCGCGCTCGGCTCGCGCACCCTTCTCCATCGCATCGCGGATCGTGGCCGGCGGCTCGATGGCCCGCAGCTCCACACGGTTGACCTTGATCCCCCACTTGCCGGTCGCCTCGTCGAGCACGACCCGCAACTGCTGGTTGATCTGCTCACGGCTGGTCAGGGCTTGCTCGAGATCGAGACCGCCGATGATGTTGCGGAGGGTTGTCATGGTGAGTTGCTCGATGGCCTGGACGTAGTTCTGGGCCTCGTAAGCGGCTCGCACCGGATTGATGATCTGGAAGTAGATGACCGAGTCAATGTTGACCATCAAGTTGTCTTCGGTGATCACGCCCTGCGGGGGGAACGGGACCACGTTCTCCCGCATGTCGATGTTGTACCGCACCTTGTCCAGTACTGGCACGACGAGATGCGGGCCTGGCTCCAGCGTGCGGTGGAACTTGCCAAGCCGCTCGACCAGTCCCACCCGCTGCTGCCGAATGACCCGGACTGCATTGGCAATGAAGAAGATCACCGCCAACGCGATGACCAGCGCGACGATCAATGACGCAATGTCCACGTTCTTCCTATCTCTCCGCGCACTACCGCTAAGGCAGTGCACCGTGCTTGGGGTACACCACGGCGATGGCTCCGTCGATTTCGTAAACCTCGATCTCCGTGCCTTGTTGGATCACCACGTCGGAGATGTAAGGACGTGCGGTCCAGCTCTGCCCGTCAACCTTGATCTCGCCCCCGTGCCGGTCGATCTGTGACACCGCGACACCGCTGCTACCGACCAGCTTGGCCGTCGACGAGCGGTAACCAGGCATGTTGCGGACTCGCCTGAGCAGTGTGGGTCGTAGCAAGAGCAGCATGAGGACCGACACCGCGGCAGCGGTCAGGATCTGCAACCACCACAGGCCGGGTGTGAGGACTGCGACACCTGCACCGGCGAGGGCACCGACGGCAAGCATGATCAGCACCAGGTCGAGGGACAAAACTTCCGCAACCGCCAGCAGGAAGGCAAGGCTCAGCCAGATCGCCCAGCTGTTCTCACCGAGCCAGTCGGTCAAGTTCTCTCCCACGGTGTACCCACCCTCCTTCAATGGTGCCAGATCGGCCGAGGAGTCTCCCTCGGATCATGCTGAGGCCAGATTCCTCAGCAGTCCGCAGCAAGCGGCCGACCGGGGGGCCGGAATTGCGTTCACGCTCAGATGGCTCGGGCGACCCACCGGCCCCCGGACTCCTCCAGATTCAGCGGCAACTCGAACGTCGCCGACAGATGGTCCGAAGTCAGGGTGTCCCGCAGCTCGCCGGCGGCAATGACCCGTCCACTCCGCATCAGCAGGGCGTGGGTGATGCCGTCGGGAATCTCTTCCACATGGTGGGTGACCAACACCGACGCCGGCGCGTAGGGGTCGAGCGCCAGTTCGCTCAAGGTCCGGACGAGCGCCTCCCGCCCGGCCAGGTCGAGTCCTGCCGCCGGCTCGTCGAGCAGTAACAGCTCTGGGTCCGTCATCAGCGCCCGTGCGATCTGCACGCGCTTGCGCTCGCCTTCGCTGAGCGTCCCGAACGTCCGGTCGGCCAGCGCGTCGATTCGCAATTGCGCCAGCAGCTCCATGGCGCGCTCATGATCAAGTCCGTCGTACTCCTCATGCCAGCGTCCGACCACGGCGTAGGACGCCGAAACCACGACGTCCTGCACCCGCTCCCCGCGGGGAATGCGTTCGGCGAGCGCCGCAGAAGTCAGCCCGATCCGAGGGCGGAGCTCGAAGACGTCGACGGTGCCGAGCACCTCCCCGAGCAAGCCGGCAACCCCACTGGTCGGGTGGATTTGAGCGGCCAGGACCTGAAGCAGGGTCGTCTTGCCGGCACCGTTGGGGCCGATCACGACCCAGCGGTCGGACTCGTCAATCCGCCACGTGACATCGTCAACCAGCGTCGACCCACCGCGAACGATGGTGACTCCGGCCAGGTCAACCACGGACGCCATGAGGAGAAACCTACAGGCGAGCTACCGTACGGTGGGGCGATGCAGTCACCGCTCGTGCCGGCCTCGCCGTCGCTGGCGATGGCTGCCAATCTGAACGCGGTGATCCACCAGGCCCAGAGCCTCGACGATGCCCTGACCGCGATCATGAGCAACGATGTCGCTCACCACGTCGTCGATCCCGACGACGCTCTTGACCTCGACCCGCTGAACGCGACGCGGCTCGAGCTGGCGCTTCCGCAGCTGATCGTCGCCGAGCCTGAGCGCTGGCTGCTGGTGCTGCCGGTTCCCGGAGCCCTTGGCCCGCTACGGGGTCCGGAACAGCTCAACCGAGCGGCGCTGAACGTCGGCCAAGCGGTGGTTGGAGCGACGCGGGGCGTTGCGCTGATCCCGTTTCGGTTGGGGCAGGCGGTGCAGTGGCGTGCTTTCGCCGGAGCCAGACCCCTGTCTCCACCGACGCCGTACGAGGCGGAGAGAGCCTTCAATGAGGCGATCTTGTCCGCTGGCCACACATTGCAACGCCTTGATGTGGCCGTCGGGCACCGGCCACGGCAGAGTGCGGAGCCACACCTTCCCCCTGGATATGGCGGTCGGGAGCGGGCTACGGTCGCTCGAGCACTTCGGCTGATCACCGCCTGCGACGAAGCGCTGCGAAATGACGGTCGCAGTATCTCCTCGTTCGAGGTGACCCAGCGAGAACGCGAGCTCCGGCGGGTGCGTGAGACGGCTGGTGACGCGTTGTGCGCCACCGTGACATGGCTCAACGGCAAGAGCTCACCTCAGCGTGAGGAAGATGTTCAGTAGTCGGCGAAGTCGGCCTCGAGAAGCCTCCGGTCCTCGGGGTCGGCGATGGGCACTAACGTGGCTGCGGTCCACGCGGCGGCGGCTTCCGCCGCGTCCCCAATCGCTCGTAACGCCCGGGCACGCGCCTCCTGCGCGTAGGCCAGATCGAAATCAGTCAGCGCGTTCGCACGGCATACGGCGAGGCATTTGTCGGCGGAGCGGAGGGCCGCCTCCGGCTGATCGCTGAGCAGCAGCGCCTTGGAGATCATGTAGTGGGCCCTGGCAGCGTTCTCCGGCTTGGCTCCCCGGGCGCGTTGCCAGTGATAAGCCGCCGCGTAGGCGCGGCGAAGCATGTCCTCGTTGTCGTCTTCGGTGCGATCCGGCTTGTTGAACAGATCCCAGAGCGAGTTGTTCGCCTCGACCGCTTGTGCCCGATGCCAATCAGGTTCAGCGATCTCGTCGCTGGGCTCCCCTTCGCCGTCGATTGATGGCAGCGGGCGGCCGGTTTCCAACAGGCTCTTCATGCTGTCGAGGATCCATACCCAGCCGTCTTTCACGCTCACCCAAGTGCGCGGACTTTGCGCCAGGTCGCCATGCACGAGCCGAACTCGGGTCAGGCCGTTCCCGGCCTCCTCGATGGTCCACTCCACTCTGCCCGGCGGTTCCGCGGACATGGCGGCGTCGTAGAGCACATGCCAGGTCTGAACGAATCGTCCAGCCCGGCCCCCATCCGGCGGCTGCATCTCCTCGATCACACCATCTATGGCTGGACGCGCATCGGCGGTCACGGTGCGGTACGGCCGTCCAGCTTGAGGTGGCTCGACGAACGAGGTGCCGTGGAAGTAGCGGCGAGTCCAGGCGGAGTCGGTGATAGCCGACCAGACTTCATCAGGGCTGGCGGCGATGTAGATCTGGTAGACGTGCGCGGTGATGGGCATCGATCCTCCTAGCTGCGATGGTCGGCGACATGTGACTCAAGATCGACAAGGGCGCTGGCGTAAGGAGCGGCATATTTGCTGATCCAGCGGTGTGCGATCTGAGCGATGGGCACTGGATTGAGGAAGTGCAGCTTGGTCCGGCCCTGGCGGGTGGTGGTGATCAAATTCGCCTCCTCCAGGATGCGCAGATGCTTGCTGACACCGAATCGGGTCATCTCCGGGAAGCGCGCCCAGAGGCCACCAGCGGTCTGGCCGTCGCGCTCGAACAACGCGTCGAGGATCGCTCGGCGGGTCGGATCGGCTAGAGCTCTGAAGACGTCCGCCGTTTCCTCCATGCTGCCATAATAGGTGACCAGATAGTCACATGTGAAGTCTTGCTGCTGTGGGTGTCGATCCCCAGACTGGCCAAGAGACCGCGACTGGCTGCGGGCACTCTTCGATCTGTCGCAGCAACCCGATCGCGACCGATCTGGACGTGGCCTTCGCCGCCTCATACACCGATCCGGTGATCGTCAACAGCGTGGCGATGTCGATCGCCGACATGGCTGCGCGCTGCCGGCCGACCTCACCGGAACGAGATCAAGCACCGGTGGAATGCAGTCCCCCATCGACGTGAATCATCTCTCCCGTCGTCTTCGGGAAGAAGTCACTAAGCAGCGCCACCACCGCCTTGGCGGTCGGTTCCATGTCCTTGGGGTCCCAACCGATGGGAGCCCGCTGCCCCCAGACCTGGTTGAACTCCTCGGCGCCTCCGATGGCCTTCTTGGCCAAGGTCTCCAGCGGTCCGGCGGCCACGAGATTCACGCGCACGCCCTCGGGCCCCAGATAACGAGCGAGGTAGCGGCTGGTGCTTTCCAGGGCAGCCTTTGCCACGCCCATCCAGTCGTAGACCGGCCAGGAGATCCGGGCGTCAAAGGTCATCCCGACCACAGAAGCGGAGTCGGAAAACAGCGGCCGGCAGGCCATGGTGAGCGACGTCAATGAATAGGCGGACACCTGTAGGGCGGTACTCACGTCACCCCACGGAGTGCTCAGGAACTTTCCGCCTAGCGCGGTTTCGGGATTCGCAAAGGCCAACGAATGCACCAGACCGTCGAGGGAGTCCACATGCTGACCCAAGGAGTCGGCCAGTCCGGCCAGATGATCATCGTTCGTCACGTCGACCTCCAGCAGGGCTGGCACTGGGTCGAGCTTCTTGATCACCCGCCCGGTGAGACTCATCGCCCGCCCGAAGTTCGAGACGATCACCTTGGCGCCCTCGGCCTGAGCGATCCGGGCGACGTGGAAGCCAATGGACGTATCCAGCGTGACCCCCGCCACCAGAACGCTCTTGCCCTGCAGAATTCCCACTCGCACTCCTCTCAGTGACCCATGCCAAGGCCGCCGTCAACGGGGATCAGCGCGCCGGTGATGTAGCCGGCCCCATCACTGGCCAGAAACGCGATCGCGCTGGCCACATCGTCGACCTGGCCCAGCCGACCCAGCGGGATCTGGGCCTCATACTTCGTGGTCAGCTCCTCCCCAAGCTCAGCCGTCATATCGGTCTCGATGAATCCCGGGGCGACCACGTTCGCGGTGACCCCGCGCGATCCTAGTTCCCGAGCCAGCGAGCGGGCCAAGCCCACCAGGCCGGACTTCGACGCGGCGTAGTTCACCTGGCCGGCCGATCCGAGTAAACCCACCACTGAAGAGATGAAGAGGATCCGGCCGAAGCGCTTCTTGATCATTGGCCGGGCAGCGCGTCGCGCCACGCGGAACGCCCCAGTGAGGTTGGTGGCGATCACGGCGTCCCAGTCCGCATCGGACATCCGCATCATGAGGGTGTCGCGGGTGATGCCCGCGTTGGCCACCAGGATGTCGACCGGCCCGAGCTCGGCCTCGACCTCACGGAACGCCGCTTCGACCTGCTCCGGATCGGTCACGTCACACCGCACACCCAGCACGCCCGGGGGGACCTCACCGCTGCGGTAGGTAGCCGCCACGCGGTGGCCTGCACTGACCAACCGCTCCGCTATCCCCCGTCCTATGCCCTTGCCGCCGCCTGTGACCAAGGCGACTCGTGACGCACTTCCCCCATAAATTTCGTCGCCAAGGTTGGTGCTGGATGCAGTCACGAAGGTCACGCTATCGAGTCCGATCATGCCTCGCGATGAGGCGTAGGCTGGCGAGGTGGCGGGCAGTGCGCAAGTTTCGAGCAAGGGTCAGGGGCAGCGGTCACAGACGCTGGTGATCACCGATGCCCGCTCCAGCGCCAGCGCGGAGATGTCGTCCCGAGTCCGGCGATATACCTACACCATGGCCTTCCGCACGGCCTGCTTCATCAGCATGATCTTCGTTTCCGGGGTCGTCCGCTGGATCTTGTTCGCTTGTGCGGTCTTCCTGCCCCTGATCGCGGTCGTGATCGCCAATCAGGCGAATCGGCGCTCGACTTCCCGCTGGACTTCGGGCATGGAGGCCCCGGGCAGCGACGCACCCCAACTGACCAGTGGACCCGAACCGCCGACCGAAGCCGACGTGATTGCCGGCGATTCGGTCCAGAGCGACGCACGAGACGGTCGCGTTGCCTGAGGGCATCGCCGACGAGGGGGATTTGACCTGTTCGGCCCGGGGCTGCCAGAAGGTCGCCACATTCGACGTCCGGTGGAACAATCCCAAGATCCATCCCGCTGAACGGCGAAAGCACTGGTTGGCCTGCGACGACCACCGCGAATCCCTGAGCAGCTTCCTGGCTGCTCGAGGCTTCTTGCGCGAGGTGGAGCTGCTAGCCCCCGATCGCTGACATCGATCGCTCCGGCTGCAGGAAGGACGGGTCGTTGATGCCATGACCGGGGCGTTTGCCGGCCACCGCCGCCACCCACTGATCGGCCAGCTCGTCATCGCGCGCGCCGGCGCGCAAGGGGGTGCGCAGATCGGACTCGGCACGGGAGAAGAGGCAGTTGCGCAGCTGTCCGTCCGAGGTCAGCCTTACCCGATCACAGGACCCGCAGAAGGGTTTCGACACCGCAGCGATGATGCCTACCGAGTAGTCGGTTCCGGCAACACGGAACAGCTCGGCTGGTGCGCTACCGCGTGAGATGACCTGATCCGGGTCTTCCTCGAGGCGCACGTGCTGGCTCAGCAACGTGCGTATCTCGTCGGCAGTCACCATCTCGCTCCGCTGCCAGGCATGCTGAGCGTCCAGCGGCATCTGCTCGATGAAACGCAGCTGAACATTCTCCGCCATGGCCCAGGACAGCAGGTCGTAGGCCTCGTGATCATTGATGCCACGCATCAGCACAGTGTTGATCTTCACTGGCTCGAGGCCAGCGTGCCGGGCGGCAGCTACGCCGGCGAGCACGTCCGGCAGTCGCGGTCGACGGGCCAAGCGCGAAAAGGTGGCGGGTTCCAAGGTGTCCAGAGAGATGTTGATCCGGTTGAGTCCTGCGGCAGCCAGGTCGTCCGCCCGCTTGGCCAAACCGATTCCGTTGGTCGTCAAGGCCAGTGAAGGCCGGGGGTGCAGCTTCGCGAGCCCGGCAACGAGGGCTTCGAGGTTCTTGCGTAGCAACGGCTCCCCACCGGTCAGCCGGACTGTGGTGATGCCGAGCATCCGTACGCCGATGCCGACCAGCCGAAGGATCTCGGCATCGGTGAGCACCTCCGCGGCCGGCAGCCACTCCAGTCCCTCCGCTGGCATGCAATAGCTGCACCGCAGGTTGCAACGGTCGGTCAGGGAGACCCGCAGGTCGGTCGCCACCCGCCCGTAGGCGTCACTGAGAGCTCGAGGACGACCACTGGTCGTTGCTGAGAGCGCCGTGTCGGCGTTCCTCCACCGCGGCATGGGCAACAAGGTGGTCATCCGGGCAGTTTAGGTCGACGCGTCGCCGGGTGAGTATCGGACGCGTTCGGGATGTGTGTAGATGTTCATGGTCCGACCGCGCACAAAACCGACCAACGTCAGGCCGGCTTGCTGGGCCAGCTCGACGGCCAGCGAACTCGGCGCCGAAACCGCCGCCAGCACCGGTATGCCGGCCAGCACCGCCTTCTGCGTCAGTTCGAACGATGCCCGGCCGGAAACGACCAAGATCGAGTTGGCCAGCGGTAGGCGGTCCTCACGCACAGCCCAGCCGACGACCTTGTCCACGGCGTTGTGCCGACCGACGTCTTCCCGCACGCAGACCAGATCACCGTCCACGCTCATCAGTCCGGCAGCGTGCAGCCCGCCAGTCTGATCGAATCCCCGCTGGCGCAGGCGGAGGTGGTCCGGGGCATCGAGAACAACGTCCGCGCCAATCGTGAGCCCGGTCGGCAGCGGAAATCCTGATGCACGGAGCACCTGCTCGGTCGTCGTGGTCCCGCAGATTCCGCAGGCGCTTGTGGTGAGCACCTTGCGTTGGACCTCCGGAAGTGGGGGAAGAACGTGGCCGGCCAACCGCACGTCCAGCACGTTATAGGAGTTCAGTCCGTCCATGCCGGCACCGTCGCAGTATCGGGCACCCGCCACGTCGGACCGCCGCCGGACCACTGTTTCGCTGAACATGAGGCCGTGCACGAGGTCGATGTCGTCGCCAGGCGTACGCATGGTGACCAGAAACGACTCGCCGTTGATCCGGATTTCCAGCGGCTCCTCCACGGCGAGCGTTTCCATCCGGCGATGGGGACTGCCCGGCTCGAAGCGTTGCACCGGGTGCCTCCGGGTCACTCGGCCCATGCACAATATCCTGACACGCTCCGGAGAGGGAGACCGACAGCGATGGACCTCGACACCTGGCTGGCCACGTGCGCAACCGAACTGGAGATCGACGATCTTCGGTTCACCGGTGAGACCATCCACACGTTGCTCGACCTGGCCCGCGACTCGGCCCACAACGTCACGCGAGTCTCCGCTCCGCTGACAACATTCTTGGTCGGCGTGGCCGTGGGACGCGGTGCCAGTCTCGATGCCGCCGCTGCCAAGGCCGCAGCGCTGCTGCGCAGCGATCAACCTGAGGGGGGCAGGGCCGGGAGCTAGCCTGACGGGATGCGCCGCTTCTGGGTGCGTTGGGTCCTGCTCATCGTCTTTGTCGCCATCATTGCCACGGTCTTTGTCAGTTTGGGCGACTGGCAGCTCGACCGTCTGAGTGAGCGTCGCGAGCGCAATGCCGCGACGATCGCCAACGAACAGGCGCCCGTTCGCCCTGCGGAGGACGTCTTCACGAGGACGATCACCGAGACGGACCAGTGGCAGCGAGTCGAAGCACGAGGTACGTTCGACGCCGATCATCAATTTGTGGTGCGCTATCGCGAGAACGGCGGGAATAGCGGCTATGAGATCGTCACGCCGCTGCGCATGTCGACGGGGATTCTGCTCGTAG